>CALMQI010000410.1 GCA_937871935.1 uncultured Burkholderiales bacterium
AGCTCCGGGTTTGAACATGGTGGTGTGAAACACCACACCTTGTCCTTGTGGACTCATCGGAATGTTGTGAATCACCGCAAGCCTCACAAGACCCAACATCAGCTTGACCCCCAAGTTGATTGTGTCGGCAGGATGCTTGTCGCCGAGCGCGATGACTTGATCGAGACACCACTTCGACGCGGCGAGGCAAAGAGGATTGGCATTGAGCGTGCCGGCATGGACATGGTGTCCCGTGGGCGCGGCGACCGGGGCGCTTTCGCCCGTGAGCAGCGATTCGTCGAACCGGCTCGGAGAAAGGTCTTCGTCGGTCATGGTCACTTGCCCGCGTAATAGACGCGATCGCGCGACAACCGGAACGCCAGCAGGGTCAGGACGAGCACGATCAGGAACAGGATCAGCGGCAGGTAGAGCGTCACGATGCGCCGCGGGATGGTCTCCAGATAGCTCATGCCGTCCGAGTGGTCGGAGGCGCCATCGGCGGCCGGCAGCAGCGCCTTCCTGGTGGCAGCGAGGGCGTCAGTCATTGTTCTCTCCGTGCTGCCACTTGCGCCGCTGCAGGCCGAACCACGAGATCATGATGGCCGCCAGCAGGAAGGGGATCATGGCCGTGGCGATCGCCGCCCCCTCGCCGAGCTGGCCGGCGATGATGGCGCGCTGGTAGGACAGCGTCGCCATCAGGTGCGTGGCATTGACCGGGCCGCCGCGCGTCATGGCCCAGATCAGCTGGAAGTCGGTGAAGGTGAACAGCACCGAGAAGGTCATCACCACGGCGATGATGGGGGTGAGCAGCGGGTAGGTGATGTAGCGGAACATCTGCCAGCGCGAGGCGCCGTCCAGCGTCGCCGCCTCGTACAGCGACGGCGACACCGTCTGCAGCCCGGCCAGCAGCGTAATGGCCACGAACGGCACGCCCCGCCAGATGTTGGCGAAGATGGTGCTGGCGCGCGCGTTGTTGGGGTCGCCGAGGAAATCGATGTTGGTGGTGATCAGCCCGATCTTCTTCAGCGACCACGACAGGATCGAGAACTGCGTGTCGTAGATCCACCAGAAGGCGATGGCCGACAGCACGGTCGGCACGATGAACGGGATCAGCACGATCGCGCGGATGATCGCCTTGAACGGCAGGTGGTGATTCAGCAGCAGCGCCAGGTACAGGCCGATCGCAAACTTGACGACGCTGGCGACCACTGTGTAGAAGATGGTGAAGAAGACGGCGGTCTGGAACTTCGAGTCGCCGATGATCCACTCGTAGTTCTCCAGCCCGACGAAACTGCCGGGCGTGCCGATCTTTGCGTCGGTGAACGACAGCCAGATGCCCAGGCCCAGCGGGTAGACCAGGAACAGCAGCAGGAACGCCGCGGCCGGCAGCATGAACAGCAGCCCGAGAAAGTTCCTGCTCTGCCAAAGACGGTTCATTGCGGGAGAGGCGACTCGTTGTTGTTCCCCTCCGGATAATTGGGGGTGCTCATCGGTAGATGCGCTTGGCCTGGCGCTCGGCCACCGCGATCGCGTCCTTGATCGACGTGCGGCCGGTGGCCACCGAAGCCATCATGTCGAGCACGATGAAATCCGCCAGCGCCGATGCCGCCTTCTCGCCGACCGACCCCAACCCGCCCGCGGTCAGCGTGCGTTTGCCAGCGTCGCGCAGCATCGACAGCTTCGGGTCCGACTTCCAGACCGGGTTGGCGTCGTAGGCGTTCAGCGGGTGCGTCAGGTAGGCCACCGAGTCGATCAGCCACTTGTCGAACTGCGCGGCGTCCAGCATGAAGGCCATGAAGGCCTTGCAGGCGTTGGGCACCTTCGAGTACTTCATGATCATCAGCGGATAGGCGATGTGGAACTCGGTGGGCTTGCCCACCGGACCGACCGGCCACAACGAGTGGTTCATGTCGTCCATCACCTCCTTGGCCTTGGCGTCGCCCTTGGCGGCGGCCGCCTTGGCGGCGGCATAGATCGACACGCCGTTGTTCGTGAGCGAGACCTGGCTCTCCAGGAAAGCCTTGTTGTTGAACGCGTCGTTCCACGACGCCGTGCCGCTGACGAAGGTGTCGGACAGCGCCTTGACGTACTCGAGCGCTTTCACCGTCTCGGGCGAGTTGATGATGACCTTGTCGCTCTTGTCGACCAGGTTGCCGCCGTGCGCCCACAACGCCCAGTGCACCCACGCGTTGCCGTCGCCCGAGGCCCGACCCAACGCAAAACCGCCGGGAACCGACTTTTCCTTCAACCCCTTCATCAGGTCGAGGAAGCCTGCCGTGTCCTTCGGCATCTCCTTGAAGCCGGCCTTTTCGATCATGCTCTGGCGGTAGTTGATGACGTTGCCGTTGTAGGCCACCGGAATCGCGATCCACTTGCCGCCGCTCTTGCCGTAGGTCTCGGCGGTGGGCACCCAGCCGCCGTATTTCTTGCCCAGGAAGTTGGCGACGTCGGTCACGTCGACGCACTTGGCCGGGAACAGGTGCGGCAGCGAGTACAGGCCCCAGAACATGTCCGGGCCCTGGTTGGTGTTGGCCGCGACGCTGGCCTTGGGCTGCACGTCGTCGAGCGACTCGTTGATGACCTTGACGTCGACACCGGTGGCCTTGGTGTAGGCCGCCACCAGGGCCATGAAGCTGTCTTCCTCGCTCTGCACGAAGCGCTTCCAGCGCAGCAGCTGGATCTTGGCTCCGGCCTCCGGCTTCCACGGCGCGCTCTGCGCCCAGGCCTGGGCGAACAGGGCCAGGTTCGCCGCCGAGGCGCCGGCCAGCGCGGCACCGGTCTTGATGGCGTGGCGGCGGGTGAAGTTACGTTCTGTCATTCGCTGTCTCCTCAGGGGTTTCGGATCGTCTCGAAGTCAGGCAAGCGATCGAGCGGCCTCAGATCCGTTGGCCATTCGTCGGGTCGAAAAGGTGCGCGCACTCGCCGCGCGGGCGCAACCGGATCTTCTGGCCCGGCTGAAACTCGTGGCGCTCGCGGAACACGCCGACCAGCTCCTGCTGGCCCAGGCGTGCGAACAGTTGGGTCTCGGAGCCGGTGGGCTCGACGACCACGACCTCCGCATCGAACCCGTCGTCGGCGATGTCCAGGTGTTCGGGCCGGATGCCGTAAACCACCGGCCGGCCGTCTGCGCCCGAGCCGGCACGCGGCGCCGGCAGCCGCGCGCCATTGGCGGCCTCGACGAAGCCGCCGCTGAGCCGACCTTCGATGAAGTTCATCGCCGGCGAGCCGATGAAGCCGGCCACGAAGCGGTTGGCCGGGTGGTCGTACAGCTTCAACGGGGTGCCGATCTGCTCGACTCGTCCGTCATGCATGACGACGATCTGGTCGGCCATCGTCATCGCCTCGATCTGGTCGTGCGTCACGTAGATCGAGGTGGTCTTCAGCCGCTGGTGCAGCTCCTTGATCTCGGTGCGCATCTGCACGCGCAGCTTGGCGTCCAGGTTCGACAGCGGCTCGTCGAACAGGAAGACCTGCGGGTCGCGCACGATGGCGCGTCCCATCGCCACGCGCTGGCGCTGGCCGCCCGAGAGCTGGCGTGGAAAACGATCGAGCAGCACGTCGAGCCCCAGAATGCCGGCGGCCTGCTTGACGCGCGCATCGACGGTGGCCTTCGGCGTCTTGGCCAGGTTGAGCGAGAACGCCATGTTGTCGCGCACCGACATGTGCGGATAGAGCGCGTAGTTCTGGAACACCATCGCGATGTCGCGCTCCTTCGGCGGCACCTGGTTGACGATGCGCTCGCCGATGCGGATGTTGCCTGCCGAAATGTTTTCCAGCCCGGCGATCATGCGCAGCAGCGTCGACTTGCCGCAGCCCGAGGGCCCGACCAGCACGGTGAACGAACCGTCGGGAATGCGGATGTCCACGCCGTGCAGCACCTCGACCTCGCCGAAGCGCTTCTTCACCGATTCGATCGTGACACTCGCCATGCGGGGGTTCACCAGGGGCAGACGTGATCGGGCCGACAGTTCGCAGCGCACGATACGCGCGCGCCGCCGCGCGTGCCTGAGGGCTTACCCGTTGCCCCGGTCCCAAAGTTGTCTGATAACCTGACGACATGTCGAGCGACCCGGTCTTAGCGCCGCCGGCGCGGGCGGGCGACGAGCCGTTGGTGGCCGTGCGCCTGTCGGACCGCCTCGCGGCCCGGCTGATTCACCAGATCGAAGCAGGGGCTTTCAAGCCCGGCGACCGGCTGCCCACCGAGGCCCAGCTGTCCGCCACGCACGGCGTGTCGCGCTCGGTGGTGCGCGAGGCGGTGCACCAGGTCAAGTCGCGCGGCCTGCTGCGCTCGCGCCAGGGATCGGGTGTCTACGTGGCCGCACCGCCGACCAACAAGCCGCTGGCCTTCGACCCGACGGTGCTCGAGTCGATGGATGCGGTGGTGCAGGTGGTCGAGCTGCGCCGCGTGCTCGAGGGCGAGATGGCGGCGCTGGCCGCGCAGCGTGCCACGCGGGCACAGGTGGCCGGCCTGAAGCGCGCGCTGAAGGCGATCGACGCTGCCACCGAGGCCGGGCAGTTCGGCCTGGAGCAGGACTTCGCCTTCCATCGTGCGATCGGCGACGCCACCGGCAATCCGCAGTTCGTGCGCCTCGTGACCTTTCTGGAGCAGTACCTGCTCGATGCGATGCGCATCACCAAGAGCAACGAAGCGCGGCGCGCCGACTGGATGCAGCAGGTGCGCGCCGAGCATCGCGCGATCCTCGACGCCATCTTGGCGCGCAACCCGATGGCGGCGCGCAGGGCGGCGATCGAACACCTGGTGCGCGGCGAAGCGCGGCTGCAGGAAGGCGGCATCATCGGCGGTCGCCGCACCCCGGGCCGGCCGGCCGTGCGGCGAGCGGTGCGCCGATGAGGCTGCAGCCCGCTCCCGTGCTCGGCGTGGTCGCCGACGACTTCACCGGCGCCACCGACGTCGCCAGCATGCTGGTGCGCGCCGGCATGCGCACGGTGCAGGTGATCGGCGTGCCCGAGGGTGCGCCGCCCGCCGGCGCCGATGCGGTGGTGGTGGCGCTGAAGTCGCGCACCACGCCGGCGGCCGATGCCGTGCGCGAGTCGCTCGCCGCGCTGCAATGGCTGCGTGGGGCCGGTGCGCGGCAGTTCTACTTCAAGTACTGCTCCACCTTCGACTCCACGCCGCAAGGCAACATCGGCCCGGTGGCCGAGGCGATGATGGACAGCCTCGGCACCGACTTCACGATCGCCTGCCCGGCCTTTCCGGAGAACGGACGCACGATCTTCCGCGGCCACCTCTTCGTCGGCGACCAGCTGCTGTCGGACAGCGGCATGCGTGATCACCCGTTGACGCCGATGACCGACGCCAACCTGGTGCGTGTGCTGCAGGCGCAGAGCCGCGGCAAGGTCGGCCTCTTGCGCTACGACACCGTGCGCGCCGGGGTCGAGGCCACGCGCGCGCGCATCGCGGCGCTGCGCGCCGACGGCGTGCGGCTGGCGGTGGCCGACACGATCGACAACGACGACTTGCGCACGCTGGCCGAGGCCTGCGCCGAGCTGCCGCTGCTGACAGCCGGCTCCGGCGTTGCGCTCGGCTTGCCGGCGCTGTATGCGCGCCAGGGTTGGCTCGCGCTCGATGCGCAGGCCGCCGCGCTCGACACGGTGGGCGGCGCCGCCGCCGTGCTGTCGGGCTCGTGTTCGGTGGCCACCAACGCCCAGGTGGCGCGCTGGCGCGACGCCGGCCGGCCGCACCTGCAGATCGAGCCACGCGCGCTGGCCCGCGGCGAACCGGTGGTGGCGCAGGCGCTGCAATGGGCGCGTCCGCTGCTGGCGAGCGGGCCGGTGTTGATCAGCGCGACCGCCACGCCCGAGGCGCTGCGCGCGGTGCAGGCCGAGCTCGGCGTCGCGCGCGCCGGCGAGCTGGTCGAGCACGCGCTGGCCGGCATCGCGTCCGGCCTGGTGGCGGCCGGTGTGCGGCAGCTGGTGGTCGCGGGCGGCGAGACATCGGGCGCCGTCGTGCAAGCACTAGGTGTGCGCACGCTTCGCATCGGACCGGCCATCTGCCCAGGCGTGCCGTGGACGCAAGCCGATGGCCGGCCGCTCAAGCTCGCGCTCAAGAGCGGCAACTTCGGTGGGCCTGACTTCTTTGCCGAGGCGCTCACGCACGAGGGTGGCCGATGAACGAAGCCGCGCTGCGCGACGAGATCTGCCGCGTCGGCAAGAGTCTGTTCGAGCGCGGCCTGGTCAGCGGCAGCGCCGGCAACATCAGCGTGCGGTTGCCCGACCACGCCGGCTTCCTGATCACGCCCACCGACGCCTGTCTCGGCTTTCTGCAGGCCGACCAGCTGGCCCACGTGAATCCGCAGGGCGAGCAGGTGGCCGGCGAGCGGGCGAGCAAGACCTTGACGCTGCACCGTCGCATCTATGCCGCCGAGCCGGCCGCGCACTGCGTGCTGCACACCCACTCCACGCATCTGGTCGCGCTCACGCTGCAGGGCGCCTGGTCGGCCGACGACGTGCTGCCGCCGATCACGCCGTACTACGTGATGAAGGTCGGCCATGTACCGCTGATCCCGTATTGCCGCCCGGGCAGCCCCGAGATGGCCGCGCGCGTGGTGCTGGCCATCGACAAGGCGCGCGCGGCCGGTCGCACCGTGCGCGCGGTGCTGCACGAGCGGCTCGGCCCCAACGTGTGGCACGAGTCGCCGGCCGCGGCAATGGCCACGCTGGAGGAGCTGGAAGAGACGGCGCGCCTGTGGTTGATGAGCCCGACCCGGCCGCAGCCGCTCGGCGCCGCGCAGCTCGACGAGCTGGCGCAGGCCTTCGGCACGCGCTGGTAGGCGCCGCGGGCACCCGCGATGCTGCGCTTTGCCGCCAACCTGTCGCTGATGTATGCCGAGCTGCCGTTCCTCGATCGCTTCGGCGCGGCGGCCGCCGATGGTTTTCGCTGCGTCGAGTGCCAGTTTCCCTACGGTGAGCCGGCGGAGGTGATCGCGCAGCGGCTGGCGGAGCACGACCTTAAGCAGGTGCTGATCAACGCGCCGCCCGGCGGGGCCGGCGAGCGCGGCCTCGCTGCGCTGCCCGGTCGCGAGGCCGAGTTCCGCCGCAGCATCGTCGAGCAGGCCTTGCGCTACGCGCATGTGCTGCGCTGCCCGCGGGTGCATGTCATGGCCGGCACCGTGCCGGACGGCGCGGACCGCAACGCCTGCCGCGACACGCTGCTGCGCAACCTGGACTGGGCGGCGCGCCAGGCCGCCGCCGAGGGCGTGACGCTGTTGCTCGAGCCGCTCAACCCGCGCGACGCGCCGGGGTACTTCTACAGCTGCCAGGCCGAGGCGCACGCGGTGGTCGCCGCGCTCGGCGCGCCGAACGTGGCCGTGCAGTTCGATCTCTACCACTGCCAGGTCGGCGAGGGCGACGTCGCGATGAAGCTGCGCGAATGGTTGCCGAGCGGCCGTGTCGGCCATCTGCAGATCGCCGGCGTGCCCGAGCGCCACGAGCCCGACGTCGGCGAGCTGCACTACCCCTATCTTTTCGCGCTGATCGACTCGCTCGGCTGGCGAGAGCCCATCGGCGCGGAGTACCGGCCGCGCGCAGGCACGTCGGCGGGTTTAGGATGGTTCACGCCCTACAAGGAAGCCTCACCATGAAACTGCTCATCACCGGCGGCGCCGGATTCGTCGGCGCGCGGCTCGCGCGCAGCGTGCTGAAGAAGGGAACGCTGGGCGGCCAACCGGTCGAGCGCCTCGTCATCGCCGACCAGTTTCCGCCGCCGGGCGACCTGGCCGCCGACCCGCGGGTCGAGGCGCGCACCGGCGCATTGCTCGCACAGTGCGCCTCGTTCGCCGCCGACCGCTTCGACGGCGTGTTCCACCTCGCCTCGGCCGTATCGGGCGAGTGCGAGGCCGACTTCGAGCTCGGCCTGCGCTCCAACCTCGACAGCACGCGTGCGCTGCTCGATGCCCTGCGCGCCGGTGTCGCGCAGGGCGGCAAGGTGCCGCGCTTCGTCTTCAGCAGTTCGGTGGCGGTGTACGGCCCGGAGCCCAGCAACCCGATGCCGGCCCTGGTGCGCGACGACACGCTGCCCACGCCGCAGACCAGCTACGGCACGCACAAGCTGATCTGCGAGCACCTGGTGGCCGACTACACGCGCAAGGGCTTCATCGAGGGCCGCTCGGCGCGGCTGAACACGGTGACGGTGCGCCCGGGCAAGCCCAACGGCGCGGCGAGCTCGTTCTTCAGCGGCATCATCCGCGAGCCGCTCGCCGGGCAGGAGGCGATCCTGCCGGTTGATCCGTCGGTGACGCACCCGGTGGCCTCACCCGCCAGCACGGTGGCCGGCCTGATCGCGGTCTACGAGGCCACGGCCGAGCAGCTCGGCGGCCGTGCCGGCATGAACCTGCCGGCGCTCAACGTCAGCGTCAGCCAGATGCTCGACGCCCTCGAGGCGGTTGCCGGCAAGACCACGCGTGCGCTCGTCAAGCCCGTACCGGACGCGACGATCCAGCGCATCGTCGGCGGCTGGTCCAAGGGCGCCGTCGCGGCGCGCGCCGCGAAGTTGGGCCTCGAGCCCGACCGTGCGTTCACCGACATCGTGCTGCAGTACATCCACGACAACCCGGGCGCGGTGACCGAACAGGCCAAGGCCGCGGCAGCGAACTACGAGCGTTCGCGCGGCGCCTGACGGCGGCGCGCGAGCGGCGTCCCCGCTCAGGCCAGCCGTGTGGCGTAACCCCGGCTCGGCGCGCGGTGCAGCGCCTGCAGCAGCCGGTGGACCCAGCCGACGGGCTGCCGACGTGTCGGCCGCGCCGGCTCCAGCACGTCGACGATGGCCGTGCCGTTCAGGGGCAGCAGCAGCACAGGGTGCAGCGAGTCGACCACGAAGCGTTCGCCCGGCTCGAGCACGATGTCGCGCGGATCACCGTCGATCGTGATCCAGGTGGTGCCGCAGCGCCCGCGCAGCGTGGCGCCCCGCGCGCGCTTCAGGCGCACCGCGCGGCGCGAGTCGAGCGTCAGCCGGGCCATCACGGTGTCGATCCACATGGCATGCTCCTTCGGAATGTGTCAGGGGCGATAATCCACGAACGCACTGCAATGTGCAAACGATGATTTGGCATCTCATCCATTCCTGATTCGCATGCGAAAAGAGCTCGACCGCCTGCCCCCGCTGGATCTGCTGCTGGCTTTCGAGAGCGCGGCCCGGCACCTGTCGTTCACCCGCGCGGCGGCCGAGCGCTTCGTCACCCAGTCGGCGGTGAGCCGGCAGATCCGCGCGCTGGAAGACGACCTCGGCGTCGCGCTGTTCGCGCGCCAGCACCGCGCGCTGGTGCTCACCCCGGCCGGCGAGAAGCTGCTGCTCGCCTGCCAGGCGATGCTGGCGCAGATGCGGCGCACGGTGTCGGCGCTGCGCGCGCCGTCGGCGCGCGAGGTGCTGGCGCTGTCGACGACGCCGAGCTTCGCGTCGCTTTGGCTGATCCCGCGGCTGCGTTCCTTCACGCAGGACAACCCGGGCGTCGATGTGCGGCTGGACGCCAGCTATGACGTGCGCGACCTCGCCGCCGACGGCTTCGACCTGGCGGTGCGTTATCAACGCGCCGACGCCAAGGACGGCGAGCGCCTGTTCAGCGAGTCGATGCTGCCGGTGTGCGCGCCGACGCTGATGCGGGCGAAACAGCCAGCGCTCAGGTCGCCGGCCGACCTGCACGCGCACACGCTGCTGCAGATCGAGGGCATGCCGGGGTCGGGCATGCCGATGGAGTGGCAGTCGTGGCTGCAGTCCAACGGCCTGCCCGACCTGGAGCCGCGTTCGGTGCTCACGTTCTCGTCGTACAACGAGGTCATCGCCGCAGCGCTCGAAGGGCAGGGCGTCGCGCTCGGCCGGCGCCCGCTGATCGATGCGTTGCTGCGCCAGCGCCGCCTGGTGGCGCCGTTCGGCGACGCGAAACAGACCGCGAAGGCCTACTTCGTGATCACCGATCCGGCCTCGCGTGCGCGCCCGGCGGTACGCGCGTTCGAGGCCTGGCTGAGTGCCGAGGGCGCCAAGACCTGAGCGCGGACCGGCGCGTCCTACGGCCCGACGCGGCCGCGAATGTAGGCCGCCAGGTCCTCGTTGTCACCGTCGCTGTAGAGCGCCAGGAACCGGTTCATCGTCGACACCCTGCGGTATGCAGCCACGATCACGTCGGCGGTCACGCCCTTGTAGATGCCGCGCACGCCGATCTCGGGATCGATGCCATGGCAGTCGACGCACTCCTGGTAGAGCACTGCGCCGCGCTGCGCTGCCGGGCTCGGCGCGGGAGCCGGCGTCGGGGCGGGTGTCGGCGCGGGCGCGGGCGCAGGCACCGGTGCCGGCGCAGGGGACGGCACAGGCGCCGGCGCCGGCGTGGTGGCAGGGGGCGACGCGCTGCTCGGCGTGTCGGCCTTCTCGGCACCGCCGCAGGCGGCGAGTACCAACGCAAAGGCCAGCGTCAGCCGGCCCGGATCTGTCGTCATGTCTCCTCCCGTGGCACCTGTGGGTCGACCAGACCCGTCTGACGCGCACGGTAGGTGCGGCGTGGCCGCGACATGTGTGGAGTTGCAAGGCGTGGCACGCGAAGCAGCATCGTCGCAAGGCCGGCCCGACAGGCGAATACGGTCCTTACACCGGTTGCGTCGCGCCGGTCGCGCCTAGCGCTGGAGCCGCCGGCAGATCTCGAGCGACAGCGCGCTCTGGTTGAGCGTGTAGAAGTGCAGTCCCGGCGCGCCGCCGGCGACGAGCCGCTCGCACAGCCGCGTGACCACATCGAGCCCGAAGGCGCGCACCGACTCGGCGTCGTCCATGAAGCCTTCCATCTTGAGTGCCACCCAACGCGGGATCTCGATGCCGTCGCGCGCGCCGAACTGCGCGATGCGCGCGTAGTTCAGGATCGGCATCACGCCGGGCACGATGGGCGCCGTGACGCCGAGCTTGCGCGCCTCGTCGACGAAGTGGAAGTACGCGTCGGCGTTGTAGAAGAACTGCGTGATCGCCGAGTCGGCGCCGGCGGCCATCTTGTCGGCAAAGTACTGCAGGTCGCGTCTCGCGTAGCGTTGCTGCGGGTGTACCTCGGGGTAACACGCCACCTCGATGTGCCAGTCGCGCCCCTGCGTCTGGCGGATGAAGCGGATCAACTCGGCCGCGTAGCGGAAGTCGCCCGCCGTCGCGGTGCCGCTGGGCAGGTCGCCGCGCAGCGCGACCAGGCGGCGGATCTTCTGCGCGCGGTAGGTGTCGAGGATCTGCACGATGCTCTCGCGCGTGGAGCCCACGCATGAGAGGTGCGGCGCGGCCTCGTGGCCGGCGGCGGCGATGTCGCGCACGGTGGCCAGCGTCTTGTCGCGCGTGGAGCCGCCGGCGCCGTAGGTGACGCTGAAGAACTGCGGCCGCACGGCGGCGAGTTCGGCGACCACGGTCTTCAGCTTCTCGCTGCCGGCCGGCGTGTTGGGCGGAAAGAACTCGAAGCTGATGGCGACGTTGTCGTTCATCGAAAGGTCCTGGTGGTGTTCACGGCGCCGGCTTGCCGCGCTGGTAAGGGCCGAGCGCGGCAGCGACGAATCGATTGGCCGGCGCGTCGAGGTTCAGACGTGCACTGCGCCGCACGACGGCGCCGGCCAGCCACGGCAGCTCGAGCGGCCGGCCGGCGTCGAGGTCGTGCGCCATCGAGGCCTTGGCCGCGGCCGGCAGGTTGTCGACGACGGTGAGCTGCTGCGTCACGAAGTCGGCGGCCAGCGGCACGCCTTCGGCACGCGCCAGCGCCGCGGTCTCGTCCATCACCTGCTGCAGCAGGTGGCGCAGCTCGGCGTCGGCGCGCGTCACGCCGATCGGCAGCCGCGTCAGTGCCGTCAGGCTCGACATGCCGACGAGGAAGACGAACTTCTCCCACATCGCACGCCGCATGTCGTCGACCACTTCGGCCTTCACGCCGGCGCGCGAGCAGGCCGCGGCAAACGCGTCGAGCACCGGCCGCTGCGCCGGCTGCAGCGCACCGAAGCGCAGCGCGGCAAACCCGCCGGCGTGCTCGATGACGCCGGGCTCGGCGATCTTGGCCGGAATGTAGGCCGCGCCGAGCGCGACCGCCGCAGCGCCCAGCGCCTCGGTCAGCACGTCGACGATCTCGACGCCGTTCTGCAACGGCAGCACCACGGTACCGGGCTTCATCAGCGGCGCCAGCCGCGCGGCTGCCGCCTCGGCATCCGGCATCTTGACCGCGAACACGACCAGATCGGCCGCCGGCAGCGCGGCCGGGTCGTCGCTGATCGAGGGCACCGCCACCTGCACGTCGCCGAGCGGGCTCTTCACGTGCAGGCCGTGCTCGCGCATCGCCTGCGCATGGCGCCCGCGCGCGACGAACGACACCTGCTCGCCCGCCGCCAGCAGCCGACCACCGAAGTAGCCCCCGATCCCGCCCGCGCCATAGAACACGATGTGCATCACCTGCTCCTATACAAGCAGCGCGTCATACGACGCTCGATCTACCCCAGTGGACTCCGCGGATCCGGCTCTGCCGGTCCGCTGGCGTCGCCCCCTTGGGGGAGGCGGCCGCCAGGCCGCTCCGGGGGGAGAGTCAATACCTGTAGCTGTCAGGCTTGTACGGCCCCTGCTTGGGCACGCCGATGTAGCTCGCCTGATCGTCCGACAGTTCGGTCAGCTTGGCGCCCAGCTTGCTCAACTGCAGCCGCGCCACCTTCTCGTCGAGGTGCTTGGGCAGCACGTAGACCTTGCCGATCTCGTAGTAGTCGCTGTGCGTGAACAGCTCGATCTGCGCGATCGTCTGGTTGGCGAACGAGCTGCTCATCACGTAGCTCGGGTGGCCGGTGCCGCAGCCCAGGTTCACCAGTCGCCCCTTGGCCAGCAGGATGATGCGCTTGCCGTCGGGGAAGATCACATGGTCGACCTGCGGCTTGATCTCCTCCCACTTGCAGCCCTTCTCGATCGACGCGACGTCGATTTCGTTGTCGAAGTGGCCGATGTTGCAGACGATGGCCTGCTCCTTCATCTTGGCCATGTGGGCGAAGGTGATCACGTCCTTGTTGCCGGTGGCGGTGACGAAGATGTCGCCCTGCGAGCAGGCCTCGTCCATCGTCACGATGCGGTAGCCTTCCATCGCGGCCTGCAGCGCGTTGATCGGGTCGATCTCGGTCACCCATACCTGCGCCGAGAGCGCCCGCAGCGCCTGCGCGCTGCCCTTGCCGACGTCGCCATAACCGGCCACGACCGCGACCTTGCCGGCCACCATCACGTCGGTGGCGCGCTTGATGCCGTCGACCAGGCTCTCGCGGCAGCCGTACAGGTTGTCGAACTTGCTCTTGGTCACCGAGTCGTTGACGTTGATGGCGCGGAACAGCAGCGTGCCCTTGGCGGACATCTCCTTCAGGCGGTGCACGCCGGTGGTGGTCTCTTCGGTCACGCCGAGGATCTGCGCGCTCTTGCGGCTGTACCAGCTGGCGTCGACTGCCAGCTTGGCCTTGATGGCGGCGTAGAGCTCGCGCTCCTCTTCGCTGGTCGGCTTGGCGATAACGGAGGCGTCCTTCTCGGCGCGTTTGCCCAGGTGCATCAGCAGCGTGGCGTCGCCGCCATCGTCGAGGATCATGTTCGGGCCCTCGCCCTTGGCCCCCTTGGCGCCGAACTCGAAGATCCGGTGCGTGTAGTCCCAGTAGTCCTTCAGCGACTCACCCTTGTAGGCGAACACCGGCGTGCCGGCCTTCACCAGCGCGGCGGCGGCGTGGTCCTGCGTCGAGAAGATGTTGCACGAGGCCCAGCGTACGGTGGCGCCGAGCGCCTGCAGCGTCTCGACCAGCACGGCGGTCTGGATCGTCATGTGCAGCGAGCCGGTGACGCGGGCGCCCTTGAGCGGCTGCGTCTTCGCGTACTCGGCGCGGATCGCCATCAGCGCGGGCATCTCGCTCTCGGCGATGGCGATCTCGCGGCGGCCCCAGTCGGCGAGCGACTGGTCGGCCACGGCGTATTGGTCGTTGTGCAAAGGCTTCAGGACGGCGTTCATCATCGGCTCCATCGTTGGATGAACCCGCGGGCCTGGCTGAAGGGAGGTTTGAACTCACCCGACGCAAGGTCTACGGGTGAGCGCGGTTGCAAAGTGAGAGTTCCGAGCCTGGGACCTGGGACGGCCTTGCAACGCTCCTCGGAACTGGCGCGCATTCTAGCAGCGCGCCGCGGCGCGCAACGCCCACCTCGACCCCGAAACCCGGGGCGTCAGCGGGGGTTTCGCACGAGGCCTCAGCCGTTGCCGGACGCCGCCAGCTGGTCGTCGCCGGCGCCGGGCACCAGCGACGGGCGGCCGACGATCAGCGGGTCGGCGGCGCCGAGCAATTGCGGATCCTTGTTGGTGTAGCTCAGGCGGTGCAGCAGGTAGCGCATCGCGTTCAGCCGAGCGCGCTTCTTGCAATCGCTCTTGATCACCGTCCACGGCGCGTCGGAGGTGTCGCAGTGCAGGAACATCGCCTCCTTGGCGCGCGTGTAGTCGTCCCACTTGTCGAGCGAGGCCATGTCGATCGGGCTCAGCTTCCACTGCTTCAGCGGGTGGGCCTTGCGCTCCTTGAAGCGGCGGCGCTGCTCGGCGCGGCTGACCGAGAACCAGAACTTGAACAGGTGCACGCCGCTTCTCACCAGGTGGCGCTCGAACTCCGGCGTCTGCCGCATGAACTCGTCGTACTCGGCGTCGCTGCAGAAGCCCATCACGCGCTCGACGCCGGCGCGGTTGTACCAGCTGCGGTCGAACATCACGATCTCGCCGCGCGTCGGCAGGTGCTCGATGTAGCGCTGGAAGTACCACTGTCCGCGTTCGACCTCGCTGGGCTTTTCCAGTGCCACCACGCGCGCACCGCGCGGATTCAGATGCTCCATGAAGCGCTTGATCGTGCCACCCTTGCCGGCGGCGTCGCGCCCTTCGAACAGGACCACCACGCGCTGGCCGGTCTCCTTGACCCAGGCCTGCAGCTTGAGCAGCTCCACCTGCAGCCGGTACTTCTGCTTCTCGTAGCTCCTGCGTGACAGCAGGTTCTCGTACGGGTAGGCGCCCTCGCGCCAGCGCGGCGACAGCTCGGTGTCCGGGTCCTGCCCTCCGGGCACGACCACCGGTCCGCGGAACAGCAGCTGCTGCAGCGCGCGCGCGTCGTCGGGCGACGCGCCCTCGAGCAGCGCCTGCATCTGCGCCAGCAGTCCGTGCGAGCGCTCGCCGCGCGCATGCCGGGTCAGCAGATCCTGCAGCACGCTGGCCTGCACCGCCTGTGCGCGCGTGGTCGCCGCGCGCACCACATGGCGCTCGATGCTCTTCGCGTCGAGCGCGGGCGGCGTGTCACCGGCGCGCACCGGCCGTACACCGGCCGCGCGCGTGCGCCGGGGCGGGCGTGCACCGGGGCGCGCCGGCAAGGTGGCGGGGTGACTCGGTGTGCTGCGTTCCTTGGCCATGAATGCTCGATCGGTGTTCGGCAGGTGGAACCTGTCATCTTCGGCAGCGCACCGCCGGGCGAGGTTGATGCACCTCAATAGCCGCGACGGCGTGGGACACTGCCGCCCCATGCAGCATGGCACGAAACCGCAGCGCTCGTTGCCACTGTCGACGGCGCCGCGCGACGCCTGGCGCGGCGTGCGCGGCGTGCTGACCGATATCGACGACACGCTCACGCGCGACGGTGTCATCGAGCCGACCGCGCGTGCCGCACTGCGCGATCTGGCCGCCGCCGGGCTGCCGGTGGTCGCCGTCACGGGCCGGCCAATGGGCTGGAGCGAGCCTTTCGTGCGCGACGGCACGCTGGACACCATCGTCGCGGAGAACGGCGCCGGCGCCTGGTACCGCCAGGGCGGCCTCGTGCACGACGCCTACGTGCAAGACGCGGCCATACGCGCCGACAACGCGCTGCGCCTGCGCCAGGTGGCCGAGCAGGTGCTGCGCGAGGTGCCCGGCGCCACGCTGGCGCGCGACAGCGCCGGCCGCGTGACCGACATCGCGGTCGACCACAGCGAATTCGCGCACCTCGATGCCGCTGCCGTGCCGCGGGTGGTGGCGATCATGCACGTCGCCGGCATGACGGCCACCGTCAGCTCGATCCACGTCAACGGCTGGTTTGGCAACCACGGCAAGCTGAGCGGCGCACGCTGGATCGTGCAGCGCCTGTTCGGCCGCGTGCTCGACGACGAGCGCGCGCACTGGGTCTACGTCGGCGATTCGACGAATGATCAGGAGATGTTCGCGCACTTCCCGCTCAGCGTCGGCGTGGCCAACCTGCTGCGTTTTGCCGACGTGCTGCAGGTGTGGCCGGCCTACCTGACGGCCGGCGAGCGCGGCGCCGGCTTTGCCGAGGTGGCAGGCGCGCTGCTCGACGCCCGGGCCTGAGCGAGCGGGTACCGCTTGCCTTCGAACGCATCTGACACGTCTGGTGCCGCGCCCGGCGCGCGCCAAGGCGAAAATCGCCGCGTGCCGATCAAGAGCACATGCCGTGACGGGACGATCTCGATGACAAGAACACTCGCCGCAGGGCGCGCCGGCGCGGCGCTCGGCCTGCTGGCGCTGCTGGTCGCGTGTGGCGGTGGCAGCGGCGGCGAACCGGCCCCGGCGCCGCCGCCGGGCACCACCTGCACCGGCAGCGCGGCCTTCGAGATCGTCACGCGGGCACAGCCCGTCGTCGGCAAGAACGCCGTCGCGTCGATCGCGGGTTGCACCGGTGCCATCGGCCAACCGCAATGGGTGCAGACGGCCGGGCCGGCGCTGACGCTGCTGTCCGACCGCTCGCAGACGCTCAGCTTCGAGCCACCAGCGACGGGCAGTTATCGGTTCGACGTCAGCTTCACCGACCCGTCAGGCACGGCGCGTGTCGAGAGCGTGACGCTCGACGTGCCGGCGAGCGCCAGCGCGTCGCAGGTGACGGCGCGTGCCAGCCACTCGGTGCGCATGGGCGCCAATGTGTCGGTGCGCGCATGGCCGGCGCCAAGCGTGCAGGCCATCACCTGGAGCCAGCTCGAAGGCCCGGCGGTGACGCTGAACACAAGCGATCCCTACGTGGCGATCTTCACGGCGCCGCCGGTCGAGCACGACACGCCGATCTGGCTGCGCGCCACGGCGACCCTGGCCGGCGGTGCGACCGACAGCGACGACGTGCTGGTGATGGTGGAGCGCCATGTGCAGGCGTCGGCCAATGACGCCGGTGCGATCTGGGGCGGGGATCAGGTGTCGCGCGTGTTTCCCTATCGCCCCAACAGCCCGTATGCCGCGGCGCTCGTGCGCTGCGCCTACGACGCGGCGCAGCGCGACAGCACGCTGTGTCCGCTGTCGCAGCTGCCGTTCCTGGCGCAGCAGACCGGTGGCGCGCTGCCCACGGTGGCGCAGGTGATGGACCGCGTGCTGGTGTCGCACGACTGGCTGGGTCGCAACTTCGAGAGCTTCCTGACGACGCAGGACGCCAACGGCGACTTCCGCCGCATGCTGATGAGCACCACGGCCGTGGTGCTCGGCACGCATGTGCGGCCGTCGTTCTACTACGCGGCCACCGGGGCGATCTATCTAGACGCCGACAACCTGTGGCTGACGCCGGCCGAACGCGACACGGTCAGCGAGGTGCCCGACTTCCGCAGCGACTTCGACCGCGACCTGGCCTACAGCGGCCTGTGGCGCTACGTGCAGAACAACCTGAGCATCTTTGTCTTCTTCGATCCGCGCTCGCGCGTCAATCGCGACGTCAGCTATCTGCTCCACGAGACGGGCTGGCTGATGTACCACGAGCTCGGCCACGCGCTCGACTTCGTGCCGCCGTCGGCCTATGCCGGATTGAACAGCAACCTCAGCGCCTGGGGCAACATCGCGCCTCGGTTCGGCGCGGGCCAGCTGACCTCCGACGCCGTGTCGACGCAGTTCCCGCTCACCTCCGCCGTGATGAGCGGCCTGGCGCAGGTGAAGTTCTTCGGCGCCACCGCCAATCCGACGCAGCGCGCCTACACGCCCGATCAGGTGGGGATCTTCTTCGCCAACGACCTCGCGACTGACGAATACAACTACAGCAACCCCTTCGAGGACACCGCGATGACGCTCGAGGAGCTGCTGATGAACCGGCGCCTGGGCATCCAGCGCGACGTGGCGATCACCGACAAGGTCACCGACAGTTCCACCGGCTCGACGCTGATGGTGCGCTGGGGCCAGCGCGGCCGGATCGGCGCGCCGTCGATCAAGCCGCGCGCCAAGGCGATCGCGCAGTCGCTGGTGCCCTGGTTCGACGCCGACCAGGTCGACAGCCTGCCGGCGCCGCTGACCATGCGCGCCGGCCAGTCGTGGACGTCGAACCTGGTGCTGCCGGGGCCGGTCGGCGCCGCGCCGCGCGAGACGGCGCTGCGGATGACGCGCGAACAGCGGTGGCTGCTCAACAAGGAGATCCAACGCATCGAGCATCACCGGCACGCGCTGCGGCCGCGCCTGCCGGGCCAGCAGCGCTGAACGGCGCCAGAGCGAGAAACCGGTGCAGCCGGTGCAACTCGTCGTCGACAGCACGCGCGAAGGCGGGATCGGTGATGCGCGGCCCGGCGAAGCCCACCGCGGGCTGCAGCCGGCCGTCGCGCACCGCCACCGTGGCCCAGCCGACGACACGCTCGCGCCACAGCAGTGGCAACGCATAGTGGCCGAGCACACGCTTGGCGGCCGGCGTGTAGGCCTCGAAGCGGTAGCGCCAGCCCCAGAAGAGCTCGAAGCGCCGCCGGTCCCACACCACCGGGTCGAACGGCGCCAGCAGCCACGCGCGATCGTCGTCGACGTCGTGCGGTGCGGCCGCCGGGTCTTCGCCGGCGGGCCAGAACCAGTCGACACCCTCGATTCGCGCACCAGCCAGGCGTGACTTGGCATGCGCCAGCGCGCGCGGCCGGTCGCGCGCCCACTGCGGCGCCGCCGCACGCAGAAAGTACACCAGTTGCCCCAGCGTGGCCGCCGGCAGCGGTGCGTATTTGGCGACCACGAGGTCGACCAGCGCGTCCATCCGCGCCTGGCAGCTCTTGCGGTCGCCGTGTTCCGGCCACGGCTCTCGCGCCGCATAGACCCGCACGCCGCTGTCGCGCCGCGCCACGCGCAGCAGGCCGCGGTAGTGCATGCCGTCGAGCAGCTCGGTGCTCGCATTGCTCGAACCGCCGAACCAGTTGCGCACCTTGCCGTGGTTGAAGTGCGCGTCGACCTCGCGCGGGTGCGCGCTGCCGCGCTCACGCACGAACTCGAGCACCGCCTGCGCCTTGGCCCAGGTGGGCTTGCCCCAGCGCCGACGCGCGGTGCGCGGGTGCATCAACGCGTGGTGCGCGCGTGGCAAAAAGCCGTAGTTGACGAAGAAGTCCTCTTCGATGTCGAGCTGCGGGTAGGCGCGCTCCAGGTCGCCGGCGCAATAGTCGACCACGCGGTGGCGCAGCGTCAGGTCCTGCGCGCGCGCCGGTGCGCGCAGCGGGTCGGCCTGCACGAAGCCCAGGCGCTCGATGGCCTGCGCCAGCGTGATGGGGGCGAACAGGCTGCGGGCCAGGGCGTGGCGACGCAGGGCGTCGAGTGTGAGGCTCATCACCGCATGATGCCCAAGTTCCTTCGCCAAGGGCCTGTTCACACTACGGGAAGGGACCGCGTTGACAGCCTGTGAACAGGCCCTAACGCAGTCATAACGCGCCGACCCCTACAACGTCGCCAGGGCGGCCGATGGGGCTGCCGCGGAGACGCACGATGAATACGTCGATAACGAGCCGATCGATCCTGAGCTGGTGTCTGGCCGCTGCGTTGGCGGCATGCGGCGGACACGACGACGGCCAGCCACCCAGCGCGGCTTCTGCCGTGATCGGCCCGCAGGGCGGCACGCTGGACGGGCCCGACGGCGTGCAGGTCGTCGTTCCGCCCGGCGCGCTGGCCGAGCCGACCACGATCGGCATCGTGCGCAGCGCGGTCGGCGCACCGACCCCGCTGCCGACCGACAACCCGCCGGCCACCCCCGTCTACGAGTTCACGCCGCACGACCTGGTGTTCGGCGCGCCTGTGACGATTCGCATGCCGGTGCCGGCGCAAGCCGTCGGCCAGGAGGTGTTCATGGCCAGCGCCGGCGGCGATTGGCAGGTGAACGCCGCCACGGTGACCGCCGGGGTCGCCGAATGGCAGCGCAACAGCTTTTCCTGGGGCATGCTGGGTGTGGACTGCATACTGCCCGCGAACAACACCGACCCCTACCCCTGCGTGTATCCCCGGGGTTCCGCCACGGCCGGCGCCGCGCCCGCTGCGGCGATCACGCGCAGCGCCCACTCGACACCGTTCGGCGACGCGGGCTCGTGGGTCGTGAACCAGTCCGCCAGCGTGACCCTCACGCTGCGCTACGAGGCGGCACCCGACTGCGGCGTCAACGGCAGCGGCACGGTCAGGCTGCTGCGCTGGAACCCAGCCGTCTCGCCGCGCGTGGTGCAGATGCTGCTCGACGATGTGCCGGTCACGCTGACGTCGACCCCGGTGACCATGCCGCCCGGCGTGCTGGCCAGTTCGGGCGGCGGCCCCACCCTGCGCGGCATGGGCAGCACGACCTTCGATGTGTCGGCCTACCTCACCGACGCCACCAATGCGTTCGGCTTCTCGTTCGCCTGCGCACGACCCGGCCGCTCCACGCAGCGCGGCGGCGACCTGATCACGATCATCGGGCCGATGACGCCCCCGGTCGGTCCGCACACCCTCGGCGGCACCGTCAGCGGCCTGACCGGTGCCGGCCTGGTGCTGCAGAACAACGGCGGCGACAACCTGGCCGTCGCGGCGAATGCGTCGGCATTCACCTTTGCCGCGCCGGTGGCCCATGGCGCCGCCTACAACGTCAGCGTGCTGACGCAGCCCGGCGGCCAGACCTGCAGCGTGGGCAACGCCGGCGGCGCGGCCAACGCCACCGTCTCGAACGTGACGCTCACCTGCGTCAGTGCCGGCCCGGCGCCGCTGGTGGCCACCGCCATGGCGGCCGGTTATGCCAACTCGCTGGTCGTGGCCGCCGACGGCAGCGTGTGGGCCTGGGGCTACCAGGTCGATCCCGCCACGGGTGGCTACAAGAACGCGAGCCCCTGGGCCACCACGCCGGTGCAGGTGCAGGGTCTGGCGGGGGTGAAAGCGGTGGCCTTGTCCGCCGAATCCGGGGCTCGCTACGCGCTGCACATCGACGGCACGGTATCGGCCTGGGGTCTCAACACCGCCGGCCAACTGGGCGACCGGACGGCGACCACGCGCCTGTCGCCCGTCAAGGTGCTGCAGGACCCGACCACGCCGATGGACGAGGTCTGCGCGATCGCCGCCGGCGCCAACGTGCTGCTGATGGCGCGCGAGACGGGTTGTTCCCCCGGCCAGCGCGTGGTGACATCCGGCCCGTGGATCGCCGGCTGGATCAGCGGCAGCTCCATCGGCGGCGAGACCTCCTCGCCGTCGCCGACCAACGGCGCCATCGCGAAGGCGGTGCCGGGCTGGCCCGCCGGGCAGGTCGTCGGCTGGATGAGCGCGCCCGACGCGGCCAGTGCCGCGGGCGCCGCGTTCTTCATGACCGGCCGGGGTGAACGTTATGTGTGGGGCGCCAACGGCGGCAACCTGTTGGGCGCAGGCACCTCGGTCACGTTCGCGGGCAGTGCGGCCGGCCCGGTGCAGCCGCCGGATGGCCTGTTCTGGTCAGGCATCGGCCGCGTCGAGCTGGGTCGGGACTTCTCGATCGGTCTCGACGAGGGCGGCAGCCTGGTCGGTGTGGGCCGCAACGTGGAAGGCCAGCTGGGCCATGGCGGCACCGGCTCGACCAGCGCGCTGGGGCCGGTCTCCGTGCTGGCCAACGTCACCGCGTTCAGCGTCGGGCAGGTGAGCGCTGCAGCGATCACGGCCGGTCAACTCTGGGCCTGGGGCTGGAACGGCAACAGCGCCGTCACGCTGCCCACCCGGGTTGGCGCCGGATCCGGCTTCACCACGGTGTCGGTCGGCGACATCCATTCGCTTGCCATCGGGCCGGGTGGTGAGGTGTACTCCTGGGGCGACTCGTCGTTCGGTGCGCTCGGCCGCAGTGGCAGCGCGAGTATCCCGGCCGTCGTCATGCGGCCTTGAACGAGAATGCTTGGCGAAGGAGAAGTCATGCGATCCGTATCGAATCTTGTTCTCGCGTTGCCCTTGTGCGTGCTCGGTGCGCCCGCGCCGGCCGCCGAGGCCACCGGCGAGTTCTGGGAGATGACCACGAAGATGGAGATGGCGGGCATGCCGGCTGGCATGGCCGGCATGATGGGTGGGCCGCCGCAGAAGGTGTGCATGCTCAAGGGCCAGGAGGGCAAGCCCGTGAAGTCGAAGGACCGCGACGACTGCACGATGAGCGATGTCAGGCCGTCGGGCAACACCGTCACCTTCAAGATGACTTGCAGCGGCAAGAACCCGATGACGGGCAGCGGCGAGATCACCAGCACGCCGGGCGCCTTCAGCCAACGCATCAAGATGAAGGCCGACGGCGAGGACATGACCATCGTCTCCACCGGCAAACGCATCGGCGGCGCCTGCAAGGGCGACGAGCAGATCAACCAGGCGTTGGCCGGGGCCGCCGGCGCGCAGGCCAAGGACTGCCAGGCCGCACTCGACAAGAACGAGTACGGGCGCTTCCTGAAGGCCACGGCCAGCCTGGCCGGCGACAACCGCGCCCAATGTGCCCAGATGCCCACCGCCGAGAGCAAGAAGAACTGCGAGGCGGCCAACGACTTCAGCTGTGCCAAGGAGCGCCCGCAGATGTGCGAGCGGCTGGGTGCCGACCTGAAGGACCGGGACCGTTTCGTCAAGTACGCCAACAAGGGCCTGGCCCTGGCCGAGGAGTGCGGCCTCGGCCCCAGCAAGATCGTGGAGCAGCACTGCACCGGCGGCCTGGAGCGCAAGGACTGGCGCTTCGTGGCCGACCATTGCCAGAAGGACAGCCGGGTCGCGGCGCTGAAGACGCAGCATTGCATCGGCCGCGACTACACCTCGGTGGCCGCAAGCCAGCGCGACATGTGCGCCACGATCGGCGGGCTCGGCAAGGCGCGCAGCACCGTTGCCGCGGATGCGGCGGCGAAGCCGGCGGCACAGCAGGAGGCCGCCAACAAACCGAACGCCGTGGAGGAAGCCACCAAGGGCGGCGTCAAGGTGCTGAAGGAACTGTTCAAGTTCTGACTGTGGGCCCCCACGCTCCCTCCCGGGACGCGCTGCGCCTGGGCGCAGCGATCTGCCTGTGCTGGTGCGTGTCGATGGCGGGGCTGTCGGCGTCGGCATTCGCCGCGACCGCGGATGCGCCCGGCAGTGGCCCGCTGGCGGGTTTGGCGCAGGCCTACGTGGCCCGCATCGACGGCAAGACCGTCTGGTCGCAACGCGCGACGCAGAAGCTGGCCCCGGCCAGCCTGACCAAGGTGATGACGGCGCTGCTGGTGCTGCAGGCTTACGAGCCGCGCAAGCTCGTCACCGTGAGCGCCGGCGCCGCCGCGGCCACCGGCACGCGCCTGGGCATCAAGGCCGGCGAGCGCTACGCGCAGGAAGACCTGCTGCTGGCCACGTTGCTCGTGTCTGCCAACGACGCCTGCCGCGCGCTGGCCGAGGCGCATGGCGGCGGCCTGCGCCAGTTCGTCGCGCGGATGAACCGGCGCGCCGGCGAGCTGAAGCTCACGCGCACCCGCTTCGAGAACCCCTGCGGGCACGATGCGCCCGGGCACCACTCGACCGCGCAGGACCTGGCGCTGCTCACCGAGGCCGCGCTCGCCGACCCGGTGTTCGCGCAGATCGTGCAGCGCCTGGACGCGCGCATCGCATCGGTGGACGGCACGCGCCGCTTCGAGCTGCGCAACGGCAACGCACTGATGGGGCGACACCCCGACGCCATCGGCGTCAAGTCCGGCTACACGCCCAAGGCCGGCAAGTGCCTGATCGCGCTGGCCGAACGTGGCGGTGTGCGCGTGTTGCTGGTGCTGCTGCACGCGCCCGATCGCTGGTCGGGCGCGCATGCCGCACTGGACCGTGCCTTCGAGCATGCCGCCCGGTCGCGCCGGCCGTAGCCCATCGGTGGGTTCGGCCCTGCTGGCGCTGGCCTTGGCGGTGCTGGTGGCCTACGCCAACGCGCTGGCCGGTGCGTTCCAGTTCGACGACTACAACGTGATCGTCCAGCAGGGCGCCGTGCATTCGCTGCAGGCCTTGTGGCAAAGCATGCCGGGCATCCGGCCGCTGCTGAAGCTGAGTTATGCCGTCAACTGGGCACTCGACGAACGCGCGCTGAGTTTTCTGGTGGTGAACCTGGCCGTGCACGGCGCGAACACGCTGCTCGTGTTCCAGCTGCTGCGCCGGCTGTCGCCGCGGCTCGGGGTGGAGCCCGATGCCGCGGGCCGCGTCGCGTTGATCGCCGCGTTGATCTTCGCGCTGCATCCGGCGCAGACCGAAGCCGTCACCTACATCAGCGGACGCTCGGTGTCGTTGATGGCGCTGTGTGCGCTGGCCAGCGTGTGGGCCTGGCTCGAGGCGGACGACGCCGCGCGGCCGGCCGCGTGGCGTGTCGCGTCCGCGGTGCTCTTCGCGGCGGCACTCGCGGTGAAGGAGAACGCCTGGGTGCTGCCGCTGGCCCTGCTGTTGTGCGAGGCGCCGCGCTCGACGTTTCGATGGCGCGATTTCCTCGCGCGGTGCAGCTGGCATGCCACCATGCTGCTCGCCTTCGCGGCATCGGTGCTGCTGCTCCCGGCGTATGCGCGGTTGCTGCAGGCGAGCCTGCACACGCGCTCGCTGGCCGAGAACCTGCTCACCCAGGTGAACGGCGTCTTCTATCTCGTCACCCGCCCGTTGCTGTCGCTCGCCGTGAACATCGACCCGGACCTGCCTGTCTACAAGGCCTTGACACCGGACTTGGCGTGGAAGGCCGCGCTGCTGGCGGGAGTGCTCGTCGCGGCGGCCGGGTCGTGGCGCCGATTCCCCGGTTCGCGCTGGGTCGCCTTCGGTGTGCTGTGGTGCGTGGTCTGGCTGATCCCGACCAACTCGGTCTTGCCGCGCTTCGATGTCGCCAACGACCGCCAGCTGTACCTGGCCCTGGTCGGGCCGGCCCTGCTGGTCGCCGTGCCGCTGGCCCGCCTGCATGCGCATCGTCCACGGACGGCGATGCTCGCCATCGCGGCGCTGCTGCTGGTGCTGGCGTCGGCGACGATGCGGCGCAATCACGACTACCGTTCCGAAGTCGCGCTATGGCAGCACACCAGCCTGGCGTCACCGGGCAAGGCGAGGGTCTGGAACAACCTCGGCTTCGCCTTGCAGCAGGCCGGCGACGCCCAGGGTGCCAAGCGCGCCTACCGCCAGGCGCTGCAACTGGACCCGGCGCATGGGCGGGCGCGACACAACCTCGACACACTCGAGTAGAGAACCAGCGGATCGCCACGCGCCCATAACGGCTTCCTAACGCTCACCTCGCTACAAACGGCTTCGGCGGTTTGAGATCGATGGGAGCAGCGATGACGAGATCGAAGAACATGGCCCGCAGCGGCGCGTGGACACTGGCCTTCCTGGGCAGCCTGGCCGCCGTCGGCCCGGCGTGCGCGCAGCTGGCGCCGCCACCCAAGCTGCTGCCGCCCACCGGCGCGAAGGCGCTGACGCCCACGCCGATGAAGTCGCTGCCGCCGGCCGTGGCCGCGCCGATGGCTGCGCCGGCAGCGCCCAAGTCCGGCTGGTGCGAGGACGATTGCCTGCTGGCGCCGAGCGCGCCCAAACCCATCGAGTTGCTGGCGGGCGAACGGGCCAGTAGCGCATTCGCCGTCACTCAGCCCGGCGCGCTGCGCATCGAGCTGCGCGCCACCGGCGTGCCGCTGGTGCTGAGTCTGCGCCGGCCCGACGGGCGCATCGTCGAGCGCGCGGGCAGCGGCGCCATCGTCATCGACGACAGTGCCAGCGCGGCCGACGTCGCCCGCGGCGTGCTGTGGGGTGTGAGCGTGCGCCCAGCACAGGCCGCGCCGCCGGCAGCCGCGACCGGCATGCCGCGCGCCGTGGCCAAGGGAACGCTGCACGTGCAGCATCCCGCCGCCGACAAGGCCGTGGTCCGCGCCGCGCTGGCCAAGGCGGCAGGCGACGCCCAGGCGAGCGCGGCGGCGCAACCGAGCAAGCCCGCCGCGCCGGCCGTCGACGCGGCTGCGCAGGCCCGGCTGGCGCAGGCCGCCTACGACAAACAGGTCGCGTTGCGCCATGCCGCGCAACTGACGCAGCTGAAAGCGACGATGCCCGTCGCTGCACTGACCCAGATGGACCAGCGCATCGGCTTGCGCATCCAGGGCCAGACACTGCAGCAGGCCCATGCCGCGGTGCCGCTGCGGCCGGTCATCGCCACCGCGCCGAGCAAGGCGGCCGCGCCGAGCGCGCGGACGGCGCCGGTGGTGTTGGCGGCGAAGCCCATCAAGGGCGGGCTGCTGGTGCCTGCGGCGGGCACCGGCAGCACCCAGGCCGCGGCCACCGGAGCCAAGGTCGCGGCGGCCTGGTGGATGGCCGGCGATCTGCCGCGGGCCCGCGCCGAGCTCGATCGCTACATCGCGCGGCTCGGACTCGAGCGACACGAGTGCGACGCGCGATCATCGCAGCGATCGGGGTGGCGATCACCATGACCGCGAGGCTCAGCCCGAACAGCAGGCTTCCGATGAAGAGGAGCACACTGCGAAGGAGGATGAGGCCGAGCTCGCGCCGCTGCACGTGCAGCACCGAGAGCCCGCCTTCGCGCGCCGTGTAGAGCCAGAGCAGCGGCAGCGTCGCGACGGCCCGGATGAGCGCGAACTCGTAGAGCGGATAGCCCGAGCTGACGAGCTTGATGATGACGTCGACGATATTGAAGAGCGCGACGCCGCCGCA
>CALMQI010000411.1 GCA_937871935.1 uncultured Burkholderiales bacterium
ACAACGCGCCCACCAGCCCGGTCATCACCGCCATCGGGTGCGCATCGCGGCGGAAACCCCGCAGGAAGAACTGCATCTGCTCGTTGACCATGGTGTGGTTGGTCACGAGCTTGTGGAAGTCCTTCTGCTGCGTGCCGTTGGGCAGGTCGCCGTACAGCAGCAGATAGCAGGTGTCGAGAAAGTCGCATTGCTGCGCCAGCTGCTCGATCGGATATCCCCGATACAGCAATTCGCCCTTGTCGCCGTCGATGTAGGTGATCGTCGACTGGCAGGCGGCGGTCGACAGGAAGCCCGGGTCGTAGGTGAACTTGCCGGTCTGCGCGTACAGCTTGCGGATGTCGATCACGTCGGGGCCGATGCTGCCCTTGTAGATCGGCAGCTCCATGTCGGGGGAGCCGTCGGAGAACGACAGCGTGGCTTTGACGGAAGAAGGGGTCATGATGACGTTCCTTGTTGCAGGGTTCAACTCTACGCCGCGGCACGGGCCGGTATGCGGATCAGCGCCAACACCTCTCGCACCTCGGGGCAATCGAGCTCGCCCTCGGGCTCGCGTCGCGACAGCAGCAGGTCCAGCAGGTCGTTGTCGGCCAGGTCTGTGAGCGCCTGAAGGCCCTGCGCCCGCTCGACCGTGATGCACGATCCATGCCGGGCGAAGAAGCGTTCGATCAACAGGTCGTTCTCGAGCAGTCCCCGGCGGCAGCGCCACCTGAGACGGTTCAGCGCGGCGGGCTCGAGCGGGGTCTGCATGGCGATCGCGGCTGATGGCGGCGGCTAGACCGCCCGGCGGACCATCAATTCCTTGATCTTGCCGATCGCCGCCGTGGGGTTGAGACCCTTGGGACAGACGTCGACGCAGTTCATGATGCTGTGACAGCGGAACAGCCGGTACGGATCTTCCAGGTTGTCGAGCCGCTCGCCGGTGGCCTGGTCGCGGCTGTCGGCGATGAAGCGGTAGGCCTGCAGCAGCCCGGCCGGGCCGACGAACTTGTCCGGGTTCCACCAGAAGCTCGGGCAGCTGGTCGAGCAGCTGGCGCACAGGATGCACTCGTACAGCCCGTTCAGCTCTTCGCGCTCCTCGGGTGTCTGCAACCGCTCCTTCTCGGGCGGCACGTTGTCGTTCACCAGGTACGGCTTGATCGAGTGGTACTGCTTGAAGAACTGCGTCATGTCGACGATCAGGTCACGCACCACCGGCAGTCCGGGCAGGGGCTTGAGCACGATCGGGTCCTTCAGCCGGCGCAGGTTGGTCAGGCAGGCCAGGCCGTTCTTGCCATTGATGTTCATCGCGTCGGACCCGCAGACGCCCTCGCGGCAGGAGCGGCGGAAACTCAAGGTCGGGTCCACCGACTTCAGCTTGACCAACGCGTCGAGCAGCATGCGCTCGGAGCCGTCGAGCTCGACCTGCAGCGTCTGCATACGCGGCGGCTGGTTCTGGTCGGGGTCGTAGCGGTAGATCTGGAACGTGCGCAGGCTGCCCATCGGCACTCTTTCGAATCGGGAGTTCAGGAAGGTCTTGCCGTCCGAGGCGGTATCCGGGCCGGCGTCGGCCGGTGGGCTGGCGGTGGGAGTGACGACTGTGTTCATGGTCAGAACGTCCTCACCTTCGGCGGCACCGAGTCGACCGACAGCGGCTTCAGTTGCACCGGCTTGTAGTCGAGCCGGTTGCCGTCGGAGTACCACAGCGAGTGCTTCATCCATTGCGCGTCGTTGCGGCCGAGCGGGTATTGCGGATCGTCGGCGCCGCGTTCGTAGTCCTTCACCGTGTGTGCGCCGCGGCATTCCTGGCGCGCGGCGGCCGACACGATGGTGGCCTGCGCGCATTCGATCAGGTTCTCGACCTCGAGCGCCTCGACGCGGGCGGTGTTGAAGACCTTGGACTTGTCCTTCAGGCCGATCGCCGCGGCACGGCCCCGCAGGGCGGCGATCTTGGCCACGCCTTCGTCCATCGACGCCTGCGTGCGGAACACGCCGGCATGCTGCTGCATCGCGTTTCGGATGTCGTTGGCGACGTCCTGTGCGTATTCGCCGCTCGCGTCGCTGTCCAGCCGTGCCAGGCGGGCAAGCGAGGGCTCGGCCGCATCGGCGGGCAGCGGCTTGTGCGCCTTGGGTTCGCGCGCCAGCGCGTCGACCACGTGGTTGCCGGCGGCGCGGCCGAAGACCAGCAGGTCGAGCAGCGAGTTGGTGCCGAGGCGATTGGCGCCGTGCACGCTGACGCAGGAACACTCGCCCACCGCATACAGGCCGCCCACGATCGCATTGGGCGTGCCGCCCTTGGGTACCACCACCTGGCCATTGATGTTGGTCGGAATGCCGCCCATCTGATAGTGGATGGTAGGCACCACGGGGATCGGCTCCTTGGTGATGTCGACGTTGGCGAAGTTGTGGCCGATCTCGAACACGCTGGGCAGGCGCTTGAGGATGGTCTCGCCGCCCAGGTGCGTCATGTCGAGCTGGATGTAGTCCTTGTTCGGGCCGCAGCCGCGTCCTTCCTTGATCTCCTGGTCCATGCAGCGCGAGACGAAGTCGCGCGGCGCCAGGTCCTTCAGCGTCGGCGCGTAGCGCTCCATGAAGCGCTCGCCGTTGATGTTGCGCAGGATCGCGCCCTCGCCGCGGCAGCCCTCGGTGAGCAGCACGCCGGCGTTGTGCACGCCGGTGGGATGGAACTGCCAGAACTCCATGTCCTCCAGCGGGATGCCGGCGCGCGCCGCCATGCCCAGGCCGTCGCCGGTGTTGATGAAGGCGTTGGTGCTGGCCGCATAGATGCGCCCGGCGCCGCCGGTGGCGAACAGCGTGCACTTGCCCTCGAGGATGTACACGTCGCCGGTCTCCATCTCGAGCGCGGTGACGCCGAGCACGTCGCCGTCGGCGTCGCGGATGATGTCGAGTGCCATCCATTCGACGAAGAACTGCGTGCGCGCCTTCACGTTCTGCTGGTACAGCGTATGCAGCATCGCGTGGCCGGTGCGGTCGGCTGCGGCGCAGGCGCGTTGCACGGGCTTCTCGCCGTAGTTGGCCGTGTGGCCGCCGAACGGGCGCTGGTAGATCGTGCCGTCGGCGTTGCGGTCGAACGGCATGCCGAAATGCTCGAGTTCGTAGACGACCTTGGGCGCCTCGCGGCACATGAACTCGATCGCGTCCTGATCGCCGAGCCAGTCGGAACCCTTGACGGTGTCGTAGAAGTGGTAGTGCCAGTTGTCCTCGCTCATGTTGCCGAGCGAGGCGCCGATGCCGCCCTGCGCGGCCACCGTGTGCGAGCGCGTCGGGAACACCTTGGACAGCACCGCGACGTTGAGTCCTGCACGTGCCAGCTGCAGCGACGCGCGCATGCCGGAGCCGCCGGCGCCGACGATGACCACGTCGAATCTGCGTCTTGGAATCGAAGAGGTCACGTCAGATTCTCCACAGCACCTGGACCGCCCAGCCGGCGCAGCCCACCAACCAGACGATGGTTGCCACCTGCAGCAGCAAGCGAATGCCCACCGGCTTGACGTAGTCCATCCAGATGTCGCGCATGCCAACCCAGGCGTGCACCGCGAGCGAAACGATCGTCACGAAGGTCAGCAGCTTCATCCACTGCTGCGAGAAGATGCCGGCCCAGCGGTCGTAGCCGAGCGGACCGCCGAACAGCAGCTGCAGGATCAGCGCGACGGTGAACAACACCATCAGCGCCGCCGTGATGCGCTGGCTCAGCCAGTCGCGCAGGCCATAGTGCGCGCCGACGACGAGCCGCTTGGAACCGAAGTTGTCGCTCATCGTTGTTCCTCAGAACAGGCCGAACAGCTTGGCGCCGAGCAGCACCGTGAGCACGCCGCTGATCGCCAGCGTGGCCAGCGCCGACAGATGCGCCTGCTGCATGCCGACGCTGTGCGTCACGTCCATCCACAGGTGGCGCACTCCGGCGATGGCATGGTGCAGGTACGACCAGATCAACGCGAGCACCACCAGCTTGACGAACCAGGCCGGCACCCAGCCGATGCCGGCGACGAAGGCATTGGTGAAGCGCTCGTAGGAGATCTCGGAGCTCAGACTGACGTCGAACAGCCACACCACGAACGGCAGCAGCACGAACATCAGCGCGCCGCTCACCCGATGCAGGATCGACACGATGCCCGCCGGCGGGAGCCGATAGGCGACGATCTGCGTGACATGGATGTTGCGGTAGATCGGGCGTTGCTTGATATGGTCTGCCATTCGCGTCGTTGCCCCGAGAGTCGCACAGAACCGGAGGATTTTATTTCATCGCCGCAGGCTGACCCGGGGCTTGCAGCCAAGTCGTCCAGTCAGCTGAGTTCGTTGCGATAGTGATGCGTGTCGGTCCGGTACAGGCCGCGGCGCAGCTCCACCGGCCGCTCGCCATAGGTGAACGACAGGCGTTCGACACTGAGCAGCGGCGTGCCGGGTGCCACGCCGAACAGCTGTGCGCTGTCGGCGTCGGCTGCGAGAGCGCGGATCTTCTCCTCTGCGCGGATCATGCGCACGCCGAACTCGGCCTCGAACAGGGCGTACATCGGCCCGCGATAGAGGGCGAGCCGCTCACTGCTCAGGTTCTTGAAGTCACGGCCAGGCAGCCAGATCTCGTCGAACACCACCGGCGTCTCGCCGTCGAGCAGCAGGCGGCGCAGCACCACCACGGAGTCGCCCGTCTTCAGCCCGAGTGCGCGTGCGACGTCGACGCCGGCCCGCGCGCGCTTGCACTCGAGCAGCCGGCGCTGAAGCTCGCGACGGCCGCCGGCGTCGGAGGTCAGGCGCAGGAACCGGTATTGGGTGTTCTGCTCGGCATGGGTGGCGACGAAGGTGCCGCGACCCTGGCGGCGCACCAGCAGGTTCTCGGCCGCCAGCTCGTCGATCGCCTTGCGCACCGTGCCCTGACTGACCTTGAAGCGCGCCGCCAGCTCGAACTCGCTCGGTATCACCTCGCCCGGCTTCCACAAGCCCGCCTGCAGATCCCGCGTGAGCAGGCCCTTGATCTGCCGGTACAGCGGACTGAACGCCGCAGCGCTGCCGGCGGCGGCGCTGCGCGATGAGGAGCTGTGGACCATGGGCGCGATTGCAGCACAGCCGGCCAGCCACCGCGCAGAGCGACCTGTCCGATATCAATCGCGGCGCAATGGGGTCCGACCCCGAACCCGGGTGAACCCTGAGTCTGACCTACACTTCGCACCCATCCGCCGGGCTGCCGGCCCGGATCGACTTCGCAAGCCCTCACCCTCCTGGAGTCTCCTCATGAGCAAGAAGCCCGTTCGCGTGGCCGTCACCGGTGCGGCCGGCCAGATCGGTTATGCCCTGTTGTTCCGCATTGCCTCGGGCGAGATGCTCGGCAAGGACCAGCCGGTGATCCTGCAACTGCTCGAGATCCCCGACGAAAAGGCGCAGAAGGCGCTCAAGGGTGTGATGATGGAGCTTGAGGATTGCGCGTTCCCGCTGCTCGCGGGCATGCAGGCGCACGGTGACGCGAACACCGCATTCAAGGACACCGATTACGCGTTGCTGGTCGGCGCGCGCCCGCGCGGCCCCGGCATGGAGCGCAAGGACCTGCTGGCCGCCAATGCGCAGATCTTCACCGCACAGGGCAAGGCGCTCGACAAGGCCGCAAGCCGCAACGTGCATGTGCTGGTGGTCGGCAACCCGGCCAACACCAATGCCTACATCGCGATGAAGTCGGCGCCGAGCCTGCCGAAGAAGAGCTTCACCGCCATGCTGCGTCTGGACCACAACCGCGCAGCGAGCCAGATCGCCGCCAAGACCGGCAATCCGGTGTCGGCCATCGAGAAACTCACGGTCTGGGGCAACCACTCGCCGACCATGTACGCCGACTACCGCTTCGCCACCATCGAGGGCAAGTCGGTCAAGGACATGATCAACGACGCCGTGTGGAACAAGGACGTGTTCCTGCCCACCGTGGGCAAGCGCGGCGCAGCGATCATCGAGGCGCGCGGCCTGTCGTCGGCGGCCTCGGCCGCCAATGCGGCGATCGATCACATGCGCGACTGGGCGCTCGGCACCCACGGCAAGTGGGTCACGATGGGCGTGCACAGCAACGGCGAGTACGGCATCCCGAAGGACCTGATGTTCGGCTACCCGGTCACCACCGCCGACGGCGAGTACAAGATCATCGAAGGCCTGGCCATCGACGCCTTCAGCCAGGAGCGCATCAACCTGACGCTGAAGGAACTGCTGGAAGAGCAGGACGGCGTCAAGCACCTGCTGTAGGCCGCGCTGCCGTGCATCCGCGGCAGGTCCTCTTCGAAGACGGCGACCTTGCGCCGAGTATTCCCGTCTGCGATCACTACTGCGGCACCGAGGACCGCATGCTCAAGAGCCTGGCGCTGCAGGCGCGCTTGGGCCCGGTGTTCGACGTCACGCTCGACTGCGAGGACGGCGCGCCCGTGGGCGCCGAGGCCGCGCATGTGCGCCGGGTCACCGAACTGGTGCTGTCGAGCGAGAACCACTTCGGCCGTGTCGGCGCGCGTGTGCACCCGCTCGATCACGCCGCCTTCGCCGACGACGTGCTGACGCTCGTCACGCGCGCCGGCCGGCGGCTGTCGCACTTGATGCTGCCCAAGCCGCGCGACCTGGACGACGTGCAGCGCGCGATCGCCGTGATCGACGACGCCGCGCGGCGCGTCGGCTTGCCACAGGGGCCGCCGGTGCACACGCTGGTCGAGACGCATGGTGCGCTGCGCGACGTGTTCGCGATCGCGGCGCTGCCGCGCATCGAATCGATCTCGTTCGGCCTGATGGACTTCGTCTCCGCGCATCGCGGTGCCGTGCCGGCCAGCGCGATGAGCGTGCAGGGACAATTCGAGCATCCGCTGGTGCGGCGCGCCAAGCTCGAGATCGCCGCCGCCTGCCATGCCGCGGCCAAGGTGCCGTCGCACAGCGTGGTCACCGAGCTCAAGCACGTCAAGGCGATCCAGGCCGCCGCGACGCGCGCATCGCACGAATTCGGCTACACCCGCATGTGGAGCATCCATCCGGCGCAGATCGGCCCGATCATCGAGGCCTTCGCGCCGACGGTGGCCGAACTCGACGAGGCGATCGAGATCATCCACGCCGCGCAGGATGCGTCGTGGGCGCCGATCCGCCACCGCGACACGCTGCACGACCGGGCGAGCTACCGCTACTTCTGGCACGTGATCGAGCGTGCGCAGCGCACCGGCCAGCCGTTGCCGGCCGAGTCGCAGAGCGCCTGGTTCGGCGAGCCGGCGGCCTGAGGCCGACGCCGGGCTGGTGCAAGCGCCGTCGAATCGCCACAATGCCCGCCATGCCGATCATGCCCCAGCCCCGCCGAGTCGCCCTGCTCGTATTCGTCTTGTGCGCAGGGCTCGGCTCGGCGGCGCACGCGGCTGACCCGTTGGCCAGGCCGCCCACCGCGGCGCAGAAGCGTGCGGCGGCCGCTGATCGCCAGAAGGGGCTCGATCTCGCCACCGAGACCGTGCAGCGCATCAGCGAGGCGCAGCTGCTGGTGGCCGACCGTGTGCTCACCGGGGACGCCGCGTGCGAGATGAATCAGAGCGTCAGCGTCGAGCCGATCAAGGGCAAGCCCGGGCACTTCCAGCTGCGCTTCAAGAAGGCGAGCTACACCATGGTGCCCGAGGAGACCTCCAGCGGTGCCGTCCGGCTCGAGGACAAGAAAGCCGGCATCGTGTGGCTGCAGATCCCGAGCAAGTCGATGCTGATGAACTCGCGCGCCGGTCAACGTTTGGTCGATGGCTGCCTGCACGCCGAGCAGCGTGCGGCGCTGTCGGCGGTTGAAGGCGCAGCGGCCAGCACCGCGACCGGCGACCGGAAGCCGTAGTGCGCCGGCGCGGCCGGCACCGGGTCGCGATGCCACGGTCTCATTCGTGAGAAGTGACACGGGCGTTGTGACGCACCGATTCATCTTGCAACGCCTCGGGAAGGAGCGCCCTCGAACAATCGGTTCACTTTGCTACCCCGAAGGAGAACCGAGATGCAACACAAGCACCTGATCACCGTGGTCGCCGCGATCGCTGCGCTATGCGCCGGCCCGCTGGTCGCCACCGCCGCCGACAACAAGTCCAAGCCGGTCGCCAAGCCCGCCGCCAAGTCGGTCGCCAAGCCGGCGGCGGCCGCGGCCGCCGCCGCGCTGTCGGCCGAGCAGCTGAGCACGGCCGACCGGGTGCTGGTCGGCCAGTCGAGTTGCGAGTTCGACCAGTCGGTCAACGTCGCGCCGGTGCCCGACCGCAAGGGTCACTTCCACGTTCAGTACAAGGGCAAGACCTTCGACATGGTGCCCGAGGCGACGACTACCGGCGCCGTGCGCCTGGAGGACAAGAAGAACGGCATGATGTGGCTGCAGATCGCCAACAAGTCGATGCTGATGAACAGCAAGATCGGCCAGCGCATGGTCGACAACTGCGTACACCCGAGTCAGCGCGCCTGATCGCCGGCCGCGTCTGCCGCACACAAAGGCCCTGCCAGACGGCAGGGCCTTTTTTCAACCGCAGCGAGCATCTGCTTCCACTGATATGCTGCGCTGCAGCATCGATTGACGGTGCCGTTCCACCACTCAACCTCCATAGCCTATCCACATGATCAACGTATTTCTTGCCCTCGTTCCGCTCGTCTTCGCCACCGGTGCGCTGGTGTGGACCATGACCAGCGGTGCCCGCGCCCAGGTTCGTTCCGACGCCTGGGCGGCTCAGTGGATGCGTGACAACGCCTGAGCGCCACCCACCCGCGAGGGATAGCTCGATCCCCGACCGCGCCCGCCTTTGGCGGGCTTTTTCTTGGCCGGACGGCGGCGGATTTGGCGGCACACTGCCGTGCCGCGATGTGACACCTGTAATGCCAGAAAGTGGATCTCAGTCTTATATAAGACATAAAATGAGAGCCAACCTTCCAGACCTCTTCACCGACTCGAAAGACGACACCCGCCATGCTGACCGCCTATCGACAACATGCCGCCGAGCGCGCCGCGCTGGGCATTCCGCCGCTGCCGCTGTCGGCGCAGCAGACTGCCGAGCTGATCGAGCTGATCAAGAGCCCGCCCAAGGGCGAGGAGGCGTTCCTGGTCGACCTGCTCACCCACCGCGTGCCGCCGGGCGTGGACGACGCCGCCAAGGTGAAGGCCAGCTTTCTCGCGGCGGTGGCGCACGGTGACCTCGCGGTCGGACTGATCTCGCGCGCCAAGGCCACCGAGTTGCTCGGCACCATGGTCGGCGGCTACAACGTGAAGCCGCTGATCGACCTGCTCGACGACGAGGACGTCGCGACGCAGGCGGCCGAAGGGCTGAAGAAGACGCTGCTGATGTTCGACTTCTTCCACGACGTGGCCGAGAAGGCCAAGGCCGGCAATGCCAGAGCCAAAGAGGTGATCCAGTCATGGGCCGACGCGCAGTGGTTCACCTCTCGCCCCGAAGTCCCGAAGAAGATCACCGTCACCGTGTTCAAGGTGCCCGGCGAGACCAACACCGATGATCTGTCGCCTGCCCCCGACGCCTGGAGCCGCCCGGACATTCCGCTGCACTACCTGGCCATGCTGAAGAACACCCGGCCCGGCGCGGCCTTCAAGCCGGAAGAGGAAAGCAAGCGAGGCCCGATCGGCTTCATCGAGGACCTGAAGAAGAAAGGCCACCTGGTCGCCTACGTCGGCGACGTGGTCGGCACCGGCTCCAGCCGCAAGAGCGCGACCAACAGCGTCATCTGGGCCACCGGGCAGGACATCCCGTACGTGCCGAACAAGCGCTTCGGCGGCGTCACGCTTGCGGCCAAGATCGCGCCGATCTTCTTCAATACGCAGGAGGACTCCGGCGCGCTGCCGATAGAAGTCGACGTGGCCAAGCTGGAGATGGGCGACGTGATCGACATCCTGCCTTACGACGGCAAGATCACGAAGAACGGCTCGGCGGTCGCCGAGTTCAAGATCAGGAGCGACGTGCTGTTCGACGAGGTGCGCGCCGGTGGCCGCATCAACCTGATCATCGGCCGCTCGCTCACCGCCAAGGCGCGCGAGTTTCTCGGCCTGAAGGCCTCGACCACGTTCCGTCTGCCGCAGCCGCCCGCCGCCACGAAGGCCGGCTTCACGGTGGCGCAGAAGATGGTCGGCCGCGCCTGCGGCCTGCCCGAAGGACAGGGCGTGCGCCCGGGCACCTACTGCGAGCCGAAGATGATCACCGTCGGCAGCCAGGACACGACCGGCCCGATGACGCGTGACGAGCTCAAGGACCTGGCCTGCCTCGGCTTCAGCGCCGACCTGGTGATGCAGAGCTTCTGTCACACCTCGGCCTACCCGAAGCCGGTCGACGTGAAGACGCACCGCGAGCTGCCTGCGTTCATGAGCAACCGCGGCGGCGTGAGCCTGCGCCCTGGCGACGGCGTGATCCACTCTTGGCTCAATCGCCTGCTGCTGCCCGACACCGTGGGCACCGGCGGCGACAGCCACACGCGCTTCCCGATCGGCATCTCGTTCCCGGCCGGCTCAGGGCTGGTGGCCTTCGGCGCGGCCACCGGCGTGATGCCGCTGGACATGCCCGAGAGCGTGCTGGTGCGCTTCAAGGGCACCATGCAGCCCGGCATCACGCTGCGCGACCTGGTGCACGCGATTCCGTATACGGCGATCAAGCAGGGCCTGCTCACCGTGGCCAAGGCCGGCAAGAAGAACGCCTTCTCCGGCCGCATCCTCGAGATCGAGGGCCTGCCGCAGTTGAAGGTCGAACAGGCGTTCGAGCTCTCCGACGCCAGCGCCGAGCGCTCGGCCGCCGGCTGCACGATCAAGCTCGACAAGGCACCGGTGATCGAGTACCTGAAGAGCAACGTCGTGCTGATGAAGAACATGATCGCCGACGGTTACCAGGACAAGCGCACGCTCGAGCGCCGCATCAAGGCGGTCGAGGCCTGGCTCGCCAAGCCCACGCTGCTCGAGGCCGACAAGAACGCCGAGTACGCCGCGGTGATCGAGATCGATCTCGACCAACTGAAGGAGCCGGTGCTGTGCTGCCCCAACGATCCCGACGACGCCAAGCTGCTGAGCGAAGTGGCCGGCACCAAGATCGACGAGGCCTTCATCGGCAGCTGCATGACCAACATCGGCCACTTCCGTGCCGCGGCCAAGCTGCTCGGCGGCCAGCGCGACCTTCCGGTCAAGCTCTGGGTCGCGCCGCCGACGAAGATGGACCAGAGCGAGCTGATCAAGGAAGGCCACTACGCCGCCTTCGGCAGCGCCGGCGCGCGCACCGAGCAACCCGGTTGCAGCCTGTGCATGGGCAACCAGGCGCAGGTGAAGGAAGGCGCGACCGTGGTCTCCACCAGCACGCGCAACTTTCCCAACCGGCTGGGCAAGAACACCAACGTGTTCCTCGCCTCGGCCGAGTTGGCGGCGATCGCCTCCAAGCTCGGCAAGCTGCCCACGGTGGCCGAATACCAGGCCGAGATGGGCATCATCAACAAGGACGCAGCGAGCGTCTACCGCTACATGAACTTCGACCAGATCGAGGAGTACGCCGACACGGCGAAGGCCGTGACCGTGTGACCCGCTGCTTTGCCTGACTGCCGCGACGGCCCGCCACGCGCGGGCCGTTTCATTCCTGCGGGCGCTCAGCCGAGCGCGACAGCTTCATGCCGGCTCGGGGCGCAGTTCGTGCCAGCGGCGGGCGACGAACGACAGCAACAGCACACCGGCGAGCAACGGCACGACGAACAGCACGATGTCGGCCGTGCTCGCCACTGGGTTGGGCCGCGCCGCGTGGCCGAACGCAGCGGCCAGCGCGTCGACCCAGCGCCGCCCGTACATCAGCAGCAGCACAGGCGCGAGCCACACGCCCAGCTTGGTCAGCGCGCGACCCGGCCCCTGCAGCACCGCGGCGCCGGCGAGCAGGAAGAGTGCCGAACCGATGAACACCACGTTGAACAGCGTCTCGAAGATCGGCGCCGCGGCCCCCAGCGCGCTCTGCCCCAGGCGATAGGGCAGCCAGGCCAGGCAGGCCAGGCCCAGCACGCCCGCGGTCAGCCGCGCGCGCCACGGCCCCCCGCCGTCCGGCGCGTTGCCGCGCACGCTCTTCATCCAAGGGATCAGCGCGATGCACAGCAAGCCGGCGATGGCATCGATCAACAGCGTGGTCGGGTAACCGAGCGCTTCGGCCGCGATGCCCTGCCAGATCGACGAATAAGCGATGGCCAGGTTCATCAGCGCCATGTAGGCGGTGAACTGCGTGGCCGCCACCGCCGGGTTGGTGACGTCCATCATGATCGCCGAGCGCGTGCCGTACATCAGGCCCTGCGCGACGCCGTAGGTGAGCGTGGCGATCCACAGCGCCATCACCAGTGCCGCCGGCGCGGCCGGCCGGTTGGCCACCGTGGTGTCCACCGGCATCACCCAGCCGTACTTCTGCAGCTCCAGCATCATGTAGACCACCGGCGGGCTCATCAACGCCAGATAAACCGCCAGCGTGCGACGGCGCCCCAGCTTGTCCGACAGCTGGCCGCCGATGACCATGAACGAGGCCTGCACGATCATCGACCACAGACCGAGCCAGGCCACCTGGTCGTCGTTGAGGCCGAGCTCGACCGCCAGGTTCGATTGCAGCGCCAGGCCCATGCACATGGCGCCGGCCGGCAGCAGCGAAAAGGCGAGCCCGGCAAACGCACCACGCGTACCGAGGAACGAGCGGAACGACTCGACCGCGAAGTGCCGCATTTCTCGGCCGGCCGCGACCGCGCGCGACACGCCTGCCGCGACGATGCGCGGCGGGCCGGCCGCCTCGCGCATCGGCAGCACCACGAACAGCGTGACGCACAGGATCGCTCCGGCGACGAAGAAGAAGGTCGGCTGGAAGCCGGTGAAGCCCGACAGGAACAACACGCCCGAACCACCGACCGCCTGGCCGATCGAGGCGCCGGCGAACATCAGGCCGTTGGCCAGGCCGCGCTCGTCCTCGTGCAGCGTGTTGACTGCCAGCGCATCGATCGCCACGTCCTGCATCGCGCCGAAGCTGTTGTGCAGCAGCAGGATCAGCGTGAACAGCGCCAGCTGCTCGGGCAGCTTCAGCATCACGGTGGACATCAGCGTCAGCGCCATCAGCAGCTGCGTGCCGATGATCCAGCCGCGCCGACGGCCGAGCCGGTCGGAGGCGAAGACGTCGATGAACGGGCCGAACGCCCACTTGAAGGCCCACGGCAGGTAGAACGAGCCGACGAAGGCGCCGATCTCGGCCGGCCCCACGCCCTGCCGGCGCAACTGCGTCGCCACTGCGGTGGCCGCGAAGCCGAGCGGAATGCCCTCGGTGATGTACAGCGAGAAGAACGCCGCCAGGCGGCCGCGGCGGGTGGCGAGCAGGTTAGGCAGTCGCATGATGTCGGTAAGGGTCGTGGCGACAGGCAGCGGGCGACCCGCGGCCCGCCCGCAGGGCTCGAGCGGGCTCAGCGCTTCTTACGCGCCGGCGCAGCGGGCGCGTCGCCGCTGCTGCCGCCCTGGCGCAACGCGTCCGACATGCCGATCAACACGCCGCTCACCAGCGCCGTGTAGCTCTCGGCCAGCGACTGCGCGGCGCGCAGCCCGGCGGCGCGGCTGCTGCGCAGGGCCGACTGCATCTGCGAGGCCATCTGCTCGACGGTGGCGCTCGCCTGTGCGCCCGACTGCGTGCCGCCGGCCTGCAACCGCTCGAGCACCTGCTCCCACGGCCCCGCCAGCTTGGCGCCGGCCGTGCCGGCGGCGGTCTTGACGGCGCCGAACAGCATGTCCTCGAACTTGTCGAGGTCGTCGATCGCCTTCTGCAGGTGCTTCTGCTTGAGATCAGCACCCTGGTCGACGAACTGCTGCAGCGCGCGCTGGTTGGCTTCCACCGCCTTCAGCAGGGCCTGGTCCATGCCGGCGACTGCACCGCCGAGCAGCTTCTCGACATCGAGGGCCGGCGCCGGGTTGCGCGCCATGCCGGTGCTCGCCGCCTCGCTCACCTTCTTGAGCACGTCGCGGATGTTCTTCAGCGTCAGCTCGCGGCCCTGCAGTGCCGCCACGGTGGCACGCGTGACGGCATCCTTCACCTGCGCCGTCTGCTTGGCGCTGGCGGACTGGAACATCGACACCAGGGCGTCGGCATCGAAAGCGGACTTCTGCATGGCTTGGCCTCCTCAGCAAAGGCGGCGCCGCGTGGGGTGGTGGGCTGCGATCGGTGGCGCCGCGATGGCGCGACTATGCCATCGACTGCCGCGCCCGGGCTGTGCCGGCAAACCCGATGCCGACGGCTCGGCGCGCGGATGGCGTCGCCATTCAGGCGGCGCAAGTGCGGTTCTTGCCCGTGCGCTTGGCTTCGTAGAGCGCCTGGTCGGCGCGCTCGAGCGCGGCGTCCAGCGCTTCGCCGGCCCGATAGGTGGTGACCCCGGCCGAGAAGGTGACGAACACCTCGCGGCCTTCGTGCATGAACAGACTCGCGCTGAGCTGTCGCTGCAGCCGGGTCAGCGTCTGCTGCGCATCGGCCAGCGCAACGCCCGGCAGCAGCACGACGAACTCCTCGCCGCCGAAGCGGGCCACATGGTCCAGCGGACGCAGGCCCTGCTTGACGCGCGCCGCGAGCGTTTTCAGCGCCACGTCGCCGGCGGCATGGCCGAGCGAGTCGTTGAGCTTCTTGAAATTGTCGATGTCGATCAGGCCGACGGCCAGCGGCGCGCTGTCGTCGACGTGCCGGCTGCGCTCGTCGTCGAAGGCCTGCATCAGGCCACGCCGGTTGGCCACCTGCGTCAGCGCATCGGTGGACACCTCGTCGGACAGCCGGCGCAGCTCGGATTCGAGGTCGCGCACGCGCTGCTCGAGCTGTGTCGCACGCGCATGTTCGGTGCTCAGGCGCTCGCGCGCGCCGCTCACCACCTGGTGCACCGCGCGCGTCTCGCCGACCATCTCCTGCACCACGCCGGCCAGGCCCTGCAGTGAATCGGCCTGGGCGATCGTGTCGGCATAACGCAGCACGTTGTCGTTGAAGCGGCCGGTGTGCGTGCCGAGTTCACCCAGCTCGGCCAGCATGCGGTGGATCATCTGCTTCAGCGCATCGCGGGCCGCCTCACGCTCGCCCTTCAGCTCGCGCTGGCGCGTGCGCGTGGCCTCCAGCAGGTCGCCGGCCGCGCGCACGCCGCGCGCGGTGACGCCGGCGGCCAGGCGCTCGCGCATCAGGGCGATCTGGCCACGCGCCCAGGACTCGTCCTCGGCCAGCTCACCCAGGCTGTCGGTCAACGCCTGGCACAGGCTGCCCAGCTCGTCGGCCAGATGGCGGTTGTGCGTCAGCAGGCGTCGGGCGCGTTCGCACAGCGCGCTCAGTTCGGCCCGCAGCGCCGGCGTCGGCCCATCGAGCGTCAGACGGCGCGCCGCGTCGCCCAGCGCATCGGCGAGTTCACCGGCGGTCGCCGGCAGCGCACTCTGTACGGCACTGCCGAGTTCGCCGAGCACGCCGCTCCAGTCCGCGGCCGGTTCGGCTGCCACGGCCAGGTCGATCGCCACCCGTGCCGTCGCCTGTTCGGCTGCTGGTCGCATCGACACGGCGCGAACCTCGTCACCGCGCGGCGCAGTCTCGAGCAGATCGAGCGGCGCGGGCGCGGTGGGCTCGACCTCGCCATCGGGCCGGTCGTCGTCCCACGACGTGATCAGGCCATCGAGCCGTTGCTGCAGGCGCGCGGCATCGTGCCGGCTGCCGTCGAGCACACGCTGCAGACTCTGCTTCTTGCGCGCGCCGGTCCAGTGCCGGCCGCCACGCTCGAGCCCGCGTGCGATGCGTTCGATCAGCGTGACCCAGGCCGACGACTGCGAGTGCGTGTGCGCTGCAGCCCGCTCGAGCGCGCGCTGCAGGTCGTCGAGGCGGCCGTCGCACAGCGCACTGGCGATGTCCTCGCGCGTGGCGGTATCGTCGGCGGCCCGCGCCGCCAGCCGGTCGACCAGCGGCCGTGCGCGCGCCGGCAGGCGCCCTTCGAGCACCGGCGTGCCGGCCTCCTGGCCATAGGCACGGGCAAAGTTCTCCGGCGTCGGTTCGAGCTGCTGCATCGCCAGCCGACGCAACGCAGCCTTGGCAATCTGTGCCGGCGGTGCGAGCGCGGCGGGAGTGTCCTGCTTCACGCCACGGCGCCCGGGCTGAGTCGGCGCTGGTTCTCGCTGACTTCCAGCGCATTGGCCTGGCCGATCCACGGTGCGCGACGCGGCAGCACGGTGGTCTTGAGCCAGGTCTCCAGGTCGTCCGGCGGAATCGGCCGGCTGAACAGGAAGCCCTGCATCACGCCGCAGCCCAGGCGGTGCAGCACCTCCATCTGGCGCAGGTTCTCCACGCCCTCGGCGATGACACGCAGGCCGAGCGAGCGCGCCAGCGCGATGATGGCGGTGACCACCGCCGAGCTCTGCGGCGTGATGCCGAGATCACGCACGAACGAGCGGTCGATCTTCACTTCCGAGATCGGCAGCGTGGTGAGATACGCGAGCGACGAGTAGCCGGTGCCGAAGTCGTCGATCGAGATCTCGACGCCGATCTCGTTCAGCCGATGCAGCGACGGGATCACGTTCTGCAGATCGCGCATCAGCCCCGTCTCGGTGATCTCGAGCTGGATCGAGCGGTGCGGCACGCCGTAGGCGGACACCGCCTGGTGGATATGCTCGACCAGATCGGTGCGCTCGAACAGGCGGTTCGGCAGGTTCACCGCCACCGAGTCGGCGAAGCCGAAGCTGAGCGACCATACCTTGGCCTGCCGCGCCGCCTCGCGCAGCGCCCACTCCGACAGCGGAATGATCAGACCGGTCTCCTCGGCCAGCGGGATGAAGTCGCCCGGCGGCACCAGCGTGCCGCCGCGTTGCCAGCGCATCAGCGCCTCGACGCCGACCATGCGAGCCGAGCGCACGTCGATCTTGGGTTGGTAGTGCAGCACCAGCTCGTTGCGCTCGATCGCCTTGTGCAGCGCGCTCTCGAGCTCGAGCTTCTCGCGCCCGCGGCCCGACAGGTGCGGCGTGTACAGCGCCAGCGCGTTGCGTCCGGCGGACTTGACCGAGTACATGGCGACGTCGGAGTTGCGCAGCAGATCGGCCACCGAGGCGCCGTCGCGCGGGAACAGCGCGATGCCGACGCTGCCGGTGACGAAGCACTCCTGCCCGCCGACGAAGATCGGGTCGCGCATCGACTCGAGCATGCGAGCGGCCACGCGCTCGGCGTCCTGCTCGCCGCTCACCTCGGGCAGCAGCGCGACGAACTCATCGCCGCCGAGCCGCCCGACGGCCTCGAGCGTGCGATGCGAGCGCGAGCCGATCGCCTCGAGCGCGCCCTCCATCACCTGGTCGCTGTGGCGCACGCAGCTGCGCAGGCGCCGCGCCACCTCGACCAGCAGATCGTCACCCGCGGCGTGGCCCAGGGTGTCGTTGATGACCTTGAAGCGGTCGACGTCGATCATCAGCAGCGCCACCTGGTGGCCGATGCGTCGCGCCGCGTCGAGCGCGCGCTCGGCGCGCCAGATCAGCTGGCGCCGGTTCGGCAGGCCGGTCAGCGCGTCGAAGTTGGCGAGGTGGCGGATGCGGTCCTCGGCGATGCGACGGTCGGTCACGTCCTGCACGATGCCGGCATAGCCGATGCACTGGCCGTGCTCGTTGTACTCGGGCTCGGCCTCGGCATGCACGATGCGCGAGCGGCCGTCGCGCAGCGTCACCGGCACGTCGGTGGTCAGCACCGAGGCGGTGTTCATCACGTCGCGCAGGATGCGCATCAGTCCGTGCCGCTCGGCGCCGGGCACCATGCGCAGCAGCTGGCGCAGGGACACGAGCGTCGCCGTCGGCAGGCCGAACACGCGCAGGCCCTCGGGCGACAGAGAGAACGTGCCCGGGCCGGTGCCGCTGCCATGGCTGCGCCAGTCGAAACTGCCCATGCGCGCGAGGTCCTGGGCGCGAGCCAGTTTGGCCTTGCTGCGCTCGAGCTCCTGGCGCGTGCGGGCGGCTCGCAGCAGGTAATGCAGGCGGCCGGCCAGCAGGCTCCACTGCTGCGACTTGGCAAAGAAGTCCGACGCGCCGGCCTCGAAGGCGCGGGTGATCGACTCGTTGTCGTCGAGTCCGGTGAGCATCAGCACCGGCAGGTACTCCAGGCCTTCGGTGGCCCGCAGCGTCCTGCAGACCTCGAATCCGTCGCGCCCGGGCATCACTGCATCGAGCACCAGCACGTCGGTCGGCCGCTGCTCGAGCAGTTCGAGTGCACGGTCGCCGCTGTCGGCCTCGACCACCTCGAAGCCACGCTCGCGCAGCGCCGCGGCGGTGAGCATCAGGTTGACCTGGTCGTCGTCGACCAGCAGCACGCGCGGCCGCGCCTCGAGACCCGTGACGGCGGCGTCGGCGTTCGACTGCATGGCGCGCGTCAATCAGTCCGTGCCGATTCGTGCCTGTATCGCACGCGACACGCGTTGCGATTCGAGCAACAGGGCGTCGATCAGCGGCGACGATGCGGCCGACTCCGGTGCGCCCGACGACGCCTCGACCTGGGCGCACAACGCGGCGAATTCGATCGCGCCGACGCTGGCCGAGGAGGACTTCAACGTGTGCGCCACGCGTCGCAACACCTCATGCCGGCCCTCGGCGCGAGCCCGCGTGAACTCGTCGACCAGGCGCGCCAGCGACAGCGCATAGGTCTTCAGCACACGCTCCACCAGCCCGCTGGCGCCGGCCGGGTCGAGCTCGCCCAGGCGCGCCAGCGCCGCCTCGTCGAGCGTCGCCGCGTCGAGCGGACCTGCATCGACGCAACGTGCAATCGGCGTGGCGTGCGACTTCATCGGCCAGCCCTCAATCGAGCTGCTTGGCAGCCGCCAGAGCGTGCAGCACGGCACGATTGATCTCCGGCAGGCCCATCATCAGCGACTCGGCTGCGGCGCGCACGTCGTAGACCGACTCGGCTTCGATCGCACGCACCAGCTCCAGGTAGCCGTGGTACGGCCCACTCTCGTCGATCAGCGCGGCGCGCACCGAGTCGGGCACCGGAATCGACGACATCAGCTCCGGCAAGGCCTGCCCCATCAGCCGGTCGAGCAGCGAGAAGACGCCGCAGATGAACATCTCGCCGCGCCGGTCGGCATCGGCGGAGTTGCGCACCAGTTCCTCCATCAGCAGCCCGCGCCGCACTGCGGCGAACATCACGGGCTTCATGTTCGGGTCCTTGCTGGCCGAGGCCAGCAGCAGCGCAAGCCAGCGTTTCAGCCGCTGGTAGCCGAGGATCATGATGGCGTGGCGGAACGACGAGATCTCCACGCTCAGACCGAAGGCCGGCGAGTTGATGTAGCGCATCAGCCGGAAGGCCAGCGTCGGGTCGGTCTTCAGCACCGCCTCCAGCCGGTCGGCCGGCTCCTCGCGGTCGACCCGGTTGATCAGTTCGACGATGAACTGCAGCTCCGGCCGCCCGCCCGGCTTGCCGTGATTGGCGGACACGTCGTCGATCGGCCAGCCGAGCACGGCGATCGCGCCCCGATTGAAGGCCAGTTCCATGTCGGCCAGCGTGCGCACGCCCGACTGGATGTGTGGAATGGTTCGCGTCGCGCCACCCGGCGGCGGCTGTCCGTCGCGGCGCTCGTCGGCCAGGTCGACGATCGAGTAGGCAAAGCACGGCAGCAGCTCACGCGGCAGCGGCGTCAGCGGCCGGCCCTTGATGAGCAGCGTGCAGCCCTGGGTGTGCATCGCCTGCAGCGCCTCGGAGTTGGCCGGGTCGCAAGCCATGAAGGCCGGGACCTCGATCATCAGGTTGGGGGCCGGGGCGCAGCGCATCAATTCGTGCAGCATCGACTCGCTGACGACGTTGAGCGAGACGCGTCCGCCGTCGGCCGGCCAGACCTCGGCCACCGCTTCGAGCAACGCGCCCGAGTCGGGCAACGCGTCGGGGCGCGCCGGAAACACGGTGAGGCGGCTGGCGGTGACAGCGCGATGGCGGTCGATCATCGGCGAGTAGCCGAGCGCCACCTGCCCGAGCACGGAGGTGTCGTTCATCGGGTCTCTTCAGCCGCCGAGATAGTCGAACAACGACAAACGCTGCACCATCGAATACGCACGCAATGCGGCATCGTAGCCGGTCTGCTGCAGCTGGAAGTCGGAAATCGCGTGCACCATGTCCAGGTCTTCCGCATTCGATCGCTCGCCCTGCGCGCGCAGCTTCTGGCCGGCCACGCGCGAATCGACGTCGTCGAGCCGGTTGAGCCAGCTGCCGGCGTCGGCGCGGCGGCTGCTCAGCGTGGCGGCACTCGCGTCGAGGTCGCGCAGCCCGTCAGCCACTGTCTGTGCCACCTGCGTGGCGCTCGCCGACGGGTTGCCGAGCGCGGCCACGATGCCGTCGACCGCATCGAACACCGACAGATCGGGCGTCGACGGTGTGATGTCGAAGCGGTCGCCGTTGGCGGGCACGCCGGTGATGGTGAAGCTCATGCCGTCGATCTGGATGGCCTGGCCCGACTGGTAGGCCACGTTGGTCAACGCCGTCGGGCTGCCGTTCTGCAGCACCGTGTAGGTGGTGCCGGCGCCGCCGACCGTGAACTGCACGCTGTACGGCGAGCCGGTCAACTGAGCCGGCTGCGTGACCCGACCGGCGTCGATCCACGCGCTGCCGGTGCTGGTGGTGGCGGCCGTCTTGAATACACCGTTGCCGCTGCGCGCCGCCAGCCAGGCGCGCTGGCCGTCGGTGGTGAGCGGCAGCAGCTCGTCAGACGCGGCCTGCTGCGTGCCGGCAGCCGCGACGTATTGCACGCCGCCCGGCGCGTCGACGAAGGGCGCCTGGGCGATGCCCTGCCCGCCGAAGAGGTATCCACCGGCGCCGTCACCGCGGTTGGCGATCTGCAGCAGCTGGTCGCGCAGGCCGGCCAGGCGGTCGGCGATGGCCTTGCGCTCGGCCGCACCGTAGATCGGGTTGCCGGCCGACACCAGCAGCTCGCGGGCCTGTTCCATCAGGTCGTTGGCGTCGCCATAGGCTGCCTCGACCTGCGTGATCGCGCTGCGGCTGGCCTCGAGCGCGCGCTGGTCGGCCTGGGCGCGCTGCTCGGCGGCGAGCGCGCGCTCGGCGCGCGCCGCCGCGGCCGGATCGTCCGACAGGCGCGAGATGCGCTTGCCGCTGGTGAGTTGCTGTTGTGCGTCGGTGAGTTCGCGCTGGCGCTGCTGCAGCGTGGCGATGCCGGCTTCGAAGGTGTGGGCGGTGGAGACGCGGGTCATGGTGTCATCGTGCCTTGTCAGCGGGCTGCGTCGAGCAGCGTGTCGAACACCGATTGCGCGACCTGCAACACCTTGGCCGCCGCCTGATAGCCCTGCTGGTACTGCATCAGTCGCGCCGCCTCCTCGTCGAGGTTGACGCCGGTGCGGTTGCTCAGGGCCTCCTTGGCCGCGGCGGCGACCTGGGTCGAGATCTCGGAGGAGGTCTTGACGCCCTGCGTGCGCACGCCGATGTCGCTGATCGCGTTGGCCCAGGCATCGGTGAAGGTCGATCCGCCGGTCAGGCCGCCGGCACCGTCGCTGACGCGACCCACGAGCAGCGTGTCGCGCAGTCCGGCCAGCGCCAGTGCGTTGCCGTTGTTGGCGCCGGGGAACAACGTCTTCGACACCGTGAACGCGTCGCCGGAGGCCGGCACGCCGGCGAGGTCGAGTTCGAAGCCATTCAGCGCGATCGGCTGACCCGCCGTCCAGGTGCCGGTGCCGCTGGACACCAGCGCGTTGGTCGCGCTGTCGCGCAGTTCCCAGTTGTAGTTGCCGGTGCCCGAGGTGAAGGTCATGGTCGCGGTGTTCTGCGGATTCACCGTCGGGCTGACGACGCGCAGCGCGCTCACGCTGGCGGTGCCGGTGTTGGCAGGGCCGGCACCGGCGGTCACCGGGGAGGCGGCGGCCAGCCCGCGCGGGTCGTCGAGCACGCGGCGAAAGCCGCTGGCCGCGCGTGCCACCGGCTGCAGCAGGAAGCGGTCGGTGGTGGCCGGCGCCGGGGTGCCGAGATCGATCTGGAAGCCGTCGACGATCGAGCCGTCGACCACGGTCTGCGCGCTGCCGTCGGTCATCCGCGTGAGGATCCAGCCGGCGCCGTTGTGCGCGAGTGCGTATTCGCTCGCCTGCAGTTGCGTCGCATCGGTGACGGTCAGGCCAACGGTGGAGACGAAGTTGCCGCCGGGCGTGCGTGCATTGGTCGACGCCGGCAGCGCCTGCGCGGCACTGACGCCGAACAACGGCGCCCCGCTGCCCGGCGGTACGCGCAGGTCCAGGCCGAGCGCCTGCTGGCTGTTCACGCTGTCGGCCAGCACGCTGGCCAGCTGGCCGATCAGGTTGCGCGCGGCGGTGAGGTCGTCGTCCTGGAAGCGCAGCAGCCCGCCGATCGAACCCGAACCGATCAGGCTGTACGGCAGTGCCCGCACGCCCGAGGTCTCGATGATGCCGAGATCCATGCGCGTCGGATCGTAGGGGTCGGGCGACAGCGCGAGCTTGAGCGACTGCGCGCCGAGCACCAGGCGCTGGCCACCGCCGACGAACACGCTCAGCGAGCCGTCGTCAGCGGCGATGGTCGTCACTTCCATGTAGCTGCCGAGCTCGGAGACCAGCTGGTCGCGCAGGTCGAGCAGGTCGTTGGGCGTGTGGCCACTCCCGCGTGCGACGGCAATGCGGTCGTTGACGGTCGCGATGTCCTCGGCAATGCGGTTGACGCGATCCACCGCACTGCGCAGGTCCATCGTCACGCCGGTCTGGATCGTGTCGATCTGATTGCTGGCGCTGCTGAAGCGCGCCGCCAGCTCGCCGGCGCGACCGAGCACGACCTGGCGCGCGGCCAGGTCCTGCGGGTGGCTCGCCATGTCGACCATGGCGTTGATGAGTTCACCGGTCGCATGGCCGAGGCCCTGCTCGCCGCCGGCGAACAGCGACTCGAGCTGCGACAGCTTGTCCAGCCGCGTGCTGTCGAACGCGGCCTGCGCGCGCGTGGCCACCGCCTCGCGGGTGAGGAACTGATCGAACGAGCGCGTGACCGTCTGCACGTCGACGCCCTTGCCGAAGAAACCGGCGCCCGAGAACTGCCCGTTGGCGGTCTGCAGCTGCACCTGCTGGCGCGAGTAGCCGTCGACGCTGGCGTTGGCAATGTTGTGCCCGGTCGTCTGCAGCGCCGCGTAGTTGGCGAACATCGCCCGCGTGCCGATGGACATCAATGCAGAAGCACCCATGCGGATCTCCTTCTTCTCGTCAGCCCTGCGTGCGCTGCAGACGCAGCGTGGTCTGGATCACGCCGGTCAGCTTGTCCGCGTAGCGTGGGTCGGTGGCGTAGCCCGCGCGCTGCAGGCTGCCGGCGAATGCCTTGGCGTCGCCGCCGGCGTCGAGCACCGCCTGGTAGCGCGGCTGGCTCGTCATCAGGGCGGCGTAGTCGGCGAACGACTCGGCCGGGCTCGCGTAGGCGCGAAAGCGCTGCACCATGCGCTGCGGCTGGCCGTCGACGTACTCGGTTGTCGTCACCTCGGCCACCGGGCCGCGCCAGCTGGCGCCGGCCTTGATGCCGAACAGGTTGTTGGCGCTGTTGCCGTCGGCATGGCGGATCTCGCGGCGGCCCCAGCCGCTCTCGTGCGCGGCCTGCGCGATCATGAAGGCAGCCGGAATGCCGCTGGAGCGCTCGGCAGCACGGGCGGCGTCGTCGTGCTGGCGCACGAAGGCCGCGGCCGCACGGTCCGGGATGCGGACCTCGCGCGTGGGCTGCGCCAGTTCGGCGGCGCTGCCGGCGTTCAACGCGGCGGGCTTGGTCTTCGGGATCGGCCCGGGTGCCAGGCCCATCTGGCGTTCGAGCTGACGCGCGATCAGCTCCGACAGGCCACCCGGCCGGCCGGCGAACGACACCGCCATCTGGCCATCGAGCATCTCGGTACCGAGCTTGCTCGCCTCGTTGTCGAACAGGCCCGTCTGCGCCGACGCGGCGCGCATGCTCTTCAGCAACTCCTGCATGAAGATCGCCTCGAACTGCTTGGCCGCCTCCTTGGCGGCCGTCTTGGGATCGCGCGCGGCCTCGCTGCGCAAGGCCGCCAGGCTGCGTGAATCGGCAGCCAGGCCAGAAGTCGGCAGCATCGCCATCAAATCACCTCCAGCTCTGCGTTCAGTGCGCCGGCGCTCTTCATCGCCTGCAGGATCGCGAGCAGATCCTGCGGCGTGGCGCCGAGTGCATTGAGCGCCCTGACCACGTCGGTCAGCTTGACCCCGGCATTCATCTGCATCAGCGTGCCCCCCTGCTGCGCGATCGTGATCTCGGCCTTCTCCGACACCACGGTCTGGCCGCCGGTGGACAGCGCGTTGGGCTGGCTGATCACCGGTGTAGAGCTGATCGTGACCGACAGCGAACCGTGCGCCACGGCGCAGGCGCCGAGGGTGACGGCCTCGTTCATCACCACCGAGCCGGTGCGCGCATTGAGCACCACCTTGGCCGCCGGCTTCTCGAGCACGAGCGGCAGGTTCTCGACGTCAGCGAGGAAGGCAACACGCTCGTCGGCCTCGGCCGGCATGCGCACACGCACCACGCGGCCATCGAGCGCCTGCGCGGTACCCGCGCCCTTGGCGGCGTTGATCGTGCGCGCCAGCTCGCGCGCAGTGGCGAAGTCGGCGGCGTTGAGGTCGAACTGCAGGTACTCGCCCTCGCCGAGCGGCGTCGGCACCGCACGCTCGACGGTGGCGCCCTGCGGCACGCGGCCCGCGGACAGATGGTTTATCGTCACCTTCGAGCCGCCGGCCGACGCGCCGGCGCCGCCGACGATCAGGCTGCCCTGGGCCAATGCGTAGACCTGCCCGTCGGCGCCCTTCAGCGGCGTGGCGATCAGCATGCCGCCGCGCAGGCTCTTGGCATTGGCCACCGACGACACATTGACGTCGATGCGCTGTCCCGGCTGCGCAAACGGCGGCAACTCGGCCGTGACCATCACCGCCGCCACGTTGCGCAACTGCATCGTCGTGCCCGACGGCAGGCTCACGCCCATCTGCTGCAGCATCGCGATGATGCTCTGCGCCGTGAACGGCGCCTGCGACGACTGGTCCCCCGTGCCATCCAGCCCGACCACGAGACCGTAGCCGGTCAGCTGGTTGGGCCGCACGCCCTGCACCGACGCGACCTCCTTCACTCGCGCAGCCTCGGCGACAGAACCGAACAGCAACGCGGCAAAGAAGACCAAGCGCACCCAAGTGACCACCGCGGAACCGGCTCTGCCGGGCCGCTGGTGGTGCCCCCCTGGGGGGGAGGCGCCGAAGGCGCTACGGGGGGGGTTGTTCATACCGGCCACAAGCTGAGGAAGAAGCGAGACAGCCAGCCCATCGATTGCGCCTCGGCCTGCTGGCCGCGACCGCGTTGCTCGATGCGCACGTTGGCGATCGCGGTGCTCGGCACCACGTTGCCGGGCAGGATCGCGCGCGGATCGACCTGGCCCGAGAAGCGCAGCACGTCTACGTTGGCGTTGACGCCGATCTGCTTCTCGCCGGTGACGACGAGATGCCCGTTGGGCAGCACACGCGCCACGCTGGCGGTGATGGTGCCGGAGAAGTCGTTGCTGTTCTCGGTGGTGCCCTTGCCGCTGAAGGTGTTGGCGCTCGTGCCGGCGGCGCCGGCGCGGCCGAACGAGTTGGCGTTGATCAAGGGCAGCGCGGTCACGCCGGCTTCCAGCGAACCCGCCTTGTCGACGGTGCTGGTGGACTTCTGCGTCGCGCTCACCTTCTCGGTGATCTGCACGGTGATGGTGTCGCCGACCAGGCGTGCGCGATGGTCCTCGAACAGCGGCCGATACCGATCGGCCTGGAAGATGGCGCCGTTGTGGCGCGTCTGCACGGCCGCGACGGTCGGTTCGACGGGCTGCGTCTCGGCCACGTCGATGCGCGGCTGGCGCTGCACCGTCTCGAGCAGCGCGCAGCCCGGCAGCATGCCGGCAAGCGCCACCAGAAGACCCGCCCTGCCCCAGTGGGCACCGCGGATCCGGCTCCGCCGGTCGGCCGGTGTCGACCCCCTGGGGGGGAGGCGGCCGCCAGGCCGCTTCGGGGGGGGCGTCATTCTCATAGCTGTCCGAGGCGTTGCAGCATTTGATCCGAGGTCTGGATCGCCTTCGAGTTGATCTCGTAGGCGCGCTGCGTCTGGATCATCGCGACCAACTCCTCGACGACGTTGACGTTGCTGGTCTCCACGTAGCCCTGCGCCAGCGTGCCCAGGCCGTTGGCGCCCGGCACGCCCGAATTCGGGGTACCCGACGCGGCGGTCTCGCCGAACAGGTTCTGCCCGCGCGGATCGAGCCCCGCCGGGTTGGCAAAGCCGGCCAGCTGCAGCTGGCCCACCGACTGCGGCGCCGACTGGCCCGGCAGCAGCACGCCGACCGTGCCATCGGCGGCGATCGTCACGCTCTGCGCGTTGGCGGGAATCGTGATGCCGGGTTGCACGGTGAAGCCGTTGTTGGTGACGATCTGGCCCTGCGCATCGACCTGGAACGCACCGTCGCGCGTGTAGGCCACCGTGCCGTCGGGCATCTGCACCTGAAAGAAGCCGTTGCCCTTGACCGCCACATCGAGGTTGTTGCCGGTCTGCTGCAGGTTGCCCTGCGAGAAGTTGCGCGACATCGACACCGCGCGCACGCCCAGGCCCACCTGCAAGCCGGTGGGCAGCTGCGTCTGCTCGGAGCTGTTCGCCCCGGCCTGGCGCAGGTTCTGGTAGATCAGGTCCTCGAACACGGCATGGCCGCGCTTGAAGCCGTTGGTGCCGACGTTGGCAAGGTTGTGCGAGATGGTGTCCAGCTGCATCTGCTGGGCCTCCATACCGGTCTTGCTGATCCAGAGCGAACGGAACATGGCGAGGGCTCCCTTGAGGGTTTGGCGTCGATGATCGGTTGCTGCACGAGGTACGCATGAGCGGATAAGCGCCGCAATGACGGGCCTTCTCGGAAGGCCTGCGCATGACCCGCATGCGAAGGTCGCAAGCGGCCTGTCGCGGGCGTTCGCCGACCGCTTTACGCGCCTGCGTGAGACCGAGCGCGGCGACGGACCCGGCCTTGCCGATCGAGCGTCGCGCAGGGCGCTCTTCGCACGCCCCGGCGTTGCATCGCGGCAGGCGGTACCCGCTCGGGGCGATTTGTGGGGCGGCGAGGAGCGCAGCGTCGAGGTCGGCGCGCGCAGCGCGCATCAATTTCTGACTCGCCGACGATGGCTGAGCGCAGCGGCCGCAGGCCGCGTAGCGAGTTCG
>CALMQI010000412.1 GCA_937871935.1 uncultured Burkholderiales bacterium
CCTCGCGCGGCGAGCATCGCAGGGTATCCCGGCCCGCAGGGCCGGGACGCCGGCGTTTGAGCGCCAGGGCATGCCCGCCCGCAGCCTTGCACGCTCTGTCATACGAAGGCGCGCACAGCGGACAGCGAACGACCGCAACGGGCCGACAGCGGACCGTCGCAACAGGCCGACGTTCATGCATTGCGACTCGTGTGATGCGCGGTGGAGCAGAACATCGCCCGAGGTCTGCGACATGAGGATCCTCGGGATCGATCCCGGTTTGCAGAGAACGGGCTTTGCAGTGCTCGACGTCGACGGGCCGCGCCTGCGCTACGTGGCCAGCGGCACCATCAGCACGCTGGAGGCGCCGCGCGGCGAGCTGCCGTTGCGGCTCAAGATCATCTTCGACGGCGTGGCCGAGGTGATGCGGCGCTACGAGCCGCAGGCCGCGTCGGTGGAGATCGTCTTCGTCAACGTCAACCCGCAGAGCACGCTGCTGCTCGGCCAGGCGCGGGGCGCGGCGCTTGCCGCGCTGGTGGCGGGCAACCTGCCGGTGGCGGAGTACACCGCGCTGCAGATGAAGAAGGCCGTCGTCGGCCACGGCCTGGCCAGCAAGGCGCAGATCCAGGAGATGGTGAAGCGCCTGCTGTCGCTGCCCGCGCTGCCCGGCAAGGACGCCGCCGACGCGCTGGGCCTGGCGATCACGCACGCGCATGCGGGCGCCTCGCTGGCGGCGCTGGCGCGGGTCACGCCGCTGGCGCGAAAGGCGCACGCGCAGTACAAACGCGGTCGCAGCTATTGACAGCCCAGGAGAATTTCGGATGACCTCGCCTGTGACGACACAGTGGATCGCCGTGGACGCCGGTGGCGGCGCCTCGTTCGACGCCTATCTGGCCCGCCCGCCGGCCGGCCACGGACCGGGCCTGGTGCTGTTCCAGGAGATCTTCGGCGTCAACGAACACATCCAGGCCGTGGCCGAGCAGTACGCGCTCGACGGCTTCGTCGTGCTGGCGCCCGACGTGTTCTGGCGTCAGCAGCGGCGGGTCGAGCTCGGCTACGTGGGTGAGGAACGCCAGCGCGGTGTCACCCTGGCCGGCGCAATGAAGCCAGACGAGGTGATGGCCGACATGCGCGCGAGCGTGGCGGCCTTGCGCGCGCGGCAGGAGGTCGGCGCCAACAAGGTCGGCGCGATCGGCTACTGCATGGGTGGCCGGCTGGCGTTCGTGGCGGCCGCCACCGCCGGGGTGGACGCGGCGATCGCCTACTACGGCGGCGGCATCCACGACAACCTGGACAAGGCTGCCGGCATCAACTGCCCGGTGCTGTTCCACTACGCCGAGCACGACGATCACATCTCGGCGGCCGCGGTCGAGAAGGTGCGCACCGCCATGCGGGGCAAGCCCTTCGAGCTGCATGTCTACCCCGGTGCGATGCACGGCTTCAACTGCTGGGCGCGCGCGTCGTACCAGGCGGCGAGTTCGGCCCTGGCCCGCGGGCGCAGCCTTCACTTTCTGGCGCGGCACCTGTTCGGCCTGGCCGGCTGATCGGGCCCCGTGCACCCTGCGCAGCGGCCGGGCGACCCGTCCGCCTACTCGACGAACCCGAAGCGGCGCGGCAGGTAGAGCACGATCTCGGGGAACACGATGCACAGCACCAGCGCCACCAGCTGCACGACCACGAAGGGCGTGATGCCCTTGTAGATGTCGACCATCGTCACGCCGGGCGGCACGGTGCCCTTCATGTAGAAGAGCGCGAAGCCGAACGGCGGCGTCAGGAACGCCGTCTGCATGTTCACCGCCATCAGGATCGCGAACCACGCCAGGATCACCTGCGGGCCCTGCACCGCAGTGCCGTAGTCGAGCTTGCCGATGATGGGCGCGAAGATCGGCAGCACGATCAGGCAGATCTCGATCCAGTCGAAGAAGAAGCCCATCAGGAACACCAGCACCATCACGAAGGCCATGACCTCCCAGCCGGTGTCGATGCCGGTGGCTTTCAGCAACTCGGCCACCACGTCGTCGCCGCCGAGGGCGCGGAAGACATAGCTGAACAGCGTGGCGCCGAAGACGATGAAGAAGACCATCGCATTGGTCAGCGCGGCGGAGGTCATCACCTCGCGCAGCACCTTCATGCTGAAGCGCCGGTTGCCGATGGCCAACACGATCGCGCCCAGCCCGCCGACGCCGGAGGCCTCGGTGGGCGTCGCCCAGCCGGCGAAGATGCTGCCCAGCACCAGTGTGATCAGCAGCGCGGGCGGCACGAAGCTGCGCACGACGAGCCGGACGCTCAGTTCGTTGCGGTCGCCCACGCCCGTCGCCGCGGCAGGCAGGCGCGGCGCCAGCTTCGGCCAGATCAGGCACACCACGGCGATGAACACGATATACAGCGCGCTCATCAGCAGGCCGGGTGCGATGGCACCGGTGAACAGCGTGCCCACCGGCACACCGACCAGGTCGCCCATGATCACCAGCATGATCGACGGCGGGATCAGGATGCCCAGCGTGCCCGCGCTGGCGATGGTGCCCACCGACAGCGACTTGTCGTAGCCCTTGGCCAGCATCACCGGCAGCGCGATCAGCGTCAGCATGATCACCGAGGCGCCGACGATGCCGGTGGTGGCGGCCATCACCGTGCCCAGCACCGTGACGGCGATCGCCAAGCCCCCCGGTACGCGCCGCAGCATCAACTGCAGCGCGTGCAGCAGATCCTCGGCGACGCCGCTGCGCTCGAGCATCGTGCCCATGAAGACGAACATCGGGATCGCCACCAGCACCTGGTTCTGCACCGCCTGGCCGTAGATGCGCGGCAGCAGGTTGGCGAACTGCACCAGGTTGAAGGTCTCGACCGCTACCCCCAGGAAGCCGAAGCCGATGCCGATGGCGCCCAGCAGAAAGGCCACCGGATAGCCGAAGAACATGATGACGATCAGGGCGAAGAACATCACCACGGCCAGGTGATCGACGAGCCAGTCCATCGCGGCGGTCCCTCAGCTCTTGGTGGCGAACGGCGTATAGGCGCGTTCGGCCTGCTCGGGCGTACCGAACAACGCCACGACGCAGCGCGCCATCACGGCCAACACCGCTGCGAAGACCGTCAGGAACCCGAGGTAGAGAAAGCCCTTGACGATCCAGCGCGACGGCAAGCCGGTGGGCGCGTCGGAGCTCTCGCCCTGCCGAAAAGACACCAGGAAGAACTCCTGCGCATAGGGCGTGGCGATCAGCAGATACGGCAGCGCGAATGCGATGCAGCAGCCCAGCTCCAGCCACAGGCGCCCGCGCGGCGACAGGCCGCCGATGAAGACGTCGATCCGGATGTGCGCGTTGCGGATGTAGGCGTAGCCCAGCCAGGTGCAGAACAGCACGGTGTGCAGGTGCCACTCCAGCTCCTGCAGCCGTGTCGAGCCCAGCTGCGGCAGCTGGAAGCCGAACTTGCGCGTCACCACGTCGATCGTGATGACGGCGATGCAGGCGATGAAGGCCCATGCACCCGCATCGGCGATGCGGCGCAGCACGACCTCGATCGCGTCGGCGATCTTCAGCAGGGCCTGCACGACCGGGCTACTTCAGGTAGCCCAGGTCTTTCCAGATCGCGTAGTCCTTGCGGAACGTCGAATAGCTGTCCCAGGCCTTCTTGAACTCCGGGCTCTTGGCCGACTGCTCGGCGGCCACTTCGACCCAGGCCTTCTCGAAGGCGTCGATGAAGTTCTGCGGCCACTTCTTCAGCTGCACGCCCTTGGCCTGGATGTCCTTCATCGCCTTGAACTGCACGGCCTCGCCCTCGGCGAACTGCTGCAGCATGGTGGCGTCGCAGGCACCCTGGATGATGGCCTTCTGCGTGTCGCTGAACTCGGCCCACTTCTTCTTGCTGATGATCAGCTCGTTGATGGTGGCCTGCTGGTGCCAACCGGGGAAGTAGTAGAACTTGGCCACCTGGTGGAAGCCGAGCGTCAAGTCCATCACCGGCATCGAGAACTCGGTAGCGTCGATGGTGCCCAGCTGCAGCGCCTGGAAGATCTCGCCGGCCTGCAGCAGCTGCGTGCTGACACCCAGCTTCTGCATCACGTTGGCGCCGAGGCCGAAGAAGCGCATCTTCAGGCCCTTCAGGTCGTCGAGCGTCTTGATCTCCTTGCGGAACCAGCCCGACGCCTCGGGCGAGATCACGCCGCAGGGAATGACCTCGACCCCGTACTTGGCGTGCAGCTCCTTCATCAGCTTCTCGCCGCCGCCGTGCTTCATCCAGGCCAGGTACTCGCCGACACCCGGGCCGAACGGCACTGATGCAAACATCGCGAAGGCGATGTCCTTGCCGGTCCAGAAGCCCGAGACCGTCCAGGCCATGTCGAGCGAACCGTTGCCCACGGCATCGAGGTACTGATTGGCCGGCACCAGCGCGCCGGGCTCGAAGCCCTTGACGTCGATGCTGCCGCCGCTCATCGAGCGCAGCATCTCGACCAGCCGGGTCTGGGTCGGCCCCAGCAAGCCGGTCGAACTGGGGAACGCCCAGCCCATCTGGGCGCGGACCTTCTTGTCCTGGGCGGCCGCGGGATGGGTCGCGAGCGCGGCCGCCACTACGGCAGCCAGCAGACCGAGCAATCGTTTCATGCCTTGTCTCCTCGTCGTTCTGGTTCACGCATCCGGCCGGACTTGGCGGAGGCGAAGGCACCGTAACACAGACATAAGTCAAGGCGACATCGGGAGTACGCTAGGTTGGCGCCGACCTGCGGTGCCGGCAGCGCGAGCCCTCCCCACGGCCCTACTTCTCCGGTTCGTACACGTCCCCGTCGACCGGCGCCACCACCGCCGGCGGCGGCGGCACCGGGAACCAGATGTCCTTCAGCGCGCCGCCCACGCGGCCGAAGATCCAGATGTTGAAGGTGCCGAGCACGATGACGACGGCGAAGCGGAAGAACCCGACCGCGCGCTGGCGCGCCACTGCCTCGCCGGAGCTGGCGTAGAGCATCCAGTACATGACCGACGGGATCAGCGCGCCGACCGTCAGCACCAGCGCAACCCAGAACAGAATTGTCATTGTTGTCTCCCTGCTTCCCGGTCGATCCCGCTACAACAGCACGACCAGCCGCTCGAAGATCAGCACGCCGAAGAAGCCGGCGGCCGCCAGCAGCGTCCACTTCAATACCAGCAGGCCCCGCTGCCGCCAGACCGGCTCGCGCGTGCCGATGAACATCGCGAAGCACAGCACGCTGGCCAGCAGCAGCAGCCCGAAGACCAGCCGGAAGATCACCATCGGCGTCGGCCGCGATACCCCGGCGTCACCAGGCCGGTGCCAGTTCGGCGAAGCCGGCCGGTGCCTGCTCGGCGGCGTCGAAGGTGACGATCTCGGAGTTTTGCGGGTCGCCGAGCAGCTTGCGCAGCAGCTGGTTGTTCAGCGCGTGGCCGCTGCGAAACGCCGTATAGCGCGCCAGCATCGGCCGGCCGGCGATGTAGAGGTCACCGATCGCGTCGAGAAGCTTGTGTTTGACGAACTCGTCGTCATAACGCAGCCCTTCGGCGTTGAGCACGCGCGAGTCGTCGACGACGATCGCGTTGTCCATCGCACCGCCCAGCGTGAGGCCGCGCGAGCGCATCGCGTCGAGGTCCTTGCTGAAGCCGAAGGTGCGCGCGCGTGCGATGTCGCGCTTGTAGCGGCCGCTACCCATGTCGAAGCTGACGCGCTGGCCGGTGGCGTCGACCGCCGGGTGGTCGAAGTCGATCTCGAAGCTCAACGTGAAGCCGTGGTACGGCTCGAGCCGCGCCCACATCAGCCGCGCGCCCTCGCCTTCGCGCACCTCGACCGGACGCTTGATGCGCAGGAAACGCTTGGGTGCGTCCTGCAACGCGATGCCGGCGCTTTGCAGCAGGAACACGAAGCTGGCGGCCGAGCCGTCGAGGATGGGCACCTCGTCGGCGTCGATGTCCACGCGCAGGTTGTCCAGGCCCAGCCCGCTGCACGCCGACATCAGGTGCTCGATGGTCTGCACCTTCGGCGCACCGGGGTCGCCGCCGGCCGAGATGGTGGAGGCCATGCGCGTGTCGCACACCGACTCCGGCCGCACCGCAATGTCCACCGGCGTGGCCAGGTCGACACGGCGGAACACGATGCCGCTGTCGGGCGGCGCCGGCCGCAGCGTGAGCTCGACCCGCTGCCCGCTGTGCATGCCCACCCCCACCGCACGGGTGAGCGACTTCAGGGTGCGTTGCGCCAACATGCCCGAATTGTAGGAAGCCGGGAGCCGAGCCCCCGGCCGCCGCTCGACAACCCCTGTCAGCGCGTCACCCGCACGGCGGAGAAGCGTGCGACTCATGGCAAGTTTCAAGCGCACACCGCGGATCCGGCTTTGCCGGTCCGCTGGTGTGGCCCCCCTGGGGGGGAGGCGGCCGCAGGCCGCTCCGGGGGGGAGCCCATCTAGTCGGCCTGCTTGCGCAGGAACGCCGGTATCTCGATCTCGTCCATGCCGTTCGAGCTCAACGCCTCGACTTTGGCCGCCGCCTGCGTGCGGTTGCTCCGCCACACGCTGGGCGTGTTGAGCGCGCCGTAGTCGGTCGACGGCGCCGCCTGCTGCACGCCCTGCCCCTGCCCGTTGCCGTTGTGCACGTGGATCGGCAGGTTGTCGGTGCCGGTACGCTGCAGGGTGGTGTTCTGCACCACCTGCAGCGGCGGCTGCGCGCGCTTGGCGTGCGACAGACCGGTGGCGATCACCGTCACGCGCAGCTGGTCGCCCAGGCCCTCGTCGAAGGCGGCGCCGTAGATGATGTAGGCATCGTCGGCGGCGTAACGGCGGATGCAGTTCATCGCGTTCTTGCTTTCGTTGAGCTTGAACGTCGACTCACTCGCCGAGATCAGCACCAGCACGCCGCGCGCGCCCGACAGGTCGATGCCTTCGAGCAGCGGGCAGGCCACGGCGGCCTCGGCGGCCTTGAGCGCGCGGTCCGGGCCGCCGGCCATGCCGGTGCCCATCATCGCCTTGCCGGGCTCGCTCATCACCGTCTTCACGTCCTCGAAGTCGACATTGACCAGCGCATCCATGTGGATGATGTCGCTGATGCCGCCGACCGCGTTGCGCAACACGTCGTTGGCATGCGCGAAGGCGGCGTGCTGGGTCACGTCGTCACCCAGCACGTCGAGCAGCTTTTCGTTGAGCACCACGATCAGGCTGTCGACGTTGGCTTCCAATTCGGCCGCGCCGGCATCGGCCTGGCGCGAGCGGCGCGGGCCCTCGAACTCGAACGGCTTGGTCACCACGCCGACGGTGAGGATGCCCATCTCCTTGGCGACGCGGGCGACGATCGGCGCCGCGCCGGTGCCGGTGCCGCCGCCCATGCCGGCGGTGATGAACACCATGTGCGCGCCGTCGAGCGCCTGGCGCACGCGGTCGATTGCCTCCTCGGCAGCCTGCTTGCCCTTGTCGGGTTTGCCGCCGGCGCCCAGGCCGCTGTCGCCGAGCTGGATCACGCTCTGCGCGGACGAACGATTGAGCGCCTGCGCATCGGTGTTGGCGCAGATGAACTCGACGTTCTGCACGCCGCTCTTGATCATGTGCTCGACGGCGTTGCCGCCGCCGCCGCCGACCCCGATGACCTTGATGCGGGTGCCTTGGGTGAATTCCTCGATCATTTCAATGGGCATGTGAGCCTCCTGTCGTCGTCAAGCAGTTGCCGTTGAGGGGTGGGTGGAAGAGCCGATGAACCTTGTTGTTGTGCGTGTCGGGTGCAGCCATGAGCCTCGAGCCGGGCCCTTTCGTCGTCAGAAATTTCCCAGGAACCAATCCTTGGCGCGGCCGAACAGGGTCTTCACCGACCCCGCCTGCAGCGCCGCCTTCTGCCCGCGGGTGCGCGCGTGGCGCGCCTCCTCGAGCAGTCCCATCACCGTGGCCGACCGCGGGTTGGCCACCATGTCGTTCAGTGCGCCGGCATAGGTCGGATTGCCCTTGCGCACGGGTTTCAGGAAGATGTCCTCGCCGAGCTCGACCATGCCGGGCATCACCGCCGAGCCGCCGGTGATGACGATGCCCGAGGACAGCAGCTCCTCGTAGCCCGATTCGCGGATCACCTGGTGCACGAGCGAATAGATCTCCTCGACGCGCGGCTCGATCACACCAGCCAGCGCCTGGCGGCTCAGCAACCGCGGCGCGCGGTCGCCCAGGCCCGGCACCTCCACCTGCGCCTGCGGGTCGGCCAGCAGCTGCTTGGCCACGCCATGCTCGACCTTGATCTCCTCGGCGTCCTTGGTCGGCGTGCGCAGCGCCATCGCGATATCGCTGGTGATCAGGTCGCCGGCGATCGGGATCACCGCGGTGTGCCGGATCGCGCCGTCGGTGAAGATCGCGACATCGGTGGTACCGGCGCCGATGTCGACCAGCGCGACGCCGAGATCCTTTTCGTCGGCGGTCAGCACGGCCAGCGACGATGCGCTCGGGTTGAGCACCAGCTGCTCGACCTCGAGCCCGCAGCGGCGCACGCACTTCAAGATGTTCTCGGCGGCACTCTGCGCGCCGGTGACGATGTGCACCTTCACCTCGAGCCGGCTGCCGCTCATGCCGATCGGCTCCTTCACCTCGTGGCCGTCGATCACGAACTCCTGCGGCTCCACCAGCAGCAGGCGCTGGTCGTTCGGGATGTTGATCGCCTTGGCCGTCTCGACCACACGCGCCACGTCGACCGGCGTCACCTCGCGGTTGTCGCGCACGATCACCATGCCGGTGGAGTTCTGGCCGCGGATGTGGCTGCCAGTGATGCCGGTGTGCACGCGTTCGATCTTGCAGGCGGCCATCATCTCGGCCTCGCGCACGGCCTGCTGGATGCTCTGCACGGTGGCGTCGATGTTGACGACGACGCCGCGTTTCAGGCCGTGCGAGGCGGCCACGCCGAGTCCGGCCACGCGCAGCTCGCCGCCGGGCATGACCTCGGCGACGACGCACATCACCTTGGCGGTGCCGATGTCCAGGCCGACGATCAGATCCTTGTATTCCTTGGCCATCTTGTTGTCGTGTCCTTCAGTTGGCGCCGTTCTTCGACGGGGTGGTGGTCACGCCCTTCAGGCGCAGCGCATAGCCGTCGGGATGCCGCAGATCGGCGCGCAGCAGCGGCCGCTGGTAGGCCGACTGCACCTGCGGCAGCGTGCGCACGAAGCCGCCGGCACGCGCCGCCAGCTCGCCCGGCTCGCCGCGGCCGAGTTCGATGACTGCGCCGTCGGCCAGCACCACGCGCCACGAGCCGCGGCCCGACAGGCGCAGCGTGACGATGGCGTTGTCCAGCGGCGCCAGCACCGGCAGCAGCGCGCGGTAGGCCGCGAGCAGACGCACCGAGCTGCCTGCCGGCCCGGACAGGCGCGGCAGATCCTCGTCCTCGACCTCGGCCGGGTTGGCCTCGAACACCTCGCCGTAGGTGTTGACGAGCCGGTCGTTGCCGTCGTCACTGACCCAGATGCCGGCGCTCTGGTGTTCCTCGAGCTGCACCGCCAGGTGATCGGGCCAGACGCGGCGCACCACCGCGCGCCGCACCCAGGGCACAGCCTCGAAAGTGGCGCGCGCATGCTCGAGGTCGATCGTGAAGAAGCTGCCGGTCAGCTTGCGCGACACCTGCGCACGCAGCGAGCCGGCGGTATGGTGCACCAGGCCACCTTCGAGCGTGATGCCGCGCACGGTGAAGATCGGCTGCCTGGCCAGCCACCACAGGGCGCCGACCAGCAGCGCCACGACCACGATGCCGATCAGCGCGTTCGCCCCGGCGAGCGTGAGGCGCACCTCGAACGGCAGCGGCGCGGGGGCGGTGGCGGCAGCGGCGCGGGCCATCGGATCAGACACCCGGCACCGGCGGGGCCGGTGCATCGAGCCGCGGTGCTGCGACCGGCGCGTCCAGACGCGCCGAGGCGAGCAGCAGCAGGCACAGCTGTTCGTAGGCGATGCCGGCGGCCTTGGCCGACATCGGCACCAGCGAGTGCCCCGTCATGCCGGGCGAGGTGTTCATCTCGAGCAGGAAGGGCTTGCGGTCGCGCGAGCGGATCATCAGGTCGGCACGGCCCCAGCCGCGGCAGCCCAGCGTGCGATAGGCGGCCAGCACGACGCGCTGGATCTCGGCTTCCTCTGCCGCCGGCAGGCCGCTCGGCACGTGGTAGTGCACCTCGTCGGTGAAGTACTTGTTCTGGTAGTCGTAGTTGCCGGCCGGCGCGGCGATGCGCACGACCGGCAGCGCGCGGGCGGTCGCGCCCTCGCCGATCACCGGGCAGGTGACCTCGGGGCCCTCGACGAACTCCTCGCACAGCACGTCGGGGTCGTAGCGCGCGGCCAGCGTCACCGCATCCTGCATCTGCGAGTAGCCGTCGACCTTGGTCACGCCGATCGAGCTGCCTTCGCGCGGCGGCTTCACGATCAGTGGCAGGCCGAGCTCGTCGGGCACCGTGCGCACACGCTCGCGCGACTGGTCGCCGGCATCGAGCCGCAGCCAGCGTGGCGTGGGCAGCCCCTCGGCGAGCCAGACCCGCTTGGTCATCACCTTGTCGAGTGCGATCGCCGAGGCCATCACGCCGGAACCGGTGTACGGGATGCCGAGCAGCTCAAGCGCTCCCTGCACGGTACCGTCCTCACCGTGGCGGCCGTGCAGCGCGATGAAGCAGCGCGCGAAGCCCTCGCGCCGCAGGTCGCCGAGCTCACGTCCGCGTGGGTCGAACGCGTGCGCATCGACGCCCGCTGACCGCAAGGCCGCCAGCACACCCTGGCCCGACAGCAGCGAGATCTCGCGCTCGGCCGAGGTGCCGCCCATCAGCACTGCCGTCTTGCCGAGCGTGTGCACGTCGATGGCGGCGCCGCCGACCGCTGACGCGGTGGGCGCAGAGCCGCGCGCAGCCGCGCCGCGTCGCGCGCCGGAGGCGGGGCTGCGCCTGGTGCTCAATCCGCACCCCGCATGCCGAACAGCTCGACCACCTGCGCGGCCACTGCGCCGATCGAGCCGGCGCCCATCACGATGACCACGTCGCCGCCGTGCGCATGCTCGGCGATCGCCTTCGGCAACTCGGCGGCGTCCTCGAAGAACAGTGGGTCGACCTGACCCGCCACCCGCAACGCGCGCGCCAGCGAGCGGCCGTCGGCGGCGACGATCGGCGCCTCGCCGGCGGCGTAGACCTCGGTCAGCAGCACGGCGTCGGCGTGGCCGAGCACCTTGACGAAGTCCTCGAAGCAGTCGCGCGTGCGGGTGTAGCGGTGCGGCTGGAAGACCAGCATGACGCGCTGACCCGGGAAGGCGCCGCGCGCCGCCTCCAGCACCGCGGCCATCTCGACCGGGTGGTGGCCGTAGTCGTCGATCAGCGTGAAGCTGCCGCCGTCGCGCGCCGGCAGCTCGCCGTAACGCTGGAAGCGCCGGCCGACGCCGGTGAACGCCGCGAGCGCCTTGACCATCGGCGCATCGGGCAGCTCGAGCTCGGTGGCCACGGCAATGGCCGCCAGCGCATTGCGCACGTTGTGCACGCCGGCCAGGTTGAGCGTGATGTCGAGGTCCGGCATCGCGGCGCCGTTGCGGCGGCAGCAGGTGAAGCGCATGCGGCCGCCGGGCAGCGCCTGCACGTCGACGGCGCGCACCTGCACGTCCTCGGCGAGGCCGTAGCGCACGAGCGGGCGCGAGATCAGCCCGACGATGGCCTGCACGCCGGGGTCGTCGCCGCAGACCACGGCCGCGCCATAGAACGGCATGCGGTGCAGGAACTCCACGAAGGCCGAGCGCAGCCGGCCCACGTCGTGGCCGTAGGTCTCCATGTGGTCGGCGTCGATGTTGGTCACGACGGCGAGGATCGGCATCAGGTTCAGGAACGAGGCGTCGCTCTCGTCGGCCTCGACCACGATGTAGTCGCCCGAGCCGAGGCGCGAGTGCGCGCCGGCGCTGTTGAGCCGCCCGCCGATCACGAATGTCGGGTCGAGCCCCGCTTCGGCGAGCACACTGGTGACGAGCGACGTGGTGGTCGTCTTGCCGTGCGTACCGGCGATCGCAATGCCCTGCTTCAGCCGCATCAGCTCGGCCAGCATCACGGCGCGCGGCACGATCGGGATGCGCGCGACGCGCGCGGCCAGCACCTCCGGGTTGTCGGGCCTGACCGCGGTGGAGATCACCACCGCCTCGGCGCCGGCCACCTGCTTCGCGTCGTGACCGATCGCCACGCGCACGCCGAGCTGCGCCAGCCGCCGCGTGGTCGGGCTGTCGCTCTGGTCGGAGCCCGACACCGTGTAGCCCAGGTTGTGCAGGATCTCGGCGATGCCGCTCATGCCGGCGCCGCCGACGCCGACGAAGTGAATGCGCTTGACGGCGTGCTTCATGCACGGCCTCCGCAGGCAGCGACCCGCTTCGTCGGCACCCGTGTGGTCTCGACGAAGTGGATCCGCTTGACGGCGTGCTTCATGCCGCCAGCCCCTCGATCAGATCGGCCACGCGAGCGCTGGCCTGAGGCCTGGCCAACGCTCGGGCCTTCTCGGCCATCGCCTGCAGGGCCGCGCGGTCGAGTTGTCCCAGCAGCGCGGCCAGTGCCTGCGCGTTCAGCTCCGTCTGCGGCAGGTGCCGCGCAGCGCCGTGCTGCGCCATGAACTCGGCGTTGTCGCGCTGGTGCGCGGTGGTGGAGACGATCAGCGGCACCAGCACGCTGGCCACACCGGCCGCGCACAGCTCGCTGACGGTGATGGCGCCGGCGCGGCAGACGATCAGGTCGCAGCTGGCCAGTCGCGCCGGCATGTCGTCGATGAACGGCACGACCTCGGCCTCGACGCCGGCAGTCGCATAGGCGCCGTGCACAGCGTCCCTGTGCGCCAGGCCGCTCTGGTGCACCACCCGCGGCCGGCGCGCCGGCTCGATCTGCGACAACGCCGCCGGCACGGTGTCGTTGAGCACCTTCGCGCCGAGGCTGCCGCCCACCACCAGCAGCTTCAACGGTCCGCCGCGGCCGGCATAACGTTCGGCCGGTGCGGCGATCGCCTCGATCTCGGCGCGCACCGGGTTGCCGGTCACGGCGGCGTGCTTGGTGCGCTGCGCCGCCTCGCCGTCGAAGCCGAAGGCCACCGCATCGGCCACCGGCAGCAGCGAACGCGTCGACAGCAGCAGCGATGCGTCTGCGTTCACCAGCACCAGCGGCTTGCCGAGCAGCGAGGCCATCAGCCCGCCGGGGAAGCACACGTAGCCGCCCATGCCGAGCACGGCGTGCGCGCCGCGCCGGCGCAGGATCTGCAGGCAGTCCCAGAACGCCTTCAGCAGCCGCAGGCCGCCGGTCAGTGCACCGACCGGGCCCTTGCCGCGCAGGCCGGCGAACGCGATGGTGTCCAGCGTGATGCCGGTGGGTGGCACCAGGCGGTTCTCCATGCCGGTGCGGGTGCCGAGCCAGCTGACGCTCCAGCCGCGGCGCTGCACTTCGCGCGCCACCGCCAGGCCGGGAAAGATGTGCCCGCCGGTGCCGGCGGCCATGATCACGAGGTGGCGGGCGGTCATGGACGGCCTCCGCGCATGAGCTGCCTGTTTTCACTATCCACCCGCACCACGATCGCCAGCGCCACCAGGTTCATCAGCAGGGCCGAGCCGCCGTAGCTCAACAGCGGCAGCGTCAGGCCCTTGGTCGGCAGCACGCCGAGGTTGACGCCCATGTTGATGAAGGCCTGGCCACCCATCCAGATGCCGATGCCCTGGCACATCAGGCCGGCGAATACACGATCGAGCGCGATCGCCTGGCGGCCGATGACGAAGATGCGCCGCGTGATCCAGAAGAAGGCCACGATGACCAGCGCGACGCCGACGAAGCCGAGCTCCTCGCCGATCACCGCCAGCAGGAAGTCGGTATGCGCCTCCGGCAGGTAGTGCAGTTTCTCGACGCTGGAACCCAGGCCCTGGCCGAACAGCTCGCCACGGCCGAACGCGATCAGTGAATGGGTGAGCTGGTACGCCCGGCCCTGCGCGTAGGCCGGGTTCCATGGGTCCAGGTAGGCGAAGATGCGTTCGGCGCGCCAGGGGCTGAGCACGATCATCAGCACGAAGGCGGCCAGCAGCACGCCGCTGACGAGCAGGAACATGCGGCCGTTGACGCCGCCGAGGAACAGGATGCCCAGCGCGATGGTGGCAATCACCATGAAGGCGCCCATGTCGGGCTCGGCCAGCAGCAGCAGCCCGATGATGGCCAGCGCCACCGCCATCGGCCAGACGGCCTGGACGAAGTTCTCCTTCACGTCCATCTTGCGCACCATGTAGCTGGCCGCATACATGCAGATCGCCAGCTTGGCCAGCTCGCTCGGCTGGAAGCTCATGAAGCCGAGCGGGATCCAGCGCCGCGCGCCGTTGACGCCCTTGCCGATCTGTGGGATCAGCACCAGCGCCAGCAGCACCAGCGACGCGACGAACAACCAGGGCGCCCACTTCTCCCACAGATCGATCGGCACTTGCAGCGTGACCAGCGCGGCCACGATCGCGATGCCAATGAACATGGCATGCCGTATCAGGAAGTGCGTGGGGGCGTAGCGCGCGAACTTCGGGTTGTCGGGCAGCGCGACGCTGGCCGAATAGACCATCACCAGGCCGAACGCGAGCAGCGCGATCACCAGCCACACCAGGCCCTGATCGAACCCCGAGATACGCACCGGCCGGCCCGACTGCACCAGGCTGTCGCGCACCGGCAGCTTGGGCGCTGCGCGCGGCGCGTTCCAGCGCCGCAGCAGGGCCTGCAGGCTGAAGTGGGCGAGCGCCTGCCTCATGACAAGATCTCCCCGCGTTCGGCGGCCAGTTCGTGCACGGCCTGCACGAACACCTCGGCGCGATGACCGTAGTGGCGGAACATGTCGAGGCTGGCACAGGCCGGGCTCAGCAGCACGGCGTCGCCGGGCTGTGCCTGCTCGAAGCACCAGCGCACGGCCTTCGGCAGGTCGGCCAGGTGTTGCAGCGTGACGCCGGTGGCGGCCAGCGCCGCGGCGATCGCCGGCGCGTCGCGGCCGATCAGCGCGGCGGCGCGCGCATGGCGCTGCATCGGCTCGACCAGCGGCGAGAAGTCCTGCCCCTTGCCGTCGCCGCCGAGGATGACCACCAGCCGCGATGGCGCCCGATCGGCGCCCAGGCCGAGCAGGGCTGCTACCGTGGCGCCGACGTTGGTGCCCTTGCTGTCGTCGAAGGCCTCGACCTCGCCGAGGCGGCCGACCGGCTGCACACGATGCGGTTCGCCGGCGTACTCGCGCAGGCCGTGCAGCATCGGCGCCAGCGGGCAGCCGATCGCGGTGGCCAGCGCCAGCGCGGCCAGCGCATTGGCCGCGTTGTGGCGGCCGCGCACGCGCAGCGCATCGGCCGGCATCAGGCGCTGCAAATGGATCTCGGGCGCCTCGTCCTTCTTGCGCTTCAGGCCCTCTTCTTCCGGCATCGCACGCACCAGCCAGCCGATGCCGTTCTCCTGGATCAGCCCGAAGTCGCCGGGCGAGTGCGGCGCGTCGAGACCGAAGCGCACGACCACGCGTGGCACCGGCTTCGGCGCGCGCGCCTTCGACGGCCTGGGCGCGACGAGTGCGGCGGCCATCGCCTCGACCGCCGCGTCGTCGCGATTGAGCACCGCGACCGCGCGCGCGCCGAAGATGCGCGCCTTGGCCTCGCCGTAGGCGGCCATGTCGCCATGCCAGTCGAGATGGTCCTGCGTCAGGTTGAGCACCACCGCAGCGGCCGGCTCGAAGCCGCGCACGCCGTCGAGCTGGAAGCTCGACAGTTCCAGCACCCACACCTGCGGCAGCGCGGTCGCGTCGTCGAGCAAACGCGTCAGCGTGTCCAGCATGGTCGGGCCGATGTTGCCGGCGGCGACCACGCTGCGTCCGGCGCGTTCGACCAGCAGCGCGGTCATCGCCGTCGTGGTGGTCTTGCCGTTGGTGCCGGTGACGGCGAGGACCTGCGGCGCATAGTCGCGCTCGACGCGCAGCGCCTCGAGCGCCTGCCCGAAGAGATCGAGCTCGCCGGCCACCGGCACGCCGGTCTGTCGCGCCCACTCGAGCGCCGGCGCGATGCGATCGTCCTTGGGGCCGAGGCCGGGGCTCTTGAGCAGCAGCTGCACGCCGTGCAGCGACGACGCATCGAGTGCACCGGACAGCACGCGCGCCGACGGCACCTGCTCGCGCAGCGCGGCCAGCTGCGGCGGCGCCTCGCGCGAGTCCCACACGCTCACCTGCGCGCCGGCCCGCGCACACCAGCGCGCCATCGCCAGGCCCGACTCGCCGAGGCCGAGCACCAGCACCTGTTGATCGCGCAGCGGCGTGTTCAGCATCGGCTCACCGCAACTTCAGGCTGGCCAGGCCGATCAGGCACAGCAGCATCGTGATGATCCAGAAGCGGATGACGACCTGCGTCTCGGTCCAGCCGCTCTTCTCGAAGTGGTGGTGCAGCGGCGCCATCAGCAGGATGCGCCGGCCCTCGCCGTAGCGGCGCTTGGTGTACTTGAACCAGCCGACCTGGATCATCACCGACAGCGCCTCGACGACGAAGATGCCGCCCATGATCGCGAGCACGATCTCCTGGCGCGTGATGACCGCGATGGTGCCCAGCGCGCCGCCGAGCGACAGTGCGCCGACGTCGCCCATGAACACTTGCGCCGGGTGCGCGTTGAACCACAGGAACGCGAGCCCCGCACCGGCCACCGCAGCGCAGAAGATCAGCAGCTCGCCGGCACCGGGGATGTACGGGAACAGCAGGTAGCGGCTGTACACCGAGCTGCCCACCACGTAGGCGAACACGCCGAGCGCCGAGCCGACCATCACCACCGGCATGATGGCCAAGCCGTCCAGGCCGTCGGTCAGGTTCACCGCGTTGCTGGCGCCGACGATGACCAGATAGGTCAGCGCGATGAAGCCGAACACGCCGAGCGGATAACTCACCGTCTTGAAGAACGGCAGCATCAGGTCGGCTTTGGGCGGCAGATCGTTGGAGAAGCCGCTCTGCACCCAGCGGACGAAGAGCTCGAGCACGCGCAGGTTGGTCGTCTCCGACACGCTGAAGGCGAGGTACAGCGCGGCGATCAGACCGATCACCGACTGCCAGAAGTACTTCTCGCCCGAGGGCATGCCCTCGGGGTTCTTGCGCACCACCTTGCGCCAGTCGTCGACCCAGCCGATGGTGCCGAAGCCGAAGGTCACCAGCATCACGATCCAGACGAAGCGGTTGCTCCAGTCGAACCACAGCAGCGTGGAGACGCCGACGCCGATCAGGATCAGCACGCCGCCCATCGTCGGCGTGCCGCGCTTGGCCAGGTGCGACTGCACGCCGTAGTCGCGGATCGGCTGGCCGATCTTCAGTTCGGCCAGGCGGCGGATCACCCAGGGCCCGAAGGCCAGGCCGATCAGCAGCGCGGTCATCGCTGCCATCACGGCGCGGAATGTCAGGTACTGGAACACGCGCAGGAACCCGAGCGTCTCCGGATAGTGCGCCTGCAGCCATTGCGCCAGGCCGATCAGCATCGCGCGCTCCCCGCGCCTGAGCGATCAATGCGCATGCGCACCTCCCGCCGGCACCAGCGCCGACACGACGCGCTCCATGCGCATGAAGCGCGAGCCCTTGATCAGCGCCGAGCCGCACTGCGGCGCCCGCGGCAGCTCGGCGAGCAGGGCTTCCACGCTGTCGAAATGGCGCGCCGCGGCGCCGAACTCGCGCGCCGCGTGCACGCACAGGCTGCCGACGGTCCACAGCTGCGCGATGCCCTGGTCGCGAGCATAGGCGCCGACCTCGACATGGAACTCCGGGCCCTTCTCGCCGACCTCGCCCATGTCGCCGAGCACCAGCCAGTGCGGCCCCGGCATCGCGACCAGCATGTCGACGGCGGCGCGCACCGAATCGGGGTTGGCGTTGTAGCTGTCGTCCACCAGCGCCACGCGCGCGCCGCCGCGCTGCCAGCCGAGCAGGCGAGAGCGACCGGCCACCGGGCGAAAAGCTTCCAGTCCCTGCGCGATCGCCGTCATCGGCGCACCGGCGGCCAGCGCGGTGGTCACCGCGGCGAGCGCGTTGCGCACGTTGTGCTGCCCGGCGGCATGCAGCGTGAACTCGGCCGCGCCGGCCGGCGTGAGCGCGCGCAGCACCCAGTGATCGTCGACCCAGATCGCCTCGTCGACGACATCGGCGGTCCGGCCCTGCACGGCCTGCGTTGCGAACGTCAGCTGCGGCCGCGTGCCGGCCAGCGCGCGCCAGACACCGGCCTGCGCATCGTCGGCCGGGTACACCGCCACGCCGGTGGGCGGCAGCGCCTCGAGCACCGCGCCGTTCTCGCGCGCGACCGCCTCCACGCTGGCCATGAACTCCTGGTGCTCGCGTTGCGCGTTGTTGACCAGCGCCACCGTCGGCGCGGCGATGCGCGACAGCAGCGCGATCTCGCCCGGGTGGTTCATGCCGAGCTCCATCACCGCGGCGCGGTGCCACGCCGCGTCGTCCTGGCGCAGGCGCAGCACGGTGAGCGGCAGCCCGATGTGGTTGTTGAAGTTGCCCGCAGTGGCCAGTGCGGCGTCGCCCCACCATGCCTTGAGGATCGAGGCCAGCATCTGCGTCACCGTGGTCTTGCCGTTGCTGCCGGTCACCGCGATCAAGGTCAGCTCGAAGCGCCGGCGCCAGGCCGCCGCCAGCTGTTGCAGCGCCTGCAGGCTGTCGGCCACCTGCAGGCCCGGCAGACCGGCCTCGGCCAGTCCACGCTCGGCCAGCGCCGCGGCGGCGCCGGCCGCACGTGCCTGCGGCAGGAAATCGTGCGCATCGAAGCGCTCGCCGCGCAGCGCGACGAAGAGATCGCCGCCGCGCAGGCTGCGCGTGTCGCTGTGCACGCGTGTGAAGCGGGTGTCGGGCGCACCGAACAGCGTGGCCCCCGGCAGCAGCGTCTGGGCCTCGACCAGCGTCATCATGCCGAGGCTCCTGCCGCCAGCGCGCGGGCGCGCAGCGCGTCGTGCGCCACCTCGACGTCGCTGAACGGATGCTTGACGCCGGCCACCTCCTGCGTCGTCTCGTGGCCCTTGCCGGCGACCAGCACCACGTCGTGTGCCGCGGCGCGGCCGATCGCGTCGTGGATCGCGGCGCGCCGGTCTTCGATCACCGCGGCGCTGTGGCTGTCGGGCAAGCCGGCCAGCATCTGCGCGAGGATCAGCGCCGGGCTCTCGTCGCGCGGGTTGTCGCTGGTCAGCACCACCTCGTCGGCCAGGCGCCGCGCGATGGCGCCCATCAGCGGGCGCTTGGTGGCGTCGCGGTTGCCGCCACAGCCGACCACGCACCAGAGCCGCCCGCCACGCGCCGCCGCGAGCGGGCGCAGCGCCTGCAGCGCCTTGTCGAGCGCGTCGGGCGTGTGCGCATAGTCGACCACCACCTCGGGGGCGCCGGCGGCAGCGCCGACGCGCTGCATGCGGCCGGGCACCGGGCTCAGATGCGCGGCGGTGCCGGCGGCAGTCGGCAGATCGATACCGAGTGCGCGCAGCGCACCCAGCACGGCCAGCAGGTTGCTCGCGTTGTAGTCGCCGATCAGCGCGGTCTGCAACGAGGCGCGCCCATCACCCTCGTGCACGTCGAAGGCGAGTGCGCCATCCACGTAGCGCAGGTCGCGTGCGGCCAGCCGCGCCGCACCACGCAGCGAATAGGTCCACAGGTCGAGCCGGCCCTCGCGGGTGAGCTGCGCGGCCAGCTCGGCCCCGGTGTCGTCGTCGATGTTGACCACCGCGGCGCGCAGGCCCGGCCAGGCGAACAGCTGACGCTTGGCCGCCCAGTAGTCGGCCATCGTGCCGTGGTAGTCGAGGTGGTCGCGCGTGAAGTTGGTGAACAGGGCGGCGGCCAGCCGCGTGCCGGCGAGGCGATGGTCGACGATGCCGATCGACGAGGCCTCCATCGCGCAGGCGGCGAAACCCTGGTCGACGAAGCGGCGCAGCGTGGCCTGCAGCACCACCGCGTCGGGCGTCGTCAGGCCGGTGGCCTGCAGCGGCTCGGCGGCGGCGCCGGCGCGCGGCGGCTCGCCGGTGCCGAGCGTGCCGATCACACCGCAGCGGCGACCGAGCGAGGACAGCGCCTGCGCCGTCCACCAGGCGACCGAGGTCTTGCCGTTGGTGCCGGTGACGGCCACCACCTGCAGCCGCGCGCTCGGCGCGTCGAACCAGGCGTCGGCGATCTCGCCGGCGCGCGAGCGCAGCGCCGGCACGGCGGCGACCCGCTGGTCGTCGAACAGACTCTCGTCGACACCGTCGCGATCGCCGGTGTCAGCGTCGACCAGGCAACGCGCGGCGCCCGCCTGCAGCGCGGCGCCGACGAAACGCCGGCCATCGGTCATGCGGCCGGGCCAGGCCAGGAAGGCATCACCCGCACGCACGGCGCGGCTGTCGGTGCGCAGCGTGCCGGCCGTGCCGGCGCGCAGCCACTGCACGGCCGACGACACGTCGGGCAGCTGCGTCAGCGCCATCCGCTGCCCTCCTCGAGGGGCGAGCGCGCCATGATCTGCGGCCGCACTTCGAGATCCGGCGGTACGCCGAGCAGACGCAGCGTCTGCTGCACGACCTGGCTGAACACCGGTGCGGCCACGTCGCCGCCGTAGTGGATGCCGTTGCCGGGCTCGTCGACCATCACCGCGACGACGATGCGCGGGTTCTTGATCGGCGCGATGCCGACGAACCACGAACGGTACTTGTCCTTCGCGTACTCCTTGCCCTCGAGTTTGTGCGCGGTGCCGGTCTTGCCGCCGACGCTGTAGCCGATGGTCTGCGCCTTCTGCGCAGTGCCGCCGGGGCCGGTGGCCAGCTGCAGCATCTGGCGCGTCTGCCGTGCGATCTCCGGCGACAGCACACGCACACCGGCGACCGGTTGCTCCTGACGCAGCATGGTGATCGGAATCACGTCGCCGTCGCGCGCGAACACGGTGTAGGCGCGCGCCATCTGCAGCAGCGATGCCGACAACCCGTAGCCGTAGGCCAGGCGCGACTGGTCCACCGGCTTCCAGCTCTTGTACGGGCGCAGCCGGCCGGTCACCGCGCCGGGAAAGTCGATCTGCGGCTTCTGGCCGAAGCCGACACTGCTGTAGAGCTCCCACAGCTCGCGCGGATCCATCTGCATCGCCAGGCGCGCGGCGCCGATGTTGCTCGACTTCTGGATCACCTCGGACACCGACATCGACTCGCGCGGATGCGTGTCGCGGATCGGCTGGCCGCCGACCGAGTACGACGCGGTGGAGATCATGCTGTCCGGTCGCACGCGCCTGGTCTCCAGCGCCCAGGCCGCGACGAAGGGCTTCATCACCGAACCGGGTTCGAATACGTCGGTCAGCGCTCGGTTGCGCGCCCGTTCGCTGAGCTGCTCGCGGCCGAGCGACGCGCGCTGCGCCGGATTGAAGCTCGGGTAGTTGGCCAACGCCAGCACCTCGCCGGTGTGCACGTCCAGCACCACCACGCTGCCGGCGCGCGCCTTCTGCTCGGCCACCGTATCGCGAATGCGCTGGTAGGCGAAGAACTGCACCTTGGTATCGATGGCCAGCGTGATGTCGCGGCCGTCGGCCGGGTCGACGCCGTCGCCGACGTCCTCGACCACGCGGCCGAGGCGGTCCTTCAAGACCCCGCGCTGGCCGTCGCGGCCCTCGAGGTCCTTCTCGAAGGCGAGCTCCACGCCCTCCTGGCCGCGGTCCTCGATGTTGGTGAAGCCGACCACGTGCGCGGCGGATTCACCCTCGGGGTACTTGCGCTTGTAGGCGCGTGCGCCGTACAGACCCTTGATGCCGAGCGCCTTCACCTGCTGCCACAGGTCGTGGTCGATCTGGCGGCGGATCCAGGCGAAAGTGGCACTGCCGCCGACCAGGCGCTCGCCGACTTCGTGCACCGACAGGCCGAGCAGTCTGGCGAGCTGGCGCCGCTGGGCCGGCGTGGCATCGAACTCCTTGGGCATCGCCCACACCGACACCGCACCCACGCTGGTGGCCAGGATGTGCCCGTTGCGGTCGACGATGCGGCCGCGGCTGGCCGGCACGTCCAGGTTGTGCAGGTAGCGCTTCTCGCCCTGCTTGAGGTAGAAGTCGGTGCCGATGAGCTGGATGTAGACCGAGCGGCCCAGCAGCACCAAAAAGGCGAGCGCGACCATGCCCACCAACAGCCGGCTGCGCCACGGCGGCGTCTTCGACGCCAGCAGCGGACTGCTCGAGTAGGCCAGGCTGCGCGCACTGGCGCCGTTGCGGCGCTTGAGCAGCGAGCGCATCATCGTTTGGCTCCGGTGGCCGGCGCCGCTGCCTGGTCGGCCACTACATGCGTCACCGCCGGCGTGACGGTACGCATGCCGAGCTTCTCGCGCGCCATCTTCTCGACACGCAAGTGCGTGGCCTGCCCCTGGCGCTCGGCCTCCAGGCGCTTGTATTCGGCGTCCAGTCGCGTCAGCTCGTTGCGTGAGCGGTCGAGTTCGGCAAACAGGCGCCGCGATTCGTACGACGTCTGCACCAGCACCAGCGCGCTGACCAACAACGCGAGCACGAGCGCCACCTGCAGTCGCGTCATGGGGCCGGCGCCTCGTCGGTGCGCTCGGCCACGCGCAGCACGGCCGAGCGTGCACGCGGGTTGGCGCGCAGCTCACCCTCGCCCGGCTTGATGCGGGCCAGCGCGCGCAGCCGCGTCGGCGCGGGTGGCGCGAACGGCGCGCGGCGGTCGGGCTCGCTGCGACTCTCGCGGGTGATGAAGCGCTTGACGATGCGGTCCTCCAGCGAGTGGAAGCTGATCACGGCCATGCGGCTCCCGGGGACGAGCAGTTCCATCGCCGCCTTCAGCCCCTGCTCGAGGTCCTCGAGCTCAGCGTTGATGAAAATCCGAAGAGCTTGAAATGTGCGCGTTGCAGGGTCCTGGCCCGGCTCGCGGGTCTTGACCGCACGAGCCACGACTTCGGAAAGCTCGGCCGTGGTTCGAACAGCGCGCCCGAGCGCGCGGCGAGCCACAAGCGTCTTTGCAATCGAAACAGCAAACCGTTCTTCCCCATAGTCACGGATCACCTCGGCGATGTGGCGCTCATCGGCGCGAGCCAGGAAGTCCGCGGCGGTCTCGCCGCGGGTCGTGTCCATGCGCATGTCCAGCGGCGCATCGAACCGGAAGCTGAAGCCCCGCGACGGGTCGTCGATCTGCGGCGAGCTGACGCCCAGGTCCAGCAGCACGCCATGCACGCGTTGGATGCCCAGTTCGGCCAGACGTTCGCGCATGTGCGCGAAACTGGCGTGAACGATGGTCAGGCGCGCATCGCCCGCGCGCAGCGCCTCGGCCGCTGCCACCGCCTGCGGGTCCTTGTCGAAGGCCACCAGCCGTGCCTGCGGCGACAGCCGCGCCAGCAGCGCCCGCGCGTGGCCGCCACGGCCGAAGGTGCCGTCCACGTACAGGCCGCCCGGCTCGGTGACCATCGCGTCGATGGCTTCGGGCAGCAGGACGGGAGTGTGTGGCCATGCCGGGTCAGTCATCAGAAGACGAAGTTCTTGATGACGTCGGGCATCGGGCCCTGCTTGATCACCGACTCGTGCGCGGCGTAGCGCGACGTGTCCCACAGCTCGAGGCGATGGCCCATGCCGATCAGCAGCACGTCGCGGATCAGCGCCGCGTCGGTGCGCAGCTCAGGCGAGACGTGGATGCGCGAGCCGGCGTCGATGTCGACGTCGACCGCGCTGCCGATGAAGATGCGGCGCCAGCCGTCGGCCTCCATCGGCAGGGCCATCAGGCGCTCGCGCAGTTCGATCCAGGTCGGTCGCGGTAGCACCAGCAGGCAACCGGCCGGGTGCTTGGTGAGCGTGAGCTGGCCGTTCACCGAGCTCATCAGCGCATCGCGATGCCGTGTCGGGACAGCCACCCGCCCCTTGGCATCCAGCGTCAACGCTGAGGTCCCTTGAAAGACGATCTCCGGCACGATGCCCCACACTCCTCCACGAAGCGACACTGTAGCCGACGATTTATCGTCCGGTCAAGGCTCCTTGCAGAAAAAAATCAATGAAATCAAATACTTAGTGGAGACGGTTCAAGCTAAAAATAGATAGGAAGAAAAGTGCTGCAAAAATAACGACTTGCACTTGTTTGTGAAAGCATTGCATTGCAAGTGCCCTCGATTCGCCTGGGGTTAACGAGCCTGTGATCCCGCACAGGCTGTCGACTCATCCAGTGATGCGCAGCGCAGGCAGGCCGATGCCCGTGGCATCGAAGCCGCCGTCGACGGCGAGGCACTGCCCGTTCACGTAGCTGGCGGCGTCGCTGCACAGAAAGCCGACGGCCGCGGCGATTTCCTGCGGCGTGCCATAGCGTGCCAGCGGAATGGCGTCGTGATAACCGGCGCGGATCGCCGCGGTATGCACCTGCAGCGCCATCGCGGTGTCGACCGGTCCCGGCGCGACGGCATTGACGCGAATGCCGCGGTCGCCGAGCTCGGCCGCCTGCTGGCGCGTCAGGTGCATCAGCGCCGCCTTGCTGGTGCCGTAGGCGACCCGCAGCGTGCTGGCGCGCAGGCCCGAGATCGACGTGATGTTGACGATCGCGCCGCGACCCTGGCGCAGCATCAGCGGCGCCGCCGCCTGCGAACACAGGAACGGGCCGTCGAGGTTGGTCGCCATCACGGCGCGCCACTCGTCGTAGCGCGTGTCGAGCAGCGGCTTGAACACCGCGATGCCGGCGTTGTTGACCAATGCATCGAGGCGGCCGAAGCGTGCGTCCACCGCGGCGAAAGCCTCGCGCACCTGATCGGCCGACGACACATCGGCATGCAGCGCCAGCACACGCTCGGGTTGCGCGATGTCACGCTCGCTGGCGCGCAGCGTATCGCCGTCGATGTCGATCAGCACGACACGATGGCCGTGCGCGAGAAACCAGTGCGTGATGGCCAGGCCGATGCCGCGCGCGGCGCCGGTGACCGCCGCCACGGGACTGTCGGTGCGGGGAGAAGAGTCGCTCATGGGCAGTGCCGCGGATGCTAACCGCCGCACGTGCCGCTGGCGAGAACGCGACTAGTTGGACTGCTTGATCAGCCGGCCGGCCGCCTGCTGCACCGGCCGCGCGTTCATCGGGTACAGCCGCGTGAAGACGTCGATCTGCTCGGGTGAGATCGTCGCCGGCTGCTGCAGCACCATCCACAGCACGCCCTCGCTGCACGGCGGCGTGGTGAGCGAGCCCATGTAGGTGTAGTAGCGCCGGTCGCCCGGCAGCAGGTTGTTGAGGTCGAGCGCGGCGCGCGCGGGCACCTCCTCGCCTTTCTCGAGCGGCAGGTTGTTCCACACCTGCTGCACCAGCGGATGTGCGCTGCCGCGGTCGAGCAGCACGGCCACGACAGCCAGGCGGCCTTCGGGGTCCTTGTGCACCAGGTGCGCCACCATGTCGAACTGGCGCCCTTCGATGCGCTCTTCCGACGGGCGATGGAAGTGAAACTGCAGCAGCTCGTAGCGGCGCCCCATCACCTCGATCGAGTTGCCGGTGGCGACGTTCACCTGCACGGTGTGGCCGTTGTCGATGACGCGAAACGCACTCGAGCGGTAGTCGAACTGCACCGGATCGAGCTCGACACGAATGCCGTCGCGGATGTCGATCGGGCTTTGCCGCGTGCCGGTGGCGCACTTGGCGTACTCGGGCTTCAACCGGCCCCACGCGTCGGGCCCGCCTTCGCCGTCGTAGCTCCAATGGCTGGCGTGGCGGGCGTCGACAGGTGGCCTGGACGCCAGGCCCCTGGCCTTGCGCACAGTGGGCGCCTCGGTACCGTGCGCAGCGAGCGCGGCGGGCGCGGCGGACGGCGATGCGGCCGCCAGCGCCTGGCCGGCATCGGCTCCGGTGCTGATGCGCACGACCTGCGGCGCCGCCTTGCCGTCGGCCGGCCGGGCGGATGCACCCAGGCGCGCAGCGAGCTTGTCGCGCAGGGCCTGCATCGGATCGACCGGCGCCGTGCGCGAACGCGTGCCCGCCGGCTTGTCATCTGCAGCGTCTTCGTCGGCCTGCTCAGCGGGGGCAGCCTTGCGCGCCGCGCCGGCTTTCCCTGCAGGTGCATGTTCGTCGGCGGCATGCAGCGCCGGAGCGGCGAGCGCCAGGCTGAGCATCAGGACAGAGCAACGATATGGAAACGGCATGGCGAAAGCACACAACGTGCGAAGCCGGGCGCGATCGGCCCGATCGACTTGTCTTCGGCACCCCGGAGCGGTTTCTTGAGGCCTGTCGCGCCTGCTTGCCGGTAACGCCCGTGACGGCGGCGGGCTTTGCCCCGCCGTGCTTCAATGCGACAGCTCGTCGACCGGGAGATCTGCGCATGATGGAGCCCCTGCCTTCACGCCGGCGCCTGCTGCAGGCCGCCACCGCCGCCACCGCGCTGACGGTCTTGGCGCTGCCGGCGCTGGCCAGTTCGCGCCGTTCGCTCGCGCGCATGACCGACGGCCCGTTCTACCCACCGCGCCGCTGGCGCGAGCGCTGGACCGACTGGGACGCCGACCTGAGCCGCGTGCAGGTGGGTGAGCGCACGCTGGTGGCCAAGGGCGAACACCTCGGGCTCGAGGGTCAGGTGGCCGATGCACAAGGCCGGCTCATCGACGGCGCCGAGGTCGAGATTTGGCAGTGCGATGCGCTTGCTCACTATCGCCATCCGGACACCGAGCGCACCAGTGATCCGGTGGACGAGGGTTTTCAGGGCTTCGGCGCCACACGCAGCGCCGGCAACGGTGCCTTTCGCTTTCGCACCATCAAGCCAGTGCCCTACCCGGGCCGCACGCCGCACATCCACGTGAAGCTGCGCCACGCCAGCTTCGGCGAACTGACGACGCAGCTGTTCCTGGCCGGCGACCCGGGCAACGCGCGCGACGGACTGTGGCGCCGGCTGCGTGCCGACGATGTGCCGGCGCTCGAGATGGTGCTGACGAACGCCCCCGACGGCAGCGGCCTGCGCTGGCTGGTGCAGCAGGGCATTGTCGTCATCCCGCGCACCAGCAAGGTGGAACGGCTGGAGGAAAACTTGGCCATATTCGATTTCGCGCTGACCGCGGAGGAAATGGCCGAGATCGCCGCGCTTGGCGGTCGCAATCGCCGGCTGACCGACTGGGTATTTTCGCCGAAATGGGACTGAGCGTTT
>CALMQI010000413.1 GCA_937871935.1 uncultured Burkholderiales bacterium
CCATGAACCCGTGGATCGTGTGGGCGGAGAACGGGCGTTTTCCGGTCAGCAGCAGGTACAGCACCGCCCCGAGGGAGTACAGGTCGGCCCTCGCGTCGACCGTCTCGCTGCTGATCTGCTCCGGCGACATGTACTGCAGCTTGCCTTTGAGGGCACCCATCTGCGTCTGGTTCGCCTTCGACACCGCCTTGACGATGCCGAAATCGCACAGCTTGATCTGCCCGTCGAAGCTGATCAGCAGATTCTGCGGCGACACATCGCGGTGGACCATTCGCAGGTCGCGCCCCAGGCCGTCGCGCAACCGATGAGCGTAGTCGAGCGCACCGGCCACTCGACCGGCGATCAGCAGGGCCAGTGGTAAGGGGAAAGCCTCTCCCTTGGTACGAATCTGATTGAGGATCGACCGCAGATCGCGACCCTCGACGAACTCCATGGCGATGAAATGGTCCTCGCCGATCTTGCCGAGATCGAAGATCTGGGTGATGTTCGGGTGGTTGAGCAGCGCCGCCAGCTTGGCCTCGTCGATCAGCATGGTGACGAAGTCGGCGCTGTCGTTGAGATGCGGCAGGATGCGCTTGATCGCCACCGTCTTCTGGAACACGGTGTCGTTGCGGCGGAACGGATGGAAGCCCTGCATCATGGTCGCCAGGTGCGCCATGTAGCGGCGGCCCACGAGATCCGACGAATTGGCGAGGCCGCGCGGGTGCTTGTCGGTGGCCGAGCGCAGCAGCAGCATCCCCGCCCGGCTCGACCGGTTGCCCTGGTCACGCTGGCACTGGCGCGTGGTGCTGGCCCTGGGCGTCGCCTGGGTGCTCGACGGGCTCGAGGTCACCATCGTCGGCTCGTTCGGCAGCGTGCTCGAGCGGCCCGACACGCTGGGCTTGAGTGCGTCGCAGGTCGGCTGGGCCGGCTCGGTGTATGTCGGCGGCGCCGTCATCGGTGCGCTGCTGTTCGGCCGGCTGGCCGACACGCTCGGCCGCAAGCGGCTCTTCCTGATCACGCTCGCGGTCTACATGGGCGCGACGGTGGCGACCGCGTTCACCACCAGTTTCGTCGGCTTTGCGCTGTGCCGCTTCGTCACTGGCCTGGGCATCGGCGGTGAATACGCCGCCATCAACTCGGCGATCGACGAGCTGATCCCCGCGCGGGTGCGCGGCCGCGTCAACCTGGCCATCAACGGCAGCTTCTGGATCGGCGCGGCGCTCGGCGCGCTGCTCAGCGTGCTGCTGCTCGACCCGCGCGTGCTGGGCCCGCAATCGGGCTGGCGTGCCGGCTTCCTGCTGGGTGCGGTGCTGGCGGTGGCGATCCTGCTGGTGCGGCGCCACCTGCCGGAGAGCCCGCGCTGGCTGCTCGCACACGGACGCGCCGACGAGGCCGAACGCGTCGTCGCCGAGATCGAGGCGTCGGTGTGCGCCACCAGCACGCCGGCCGCGGGCATCACCGCGGCGCGCGACCCTCCGGCGGCGGCTCGCCGCCGGCGCAGCGCGACGCCCACGCTGCGCGAGGTGGCGCACGTGCTGCTGCGCCGTTACCCGCGGCGCAGCGCCTATGTCTTCGCGCTGATGTTGGCACAGGCGTTCTTCTACAACGCGATCTTCTTCACCTATGCGCTGGTGCTGACGCGTTTCTATGAAGTGAACGAGACGGACGTCGGCCTGTACATCCTGCCGTTCGCCGTCGGCAACGTGCTCGGGCCGCTGATCCTCGGCGCACTGTTCGACCGCGCCGGCCGCCGCGTGATGATCACCGCGACCTACGCGCTGTCGGGCCTGGCGCTGGCGCTCACCGGCATCGGCTTCGTGCTCGGCGTGTTCGACGCGCTGACGCAGACGCTGGCCTGGTCGGCGGTGTTCTTCCTCGCGTCGGCCGCCGCGAGCTCGGCCTATCTGACGGTGAGTGAAGTGTTCCCGCTCGAAATGCGCGCGCTGGCGATCTCGATCTTCTACGCGGTGGGCACCGGTGCCGGCGGATTCGTCGCGCCAGCGTTGTTCGGCGCGCTGATCCAGACCGGCAGCCGCAGCCATGTGTTCGCCGGCTATGCCGTGGGCGCGGCCTTGATGCTCATCGCGGCCGCTGTGGCCTGGCGGCTGGCGGTGGACGCCGAGCGCAAGCCGCTGGAGGAGGTGGCACCGCCGCTTCGCCTCGACGATGCGGGCGGCGGTTCATCGCATTGACTGCGGCTGTGCAGATCACGGCAGAATCGGCGGTCCGCCCACCACCCCAGGATCGCCGTCGTGTTGTCGACCACCGAGCAGAAGATCTTCGTCAGCCCCGCGGTCGCGCGGCTGCGCGCCGACCTCGCGCTCGCGCTGCGCGCGGCCGCGCACCACGGCTTGTCCGAGGGCGTGTGCAACCATTTCAGCGTCGAGCTGCCCGACGCGCGCGACCGCTTCCTGATCAATCCGCGTGGCCTGCACTGGAGCGAGGTGCAGGCCGACGACGTGGTGATGATCGACCTGCAGGGGGCACGGCTGGCCGGCCGGCACGCGGTGGAGCCGACCGCGATGTTCATCCACGCCGCGGTGCACCGCATCGCCGGCAAGGCCTGCGTGATGCACACGCACATGCCGTTCGCCACCGCGCTGACGCTCACCGCGGACCGCGCGCTCGACACCACGCTGTCGCAGAACGCGATGCGTTTCCACGGCCGCGTGGCGATCGACGCGCACTACAACGGCCTCGCGCTCGACAACTCGGAGGGCGAGCGCATAGCGCGCGCGATGAACGGTGCCGACGTGGTGTTCCTCGGCAACCACGGCGTCGTGGTGTGCGGATCACGCGTCGATCATGCCTACGACGACCTCTACTACCTGGAGCGGGCTTGCATGGTGCAGGTGCTGGCCGCCGGCACCGGCCGGCCGCTGCTGCCGGTGGATGCGGCGCTGGCCGAGCACGTGGCCGCGCAGACGCTGGGTGAGCGGCTGCAGTCGGAGCTGTTCTTCGAGGCGCTGCGCCGGCGCCTGTAGGCGATCGCGCGTTCCAGCGCGCTAGAAGCCCACCGACACGCCGACCATCGCCTCCAGCTGCGTCATCGTGTCGCCGCGGATCGACACGGTGCAGCCACCCGAGCAGAAGAACGCGCCGTCGCTGCGGATCAGCGTGGCGTAGCCGCGCAGTTCGGCGCGCAGCGCCACGCTGCCGGCCGCCGGCGCCCACTGATAGCCGATGCCCACGCTCAAGGAGCCGCGAGTGCGCGACGAGGTGCCCGGCAGCCGCGGGCTCATGTGCGTGAGGCCGAGGCCGCCCGATACATAGGGCCCGCGCCCGGCCTGGCCGTCGAAGAAGTTGAGCCCGCCCACGTGCAGGTAGGTCACGTCGAGCGGCAGCTCGGTCGGCGCGCCCGGCGTTGCGCTGTCGCCGAGTTGCAGTCGCGTGCTCTGGTGCGACAGCAGCCACTGCCATTGCCGGCTCGCGTCGTAGGGCAGCTCGAGGGCCAGCGTGCCGGCCGGGCGGCTGCGCACGTCGACGGCTGTCGCGGTGCCGTCGGCGCGCTGGAAGCCGCTGCCGGTGCGCAGGCCGCCGTAGGCGGTGACGGCGCTCTGCGCGCCGGCATCGCCGGCCGCGCCGCACAGGCCGGCGGCGAGGGCCAGCGTGGAGAGAAGCGGTCGCGTCGTCGTCATGCGGCGATGGTAGCGACTGCGCCGTGACGCGCATCAGCTCGGCGTGTATTGGCCTTGCAAGCGTTGTCGCAACTCGCGCTTGAGCAGCTTGCCGCTCGGGTTCTTGGGCAGCGCATCGACGAAGACCACCGCCTTCGGCCGCTTGAAGGCGGCGAGCTGCCGCGCTGCATGGGCAAGCACCTGCTCCTCGTTGAGCGTGGCACCCGCCTTCACGACGACGACGGCCGTCACCGCCTCGATCCACTGCGGGTGCGGCAGACCGACCACGGCGACCTCGCTCACGCCGTCGAGCCGGTAGAGCGCCTCTTCCACCTCGCGGCTGGCGACGTTCTCGCCGCCGGTCTTGATCATGTCCTTCTTGCGGTCGACGACAGTGATGTAGCCCTCGTCATCCAGGGTGGCGAGGTCGCCGCTGTGGAACCAGCCGCCGGCGAAGGCGGCGGCGGTCTTCTCGGGGTCGTTGAAGTAGCCCTGCAGCAGCTGCGGCGAGCGGTGCACGATCTCGCCCACCTCGCCCGGGGCCACATCGCGCATCGCGTCGTCGACCACGCGGGTCTCGACGTTCAGCGCCGGCCGTCCGGCAGAGCCGGGCTTGCGCAGCTGGTCCTGCGGCTTCAGCACCGTGGCCAGCGGCGCGATCTCGGTCTGGCCGTAGAAGTTCCACAGGCGCATCTGCGGCAACCGCTCGATGAGTTCGCGCATCACGGCCACCGGCATGATCGAGGCGCCGTAGTAGCCCTTGCGCAGGCTCGACAGGTCGCAGCGGTCGAACAGGGGCGAGCGCAGCAGGCCGATCCACACCGTGGGTGGCGCGAAGAAGCTGCAGATGCGGTGCCGCTCGACCAGCGGCAGCAGGTTGTCGGGTGTCGGCGCCGCGGTGATCAGGCTCGTCGCGCCGAGGTACACGCAAGGGCCGAGAAAGACGTCGAGCTGCGCGCAGTGGTACAGCGGCAGCGCGTGCAGCACCGTGTCGCCCTCGGCCATCTCGCCGTCGACGATGCAGCTCGCGTACTGATCGATCACCGCGCCGTGCGTCAGCATCGCGCCTTTGGGGGCGGACTCGGTGCCGCTGGTGTAGACGATCTGCAGCAGCGAGTCGCGATCGATGGCCGGCTCGACCACCGCGGCGCTGCAATCGCCGAGCTTGTGAAAGCTCAGCGCACCGGCGATCGGCTCGCTCGGCGCTTCGGACGGCAACCACAGCAGCCGCTGCACCTGCGTGTCCTTCGCTGCCGCAGCGCGGCCCAGCTCGGCCAGGCCGCTGTCCACCGCCAGCAGCCGGGCCCCGGCGTGGCGCAGGATGTACGCCGCCTCGCCGGCGTTGAGCATGAAGTTCACCGGCACCAGCACCGCGCCGATGCGGGCCAGCGCGAAGCGCAGCGCCGCGAAGCCGTGCGAGTTGCGTGCCAGCACGGCCACGCGTTCGCCGGCCGCCACGCCCTCGGCCTGCAGGCCGGCGGCGAGGCGCGTGACCACCGCGTCGAACTCGGCCCAGCTCCAGGCGACGTCGCCGCAGCGGATGCCGGGCTTGTGCGGCGTGCGCAGCGCCGTACGCCGCAGCAGGTCAGCGAGCGTCTGTCGGCGCAGGGCCTCGGTCGTCATGGCGGTCCTTTGTGGAGGGGCCGCCTACTGTAGATCGAAGATCCTTTGGCCGCCCGAGCGACCGGGCTGCTTCAGGGTTGCGCCGGCCCCTGGCGGCGGCGACCGAACTTCGGGAACAGCATGCCGGCCTGTTCGCGGTACAGGCGATAACGATCGCCGAACTGCGCGATCAGGTCGCGCTCCTCGAACCAGATGCCGATCAGGATGTAGCCGGTGGAAGCCACGGTGAACAGCAGGTGGCCGGCTGTCATGTCGGGCGCGGCCCAGAACGACAGCACGAAGCCGAGGTACAGCGGATGGCGCACATGGCGGTAGAACAGCGGCGTGCGGAAGTCTTGCGTCGGCAGCTGGCGGCCGCTCAGGTGCGCGAACACCTGGCGCAGACCGAACAGTTCGAAGTGGTTGAGCAAGAAGGTGCTGATCAGCAGCACCACCCAGCCGGCCCAGAACACGCCGTGCAGCACGAGGCGGCCGATCGGATCGCTCACCTGCCAGATCATCGGCGAGGCGATCGGCCGCCATTGCCACAGCAGCAGCGCGAGCACGAGCGAAGCCGCGAGCACGAAGCTGCTGCGCTCGACAACCTCGGGCACGATGCGGGTCCACCAGCGCTTGAACGAGCGGCGCGCCATCACGCTGTGCTGCACGGCGAACAGGCCGAGCAGCGCGGTGTTGATCAGCAAGGCCTCGAGCAGCGGACCGGGCGGACCGCTGTCGATCGTCTTGGACACCAGCGGCACGTTGCCGACGAAGGCAATGGCATAGGTGAAGGTGGCGAGAAAGAACAGATAGACGATGAATCCATAGAGGGCAGCGAACATGACGACACTCCAGAGTTGATAGAAATCGCGGGCGAGTTCCACCCGCGGCCTCTGCCGATGCGGCGGGCCGAACGCATCCAGACCCGCATCGAAGCGGGCCCATCGCGGCAGACGTGAGAGGGCGGCTACGCGCCGCTCACGGCACTTCGCTGCCCGGCGGCGGCTGCGGCCTGGAACGCCAGGCCGTGGCGGACGCAGTGACCAGCCAGGCTGGCACGGGAGCCTGCCGGTGGATGGGCGCCGCAGGCGCTTCGGGGGGCGTCATCGTGCCCAGTGCCGGTTTTCCAGCACATCGGCAATGCGCCGAGCTGCGCGCGCGGCGCCGTCGACTTCCACCGGCCGGTAGCGCACGGGCTCGTGCATCGCCGCCAGCGCGCGCTCGGCCAGTGTGTCGGGGTCCAGCGTCGCATAGTCCAGCGAGCGGTCGGCGCCATAGTTGGCCAGCCGCCGGCGCACGTGCACGCATTGCTCGAAGTGCCGCTGCAGCGGGAAGCTCAGGAACGCCCGCCGGGTGGCGACCAGCTCCATCGTGGTCGACAGGCCGCCCTGCACCAGTGCGAGGTCGCAGCAGGCCAGGTGCTCGAACAGCTTGTGCACATACGGTCGCACCTCCAACCCCGGCATGCCGTGGAACTCGCTCGTGTCCAGGCGCGGCCCCGTCACCAGGATCAGCCGCAGCTCGGGCACCTCGCGCTTCATGCGCGGAAAGGCCTGCACGATGCGCCGCAGCAGGTGGCGGCCGGCCGACGTGCCGCCCACCGTGGCGATGGCGATCTTCTCGTCGGGGCGGTAGCCGTGCAGCGTGCGCAGGCGTTCGGTGTCGGCCAGCGCCTGCGGATCGAACGGCAGGCAGTAGCCGCAGTAGCAGAAGTTGCGGTCGGTCCATTCGCGGATGCCGGGCAGCCCCGGGCCGAACGCTGCCTCGGTCACGTCGTCGGGATTGCCGACGAACAGCGCCAGGTCGCGCACGTAGGGGTAGCGCGCGACATGCTCGATGTCGTCGGCGTTGCGATCGGCGCACAGATGAGCCTCGCGCGCATTGCCTTGCTCCATCGGCAGGCAACCGACGAAGTCGGTGAGGAAGACGAAGGGCTGGCGCTTCAGCTCCGGGTTCTCGTGGTAGTGGTAGTCCACGTCCCAGGCCTCGTCCCCGATCACCAGGTCGTAGTGCTCGGCGTCCATCAGATCGACGAAGGTCATGAAGTTGCTGGTCATGATCTCGTCCATCGTGCGCAGCGCGAAGAACGCCGACAGGTCGTGCTCACCGGCGCAGTTCTCGAAGTGGCGGCTCTCGTTGGCCAGCCGGGCGGTGATCGGGTGCACATGCTCGCCCTCGCGCTGCAGGTAGCCGGCAGCCGGATCGACGGTGAACCAGTGAATCTCCAGGTCGCCGTGCACGGCACGCAGTTCGCGCGCGATCGCCAGGTCGCGCTGGGCGTGGCCGAGGCCGATCGGGCTGGAGATGAAGAGCGCCCGGCGCTTGCGCTTCATCGCACGCGTCCAGGTGCGCTCACGCGCCGGGCCGCCGACGAAGTCGCGCACCGCGCAGTTGAACAGCACCGGGTCGCGCGCGGCGGTGACGTGGCCACCACCGCCAACCGTGAGCAGCCGCGAGCCCGGGATCAGCGCGTGCATCTCCTGGCCCTTGAAGTACGGCACGCGGCGGTCGTCGTCGCCATGGATGATCAGCGTCGGGCAGCGCACCCGGCCCGCCTGCTCGCGCATGTCGTTGGCCAGCCAGCCGTGGCGGCACCAGTCGAGCGTCTGCGCGTCGGTGGACCAGCCGAAGTGCACGCCGTCCTCGTAGGGCTTGGTCGAGTGCGGCTCGGTGAAGATGGTGGCCATGAACCAGTCGAGGTAGCCCGGCCAGTCGCGGGCGATCAACTCGTCCTCGAAACGCAGGCGCTTGCGCATCGCCTCGATGGTGGGCATCGAGTCGGCGAAGCCGCCGGCGAGCACGAGCCGTGTCACGCGTTCGGGCTGCTCGGCTGCCACGCGCAGCACCGTCATCGCTGCGGCCGAGATGCCGACCAGCGCGACCTGCTCGACACCCACGGCATCGAGTACGGCCACGAAGTCGGCATGGAAGTGATCGAAGCTGTAGGCTTCCTGGCCCTGCGGTCGACCCGAACGCCCGTTGCCGCGGCCGTCGGTGGTGAGCACGCGGAAGTGCCGCGACAGGTAGGGCACAGTGGCCTTGAGCATCTCGCTGTGCACCACCTGGAACGGGGGCGCGAACGCGATCCACGGGCCGCTGTCGCCCCACACGGCGTACCACAGCGTCACGCCGTCGCGCTCGACGGTGCCCTCGCGCCGGGCTTGCACGGTCTCGTACGGGCCGCGCTCGTCGTCGGGCCGCGAGCCGCCGGCAGGCAGTTCGCCAGCCAGGAGGCTGAAGCGGTCGGGCAGGGCGCGTGGGTCCATCAGCGGCTCCGTGCCGCAGTCCGGCGCGGCTTGGCCTGCGCCGCGGTTGCGCGTGATTGCACCTGGTCGTCCAATGACTGCAACAGCCATTGCATGGCGTCGAGCGCGGCGCGGTGCTGCACATGCTCTTCCTTCACGCCCAGCAGGTCGGCGAACTCCATGCCGAGCCAGAACTCGCTGATCCAGCACGCCACCACTTCGGCCGTGATCGGTGGCGGCAGCGTGACACCGCCAGCCTGCAGCGCCGCCAGTGCTTCGCGCACCGCGTCGAGCACCAGCCGCTTCCAGGCCAGCAGGCGCGGCAGGAACTTCTCGCGCAACTCGGCGTTGGCCAGGCTGGCCGCCCACAACTCGGCCTGCACGCGCACGAACCCGCTGGCGAGGTCACTCTCGTAAAAGCGGCGCGCCTCGGCCCACTTGTCGGCAAAGCCGGTGGCGCCGCTGTACATCGCCGTCTGCCGGGCGAGCAGCCGCTGGTTGGCGGCATCGAGCACGTCGATGACCAGCTGGTCCTTGGAGCGGAAGTGGTAGTTGATGAGGGCGTGGTTGACGCCAGCGTCCTTGGCGATCTCGCGCACGCTGAGCGCGGCGTACCCTTCGGTGGCCAGGCGCCGGAAGGCGGCCTCGAGGATGCGGGCCTTGGTATCGGTGAGATCGGGCTCGTCGAACAGGCGCGGGTTCGGTGCGGCAATCACAGCGGACATTTTGAACAGTCGGTTTATACGAGTGTTTAAATGATAGGACGCGGCAGGCGTTTGTCAAGCCGGTGCTGCGCGCCATGTCGGCGGCGGCAATGTGGGTGGGGCGGGGGGTGGCCGCCGCACCTGTGCATACTGCGAGGCTCTGTCAGCAGCTCGGAGAGCCGCCATGCGTTACCGCACCCTTGGCCACAGCCAGCTCCAGGTGTCCACGCTGTGCCTGGGCACGATGATGTTCGCCGACCAGACCGGTGTCGACGAGGCACGCGAGATCGTTGCCCATGCGCGCGATCACGGCGTCAACTTCATCGACACCGCCGACGTGTACAGCCTCGGCCGCAGCGAGCAGATGGTGGGCGCGCTGCTGCAGGTCGACCGCGAGCGCTGGGTGCTGGCCAGCAAGGTGGGCAACAAGATGTCGGAGCGGCCCAACGAAGGCCGCTACTCGCGCAGCTGGGTCGTGCGGGCGTGCGAAGCCAGCCTCGAGCGCCTGGGCACCGACCACCTCGACATCTACTACCTGCACCGTGACTTCGACGGCACGCGGCTGGAGGAGCCGTTGCGCGCGCTCGACGACCTGCTGCGCGCCGGCAAGATCCGCTACTGGGGCGTCAGCAACTTCCGCGGCTGGCGCATTGCCGAGGCGGTGCACCTGGCGCGCGCGATGAACATGGCCGGCCCGGTGGTGTGCCAGCCGTACTACAACCTGCTCAACCGCCAGCCCGAGGTGGAGGTGCTGCCGGCCTGCGAGCGGCTCGGCCTCGGGGTGGTGCCCTACAGCCCGATCGCGCGGGGTGTGCTTGCCGGCAAGTACGCACCGGGCGCCAAGCCGGCCGAAGGCACACGCGCGGGCCGCGGCGACGCCCGCATCATGCAGACCGAGTTTCGCGAGGAATCGCTGCGCATCGCGCAGCGGTTAAAGGAGCATTGCACCGCCAAGGGCGTGGCGCTGCAGCACTTTGCCAGCGCCTGGGTGCTGGCGCACCGGGCGGTCAGCGCGGTGATCGCCGGCCCGCGCACGCCGGCGCAATGGCAGGACTACTTCGCCGCGCTCGAGTGCACGGTCACGGCCGAAGACGAGGCGCTGGTCGACTCGCTCGTCACGCCGGGACATCCGTCGACGCCCGGCTACAACGATCCGGCCTATCCGCTGGAGCCGCGCCGGGCGCCCGCAGCCTAGGCTGCATCAGACCGCCTGCGTCAGCCCGAGGCGGCGGCCGAGGCCGGGCGTGGCGGCCGAGCGCGGATGCAGCCCCACAGCATCTGGCTCCACAGCGTGTTCATGTCGGGCGGCGAGGCCGGCGCGAACACCGGCCCGGCAACGGCGTCGATCAGCGCCGCGGGATACACCTCGCGCGGCTTCAGGCGCTCGGCGGTGCGGGCCACCGCGTCGGTGCGCGACACACCCTGCGTGCGGTAGCCATGCAGGTGCACCACCATGTCGGCGCGCGCCATGCACAGTTGTGTCTGTGTCTTCGAGGCACCCACGTTCAGCCGCTGGCTCGCGGCGCATTGGCCCAGCACGTCGGCGGCGAATTCGGCGGGATGTTGAAGCCGGCCCTCGTCGACGCGCTTGAACAGCGCTTCGGCCATCTGCAAGCCCCAGTCGTTGCTCTTCACCCTCTCGATCACCAGTTGGCGGTTGCGCCCTTCGTCGAGGTAGATGCGCGCGATGTTCATCGCCAGAAAGGCGCGCGCGTCGCATTGACGGAACGCCCGTTGCACGTCGCTGGCCGGCGCGGCCGCCGGTGCCGCGCCGGCCGCTTGCGCGAACGCGCCGGCGTTGCAGGCGGCGAGCCCGATCGCCGCCAGCCACGACTGCCATCGCGCGCATGAAACCATCTTGTCGTCTCCCCGTGACCGTGTCGAGACGCGCATTGTGCTGCGGCCGGCGCCCCGCTCAGATGCGCCGGTCGCGGCCGGCCCAGTAGGGCTCGCGCAGGCGGCGCTTGAAGATCTTGCCGGTGTCCTCGCGCGGCAGCGCGGCGTGGAAGGTGACCACCTTGGGCACCTTGTAGCCGGCCAGTCGAGCGGACAGCCAGCCGCGCACCGCGTCGTGGGTCAACGTGGCGTCCGGCGCGCACTGCACGGCGGCGGCGAGTGCCTCGCCGAACTCGTCGTCCGGTATGCCGAAGACCGCGCAGTCGACCACGCCGGGCATGGCCAGCAGGCTGGCCTCGATCTCCGCCGGGTAGATGTTGACGCCGCCGGAGATCACCATGTCGGCCGCGCGATCGACGATGAAGAGGAAGCCGTCTTCGTCGAGGTAGCCGATGTCGCCCAGCGTCTTCAGCCCGTCGCGCTCCATGCGCCGGCGCGCAGCGTCCTGGCCGATGTAGCTGAAGTCGGCATAGGCCGGCTGGTGCACGTAGATGAGCCCGGCCCGGCCCTGCGGCAGCGGCCGGCCGTCGTCGTCCAGGATGGCCAGCGTCACGCCCGGCAGCGGACGGCCCGCGGAGCCGGGCTTGCGCAGCGCGTCGTGGCTGTCCAGCCGCGTCATGTAGCCGAGCTCGCTGGCGCCGTAGGCCTCGTGGATCACCGGGCCCCACCAGTCGATCATTGCGCGCTTCACGTCGGGTGGGCAGGGTGATCCGGTCGAGGCGACGAAGCGCATCGAACGCAGGTCGTGGCGGCGTCGCACACGTTCGGGCAGTGCGAGCAGGCGCACGTACATCGTCGGCACCAGGTAGGCGTGGGTCAGGCGGTGCTGTTCGATCAACTGCAACGTGCGCTCGGCGTCGAAGCGCGGCTCGATCAGCAGCAGCGCGCCGTCTTCCTGCGCGGCGCCGATGCTGTAGGAGTTGGGGGCACTGTGGTACATCGGCGCACTCACCAGCGCGCGCATGCCCGGCTCGAAGCCCAGCACGTGGCGGTGCACCGCCTGGCCGCGTGCCACCTGCTCCGGGCTGGCCGCCGCGCGGCGGATGCCCTTGGGCCGGCCGGTGGTGCCCGAGGTGTAGAACATCGCGCCGCGCGGCGGACGCGGCGGCGCCGGCGGGTGCGCCGGCGTGTCCCGAAACGCCCGCCAGTCGGTGCCGTCGGTGTCGTGCGCCGGCGCTGCGCCGTCCTCGCGCGGCGACGTGAAGCAGCGCACGCCGTCGATCGGCCAGGCCGGCAACGCCGCCTGCAGTTCGGCATCGGCGACCAGCAGCCGCGCGCCGCTGTCGGCGACGATGAAGTCCAGTTCGTCGCGCTTGAAGTGCCAGTTGATCGGGCACCACAACGCACCGACGGCTCGTGTGGCGAGCATCAGCTCGAGCAGGGCGGGGCTGTTGCGCATCAGCAGCGCAACGCAGTCGCCCTCGCGGACGCCCGCCGCGTGCAGCGCCGCGGCCGCGCGCCGGCAACGCGCTTCGAAGCTCGCGGCATCGATCGTTCGGCCTTCGAACAGCACGGTAATGGGCAACGGTCGCTCCTGTTGCGCGGCTCGCGCGGCATTGTGCGCGCGAGGCTGCCGCGCATCCGCCGCCATGGGCGCTGCGTATGATGACTGATGGCGTTTCGTGACTGGCTGGTCGGCTGCGCGCTGGTGTCGGTGGCCTGCACCGCTCTGGCGCACGACACCTGGTTCGAGTCGCATCCCGGTGCAGCGCCGGGCCAGCTGGCGCTCTCGCTGGCTACCGGCAACCGCTTTCCGCAGCAGGAGTTTCCGGCCGGCATGGAGCAGCTGGTGGCCAGCGGCTGTCGCAGTGCGGCGGGCAAGGTGCTGCCGATGCGGCTGCTGCAGGACAGGCCGAATGCGTTGTGGCTGCGCGCGGCCGTGCAGCCCGGCAGCGCAGCGTCGTGCTGGGCGCAGTTGCAGCCCGTCGAGGTGGAGATCGAGCCGCGCATCGTCGAGGTCTACCTCAAGGAGATCCAGGCCTCGACTGCCGTACGCGAGGCCTGGGCCGGGATGCAGCGGCGCGGCGTCGGCTGGCGTGAGCGGTATACCAAGCACGCCCGCATCGAGATGCTGCGCGCCGGCGCCGCGGCGGCGACGCAGCCGGTGCCGATGGCGATGGACGTGCTGCTGCGCTCGGACGGACCGGTGGCGGTCGACCGCACGCTCGTCTTCCAGGTGCTGAACGATGGACAGCCGCTGGCCGAACTGGCGGTCGAGTTCCAGAGCGCGGCCAGCGGTCTGGGCATCTGGCGCCGCACCGATGCACAGGGTCGCGTCTCGTTCAGCCCGCCGTTGCCCGGGCGCTGGCTGCTGCGCGGTACCGAGCTGTACCCGTCGACGACGCGCTCCGACTGGTGGGAGAGTCGCTTCGTCACGCTGGCCTTCGAGGTGCCGGCAGCGGGCGCTGCCGCGGCGACGCGGCCGTAGCTTCAGGCCGGCAGCAACGTCAGGTCGAACACCCGCTCGACCAGCCAGATGCCGGCGAGCAACGCGATCAGCAGCGAGCCGCCGAGCATCACGCCGCGCCGGTAGAACGCGGTACGGCGCAGCGCGAAGGCGATCGGCAGGAAGACCGCCACGATGGCCAGCTGCCCGCCCTCGACACCGAGGTTGAAGCCGACCAGCGCGAGTGCGAGCGCGTCGCGCGGCAGACCCAGGTCGGCCAGCACACTGGCGAAGCCGAAGCCGTGGATCAGCCCGAAGCCGAAGGCCACCGCCCAGCGTCGGCCGAGGATGAGCGGGCGCACGTTGTTCAGCGCCGCCAGCACCACCGACGCGGCGATCGCCGACTCGACCAGCCGCGACGGCAGCGCGACCATGCCGAGCGTGGCCAGCGACAGTGTGATCGAGTGCGCCACCGTGAACGCGGTGACGATGCGAAAGACCTCCCAGAACGAATCGCGCAGCGCATCGGCCGGCTGCCAGCGCGGCGCGCGCCACACCAGCACCGCAGGCAACAGCAGCGACAGCAGGAACAGAATGTGGTCGAAGCCGATCCAGATGTGCCACACGCCTTCGCGGGCGAAGTCGACGAACTGGCGCCAGCGGCTCACCTGCGCGAGCTCGAAGGTTTGCGTCGCAGCCTGCGGGCCGAGCACCGCGGTGCGCGTGGCGCCGTCGACGCTCAGGTTCAGCAGCCCGCGGTGCTGCGGGTCGATGTCGGCGAACAGCGTGTAGTGCAGCGTCAGCTTCTCCGGTACGCGCGGGCAGCTGATCGCGAGCGCCAGTACGGTGTAGGCGCCGTCGCTGTGCTCATCGACCTGCTGCGCACCCGGCTGCAGCGTGCAGGCGGCGTCGTCGGCGCGTATCGCCAGCCGGGTCAGCGCATAACTCGCGATGTCGGCATGACGTGCACGCAGCTCGCCCCAGGTGATTTCGCCATTGCCGTCGGCGTCCAGGCCGATGGCGAACTCCAGATCACGCAGCGCGATGTCCCAGCGGCCGTTGAGGCCGCCGTTGGCGATCGCGATGCTCAGGTAGCTGTCCGACGGCTTGTGCGCCCACGCCGCCTGCGTCGAGAACAGCAGCAGGCTCCAGCCCAGCAGTGCGACCACGCGGGCCACTGCGCTTCGCCGGCTCATCGCGGCGCGCTCCAGCGCGCCGCCAGAGCCTGCAGTCGGGTGCTCTCGACGCCGGAGCTGCGCATCCACTGCAGCGCGGGCTCGGCCGCGTCGCGCTGCCGGGCGGCCCAGGCGGCCTCGAGCAGCACGCGGGCGTCGCCGGCCTCGCGCTGTACCGCGTAATTCTCACGGGCCAGCGCCAGCGCGCGCCCGGGCTGGCCGAGCACCTCGAGCGCGAAGCGGGCCTCCTCCTTGCGATGCGTGGTGTCGCCGCGCGCGGTGGTGGCCTCGAAGCGGGCCTGCAGCTCGCGCGCCCAGCCGTCTGCACGCACGTCGCGGGCCGCCTTGGCCGCGATCGCGAGCCGCAGCAGCAGCAGGTCGGCGCGTTCACCGTCCTTCAGCAGCGCCAGCACCTCGTGCGGCCGGCCCTGGTCGAGCAGGAAGTCGGCATAGGCAGCCAGCAGGTACACGTCGCGCCGGCCGAGGCCGACCGCCTCGCGGTAGGCGGCTTCGGCCTGCGCCACGGCACCGCGCCGCTCCTCGATCTCGGCCAGCCGGGTCAAGGCCCACAGGCGCTGCGCCGGCTCGGCCTCGCGGTCGTGGCGCAACGCCTCGCGCAGCGCCTGTGCGGCGGCGGCGGCACGTCCGGTCAGCGAATCGACGTACGCCCGGCAGGCAGCGGCGATCAGGTCGTCGACCAGCGGCTCGAGCTGCACGCAGGCGTCGCGTGCGCGCGCATAGTCGGCGCGCACCATGTGGATCGCGGCCAGCCACGCCCAGGCCTCGGCGTGGTCGGGCTGCGCCCGGGTCGCCGCGTCGAGGTCGGCCACCGCCTCGTCGAAGCGATGGCCGTACTGCAGGATCACCGCGCGCATCACCCGCGCGGCCTCCGGCGGGTCGGTCTGGCTCCACCACGGTTGCAGCGCCGCCTGCGCATAGCCCACGTAGCGCGGGTCGCCGTCGACGCCGGCCTGCTCGAACCAGCGCCGGGCCAGGTCGACGGCCCGCGTCACGTTGCCGGGCTCGCGGCGCCAGGCGGCACGCAGCGCATTGAGCTCGCGCGCTGCGGGATCGTTGGCCTTGGTCGGCAGACGCTCGACCACCTGCTGGTCCGACGACGGCACGAACGGTGCGGCGAGTGCCACGGCGTCGGCCAGCAGCAGGGCGGCAGCGAGAAGTCGCAAGAAACGTGACAAGGCGTGGCGCGATCGCGGGTTCAGGCGGTCGATCGTATCGTGTACGCAAGGCGCGGCCGCGTGGATGAGCCTCGCGTCGCGCCGACCCTGTCAACCGGAACCGGGCTGTTGCGTGATCTGTTGGAGTCGAGCGCCAGCAGGCTTCCGTGGGGGATGCGCCGGGCGCCAGGCCACATCAACCCTGGAAAGAGATTGCCATGACCAAGTTCCTGACCGCCCTGATGTTCGTCGCCGCTGCCGCGATGACGGTTCCCGCGCAAGCCGCGTCGCACGCCGGCGCCGCCCCGATGGCCAAGGCGAGCGAGCCGGCCAAGAAGGCGAAGAAGGAGACGAGCAAGAAGGCGACCAAGGCCAAGGCCGCCGGCAAGGCCGCCAGCGCCGCCAAGTAAGCCCTCTGCGATGCCCCGATCCGGGGCGTCAGCAAGAACACAGGCGCCTTCAGGCGCCTGTTTCTCTTTGCGACGCGCTAAAGCGTCGGCCGGTCGCGCAGCGCCTCGCCGTCGGCAGCGAGGAAACGCTGCACGAACTCGCGCGTGGGCGGCGGGGTGTCGGCCTGCTCGGCCAGTGTGCCCAGCGTGGCGCGGGTGCGCCAGCACAGGTGGTTGTCGACGTAGTCCTGGTTGTAGCGGTCGATCGTGGTCTGGTAGTCGTGCATCTCGTAGACGACCCACAACGTGCAGGCCACGAAGATCGCGAAGCCGGTGTCGGCGTCGATCACGCGGGTGACGATGGCGGCGAACGCGATCAGCACCAGCAGGGGCGCCAGGCCGACCGCGAGCGAGGCACGCTGATCGCTGGGCGGTTGGTAGTCGGGTAGCTGCATGACCTCTACGTTAATGCGACAGCACGCTGCCATTGCACGAATAAGCGCCGGTGATCGCGTGGAATTACCGCTTTTGCGATCGAGCCCCCAAGCCGCCGCCGTGATCAGGCGTGGGCGCGGCGCAGCGCCTGTTCGAGGTCGGCGATCAGGTCGCCGGCGTCCTCGATGCCAACCGACAGGCGCAGCAGGTCTGCCGGTGCCGGCGTGCCGGCGCCTTCGACGCTGGCGCGATGCTCGATCAGGCTCTCGGTGCCGCCGAGCGAGGTGGCGCGCTTCCACACCGTCACGTGGGCGGCGGTGGCGATCGCGGCGGCTTCGCCGCTGCCTGCGTCACCCTTCACGCGGATCGACAGCATGCCGCCGAAGCCGCCGCGCATCTGCCGCGCAGCCACGTCATGGCCGGGGCTGCCGGGCAGGCCGGGGTAGAGCACGGCGCTGACCAGCTCGTGCTGCGCGAAGTGCTCGGCGATGCGCTGCGCGGCGGCCGACGCGGCACGCACGCGCAGGTACAGCGTGCGCATGCCGCGCAGCAACAGCCAGGCCTCGAACGAGCCCAGCGTACCGCCGACTTGCGCGCGCACCGTCTTCACGCGCTTCCAGAAATCGTCGTCCTCGCGGGTCACCAGCACGCCGGCGATCAGGTCGGAGTGGCCGTTCAGGTACTTGGTGCCGGCGTGCATCACCAGGTCGGCGCCATGCTCGATCGGCCGCGTGAAGACCGGCGTTGCGACGGTGGAATCGACCGCCAGCCGGGCGCCGGCCTGGTGCGCGAGCGCCGCGGTAGCCGCGATGTCGGTGACGCTCCACAGCGGGTTCGCCGGTGTCTCCACCCAGACGAGCCGGGTCTTGCCGGGCTGCAACGCGCTGCGCACGGCCGCCGCGTCGGTCATGTCGACCAGCTCGACCTGCAGGCCCCAGTTGGTCGCGAAGTTCATCAACCAGTTGCGCAGCGACCAGTACATCACCTTAGGCGCGAGCACGTGGTCGCCCGGTGCGAGCGACTGGAACACCGCGGTGGCCGCGGCCATGCCGGAGGCGAACAACGCACCCTGCGCACCGCCTTCGAGCTCGGCGATCACACGCTCGGCCTGGTCGAAGGCCGGGTTGTCGGCGCGCGCGTAGGCGCGGCCCGAGCGGTACTGGTTGTCGGTGTCGCGCAGGTAGGTCGACGACATGTGGATCGGCGGCGTGATCGCGCGCGTCTGCTCGTCGATCCAGCCCAGCGCCTGCGCGGCGATGGTCTCGGGTTTCATGTGTTTGGCATCCTTTGACGGTGCTCGGTTGCGGTTTCGCGGGCATCGTACGCCGGCGGCCCGGCGGCGGCTTTGACCCTGTTTTCCCCTCTATGGCGCCACGCCGGTGCCCACCGACAATGGACCCTGCAGCCTCCGGAGGTCACACGAGATGAAGAAGTCCACCCCTGTCCTGTTCGCGGCAGCTGTTGCGCTCGCCACGCTGTTCGCGACGCCGGCCTGGGCGCAAGCCTGGCCCACGCGCGGGCCGATCAAGCTGGTGGCGGTGTTTCCGCCCGGGGGTTCGGTCGACCAGGTCTCGCGCATCCTGGCGCCGTCACTGCAGCAGCAACTCGGCCAGAGCGTGGTGGTCGAGAACAAGGGCGGCGCCTCGGGTGCGATCGGCACCGCGGCGGTGGCGCAGTCGACGCCCGACGGCTACACCTTCGCGGTGGTGTTCGACACCCACGGCGTGAACCCGAGCCTGAACCCCAATCTCGGCTACGACGCCCGCAAGGATCTCGCCGCCGTGGCGCAGATCGGCACCAGCGCGATGGTGCTGGCCACGCATGCCGACACCGCATACAAGAGCTTCGGCGACGTGATCGTCGCCGCCAAGGCGAAGAAGGCCGTCAGCTACGGCAGCATCGGCTCGGGCAGCCTCGGCCACCTGGCGATCGCGCTGCTCGCCAAGGGCGACGGGCTCGAGCTGAACCACGTGCCGTACCGGGGCGGCGGCCCGTTGATGAACGATGCCATCGCCGGCCACGTGCCGCTGTCGGTGGGCTCGGTCTTCCTGATCAAGCCGCACATCGACAGCAAGCGGCTGCGCGGCCTGGCCGTCACCACCAGCAAGCGCTCGCCGCAATTGCCCGACGTGCCGACGATCGCCGAGAGCGGCTACGCCGGCTTCGAGGCGCCGGCCTGGTGGGCCGTGCTCGCGCCGGCGAAGACACCGCCCGAGGTCGTGGCGCGCATGAACCAGGAGATCAACAAGGCCCTGCAGTCGCCCGAGGTCGCCGCCAAGCTGGCTGCGCAGGGCATCGAGGTGCGCACCGGCACGCCGGCGCAGGCCCAGGCCTTCATCGACAAGCAGATCGACATCTGGGCCAAGGTCGTCAAGGACAACGGCATCAAGGCGGACTGAAGCCTGCGCGGTCTACTGCCGCGCGAGTGCCGCCCAGTCGGCCACCGTGATGCGCGCCAGCACGGTCCAGCCGGTGCCGTCGGGTTTCATCACCACCGCCTCGCCTTCGGCCAGGTGCGGTGGGCCGGCGACGGCGCGAAACGGGATGCCGTGGCCAACCATCCAACGGTTGCTGCCGGCGGCCACCCGGGCGCTGAGCAATCGGGCCAGCCCGGGATAGTCGCCGCCGCCGCTTTCGCGCAGCGCCACCGTGGGCGCCGGTGTCACGCGACCGAAGGTGAGCGTGGCGTGATCCATCGTGCGGCACATCGGGCTCGCCAGCACTTCGCCAAGCGGCAGCTTCAGCGCGCGGATCGTCTCGCCGATGCGTCGCGCGTCGTCACGACCCTGCGGCGACAGCAGGCGCTGGTTGTCGCAGTCGTCGAAGCCCTTCATGGCGTCGTCGCGTTTGGAGAAATCGGTGGCGGTGTGACGAAAGTAGATCACGTAGCCGCCGCGCCGCAGTTCGCGCAGCAGCGCGGCACCGGCCAGCGCCGCCCCGGAGGCCGGCGCGGACGAACGGGCTGCGCTGACGGCCTCAGGTGTCGGCTGGGCGAAGGGATATGGCGCCCAGGCCATGATGGCAAGTGCCGCGACGGTTCGCATGCCTGGTTTCATGTGCCGGCCTCCACCAATCGAATACGCCGCCGCAATTGCTCGGCCAGCGAGGCGTCGCCAGCTGCTTCGGCACCGCGCAGATGCACGTGCAACCAGGCGAGCAGGGGTCGCCGCCAGGCCTGCGCCGATGCGGTATCGATCGCCAGCGCGAACATGGGCGAATCAGCCCGGCCAGCGCGCAGCAGCAGCGCCGCGCCGACCAGGCGGGCCAGCGGATCGGCCATCTCCTGCAGCGCAGCCCGCGCCGCGGACGGCGAGATCGAGGCGTCCGCGAGCTGCCGGTGATGCGCCGGCAGCAGTGATCGCTGCGCCGCGCTGATGCTGCCGCCGAGATACGCCGCGTAGGCCAGTTCGGCCGGTGCCGCGTCGCTGCGCAGCGCCTCGAAGCCTTGGCAAGGCTCGAAGTCCAGGCTCGCCACATGACTCGCGCAGCGCATCAGTTCGGCGCGCGCCAGCAAGTCGGCGCGCCCGGTCGCGGCGATCTCGCGCCGCGCACGTGCGAACTCGCTGGCCTCGAGCGTGCTGTGGCCCTGCAGGTAGGCCGCCGTCGCGTGCTCCAGCGCGGACTTCGCATTGGTCTGCCAGTCGGGCGGCACCGGCGTGCCGGCACAGCCGACGAGCGCCAGCAGTGCGGCGGTGAACAGCCGGCGCCTGCCGCCGCGTTCGCGCCGCGCGCTCATGGCGCCCCCTTGGCGCCTGTGGCGCCTTCCCCCCGGGGGGGGAGCGAGCGATCTTGGGGCTGCCCGGCGATCGCTCATGGCAGCCTGATCTCGGTGTCGCGCGCGAAGGGCCATTTGCGGTTGACCTCGTTGACCAGGCTCTCCACCTTGCGCAAGCTGGCCTCCACGTCGGCGCGCAGTGCGCCGAGGTCGGTGGTGGCGACCCGGGCGTTGCCGGCCACCGCCTGCGCATCGACCAGAATGGCATCCACCTTCTGCAGGCTGCCGCGCGCGTCGCCGAGCAGCGCCTTCAACTGCAGGATGGTCTCGCGCGATTCGGGCAATACGCCTCCGGCGCCGAACACCTGCGCATCGGCCTTCACCGCCATCGCGTCGAAGCGCGCCAGCAGCGCGTTGGTGCGTGCCAGCGCGGCGGTCAGCTGCCTGGCCACCTTGTCGTCTCCGAACAGCACGCCCATCGCACCCTGCGGACCCTGCAGCTTCTCGGTGGTGGCCTGCACGTTGGCCAGGGTCGCGCGAAGCGCCGACTGTTCGGAGGTGAGCGCGGTGAGGTTGACCACCAGCTCGCGCGTCGCGGCCACCAGCTTCGGGATCTCTTCGGTCGAGTCGCCGCGCAGCACGGCGCGTACCGCGCCGTCGGGCAGTGGCGGGTCGGTCATGATGCCGCTGAAGGCGCGGATGTTGGTGCCGCCCACCAGCCCGCGAACCAGCGTGAACACACTCGACTGGCGCAGCCAGTGCGCGTCCTGGCGCGGCACGTCGATGAGAATGCGCGCCTTGCCGTCCGCGCCGAGCTCGATGCGGCGCACGCGGCCGATCGGAAAACCCGAGAACGTGAGGTCCATGCCGACGACCACGCCCTCGGAATCGTCGGCCACCAGCACCAGTCGTTGTGTCGGTTCGAAGGCGCCGCGCGCGTACATCAGGTAGAGCACCGAGCCGACCACCAGCAGCACCAGCAGCACCAGCAGCGCGGTCGCCTTGAGCTCCAGGTTGGGCACCGGTACGGCGGAGGCGGGGGCGTCTTTCACGGTCACCATCAATAGTAGTTGCCCACCAGCGAGGCGGTCTCGATCAACAGCAGCAACGCGAACATGCGGATCAACCCTCTTATCTCGGCGCTGGTGCGCGAGCGCGAGGGTGGGGGATCTATCAGCGCCGAGGCCATCGGGATCACCGACACCGCCAGGCTGAATAGCAGCGTCTTCAGCGCGAAGATCAGCGTCAGCATCGGATCGAACACATGACCGACCGTGCGCGTGTAGCCGGCAAAGCCCCAGGGCGAGAAGCCGTAGACCACCCAGTAAGCCAGCAGCAACGAGACCACGCAGCTCACCGCGGCCAGCGTCACCACGCTGAACACGCCCGCCAGCACGCGCGGCAGCACCTCGCGGCGCATCGGATCCACGCCCTGTTGCGCGAGCGCATCCAGCGCGCCGCTGCGGCGCATGGCCACCAGCTCTTCGCCATCGGGCAGCGTGCAGCGCACGGCGACGAACAGCGCAGCAGTGAGCGGTATCAGCTCGAGCACCAGCACACGCACCACCATCTCGAGCGCGTAACGAGTCAGGCCGTAGCTGAGCGCGGTGACCACCACGATGCGGATCAGCACCAGGCCGATCAGCGAGGTCAGCAGCGTGAACCACCACAGCTCCGGCACCGTGCCCTGGACGACCTGCCGCGCGATGGCCGGCCGGTTGTCGCGCGCATAACTCGACGGCGACAGCGCCAGCACCGCGATCACCGCGCCGAAGTGCACGATGCGCGCCCAATCGGCCAGCCAGTGCAGCACGGCTCGTCCCAGGCTGCGCGCGCCGTCCGACGACAGGTTGGCGATCATGGTCGGATGATAGGCGGGCACTCTCGCTGTCGTGCCGGTCGCCCGCGAGCCGGGGTCGCAGGCACGGATCAGGCCGCCACGATGTGCATCAGCAGTTCGTACGAGCGCAGCCGCGCCGCGTGGTCGTGGATCGCGCCGGCGACGATCAGCTCGTCGGCCCGCGTGCGCGTGACGATGGCCTGCAACTCGCGGCGCACCTTGTCGGGCCCGCCGCTGGCGGTGGCGGCGAGCATGCGCTGCACGCCGGCGCGTTCGGCCTCGTTCCACAGCCGGTCCATCGAATCCACCGGCTTCGGCAGCGGAGCGCGCACGCCGCGCTGCATGCCGAGAAAGCGCTGCTGGATCGACGTCAACAGCCGCGCGCCCTCGGCGTCGCTGTCGGCAGCGACCACGTTGACGCCGACCATCGCATGCGGCTCGGGCCAGCGCGTCGACGGTCGGTAGGTGGCGCGATAGATCTCGAGCGCCTGCTCCAGCAGGTCGGGCGCGAAATGCGACGCAAAGGCGAACGGCAGACCCAGGTGGGCCGCGAGCTGCGCGCCGTACAGGCTCGAGCCGAGGATCCACACCGGCACCTGCGTGCCGATGCCGGGAATGGCGCGCACGCGAGCGCCGGGTTGCGCCGGCTCCAGGTAGCCGATCAGCTCCAGCACGTCCTGCGGGAAGCCGTCCTCCTGGTCGCTGTGCAGGTGGCGGCGCAGGGCCCGCGCGGTCAGCTGGTCGGTGCCCGGCGCGCGGCCGAGGCCGAGGTCGATGCGGCCGGGGAACAGCGTGGCCAGCGTGCCGAACTGCTCGGCAATCACCAGCGGCGCATGGTTGGGCAGCATGATGCCGCCGGAGCCGACGCGGATGGTCTTCGTGCCGCCGGCCACATGCCCGATCAGCACCGCGGTGGCCGAACTCGCCACACCGTCCATGTTGTGGTGTTCGGCGACCCAGAAGCGGCGGTAGCCCCAGGCCTCGGCGTGCTGGGCGAGGTCGAGGCTGTGGCGCAGCGCCGCGCTGGCGTCGCTGCCTTCGACGATGGGGGCGAGGTCGAGGATCGAGAGTGGAACCATGACCGCCATCATGCACCGGGCCGCGCGGCGACCTGCGCGCAGTGGTATGTTTTGGCTGTCGCAACCCGCCTGTTCGCCGTCGATGACCGACCTGATCGTGCGCCGCCTGATGGTGGACCTGGAAACCCCGCTGCCGCGTCACTGGTGCGCCGGCGATGCGTTTCGCACCGCCTGGTTCAACGCGCTGTCGATGAGCTTTCCGGTCGGCGAGCAGTTCTTCATCGACTCGGTGCGTGCCGGCGTGCAGCAGCTGCCCGACGGCGAGCGCCAGCGCTTCGAGGCCGAGGCGCGCGCCTTCGTCGGCCAGGAGGCCACCCACCGGCGGCTGCACGGGTTGTTCAATGAACATCTGGCGGATCAGGGGCTGATCAACCACTGGGCGCCGCGGGCGCTGCGTCGCATGCAGCGGCTCGAGGGCGTCGACGTGCGCGCGTGGGTCGGCTTGACGGCGGCGACCGAGCACTTCACCGCGATCCTCGCCGAATACCTGCTCGGCCGGCCCGACGTGCTGCGGGGCACCGAGCCGCGGCTGACCGCGCTGTGGCTGTGGCACTCGTGCGAGGAGAGCGAGCACCGCAGCACCGCGTTCGACCTCTACCGCGCACTGGGCGGCAACGAGACCTGGCGCTTGCGCCTGTTCCGTACAGCGACCGTGTACTTCCTGCTCGACGCGCTGCGCCAGACCGTCAACAACCTGTGGCACGACGGCAGCTTCTGGCGCCTGGCCACCTGGACCAGCGGCTGGCGTTTCCTGTTCGCCCGCGACGGCGTGCTGCGCGGCCTGGTGCCGGCATGGCGGCGTTACCTGCGCGCCGACTTCCACCCGTCGCAGCAGGACGACGCGCCGGCGCGGGCCTGGCTGCGCGAGCATGCGGCGATCTGGCAGCCCGTCGGGCAGCCGGCGGCGCAACCCGCCTGAGCCGGACTCACAGTTTCAGTTCGAGCCGCAGCTGCCAGGTCGTGAACGACTTGGCCACCGTGCTGGAGGATTCGCGGGTCGTCACGCCGGGAGTTGCCTCGAAGTCGAGGCTGCCGCCGGTGAGGTAGTCGCGCGGGGCGAGGTTGCTCGCACTCAGGCGCAGCGCCACGCCGGGCTGGAAGCGCCACAGTGCATAGACATCGAACACACGCTTCAGGCCGACCAGCGCGGTCTGCTCGTCGGCGATGCGGGTGTCGTAGCCCGGCGTCACGTTGAGGTTGCCGCCCACCGTGAGCGGCAGGGCGCGAAAGCGGTAGTCGGCACCGAGATTGGCGGTCGCATCGGGTTGCTGATCGAGCCGGTTGTCGGGGCCGGGCACGCTCTTCACGCGGGAGCGAAACACGCTCAGGTTGCTGCGCAGTTCGAGCGGCGGCGCGTCGGCCATCACCTCGCTGAGCCGGAACTTGGCCTCCAGCTCCAGGCCCTGCGTGATGGCGTCGCCGATGTTCTGCGGCCGCGATACCCAGCGCGGCACAGGTGCCCACGACACCGTCTCCAACGTCGTCACATTGCGCATGTAGTTCGTCAACCGGCGGTAGAAGAGGTTGGCGCTCAGCACGCCGCCGGCAGCCAGATAACGCTCGACCGCGATGTCGACGCCGCTGGCCAGTTCGGGCTTGAGGTCCGGGTTGCCGGCGCGGTCGGGGCTGGTCGGCGTGTTGGCGCCGGGCACCGGGAAGCGGTTCGACAGCGACGGGCGGCCGAGCAGCTGACCCATGTAGGGTGCCTTGTAGCTGCGCGTCAGGCTCATGCGCAGCTGGTTGCGGCTTTGCGGGTCGGGCTTCCACACCGCGTGCAGCAGCGGCGTCCACACGCTGCTGCGGTTGCTCGGCGTGGCGCCGTCCTCGCCGGTGCCGCGCGTGGTGATGCCCTCCCAGCGCAGGCCGGCGTGCGCGGCCCAGTTCGGGTTGATCGTCCACTCGTCCTGCAGGTACAGCGCGCCGCGCGTGCTGGCGGCCTGCAGGTTCTCACCGAAGTCGGTGAGCAGCGGCATGCCGTCACGCAGCGAGGTGCGGGTCTCCTGGCGCCGCACGGCCTCGATCTCGCCGCCGCCGACCAGGCTGTGGTCGTTGTCGAGCAGCTTCGACAGCTTGAGGCCTGCGCTGAGCGAGCGGTCGCGGATGCGCGCGGTGTCGTCAACAAGGGCCTCGACGGCGCCGAACTCGTGGCGCACCGTGTGGTTGAAGCTGCGCGACTCGCCGCCGTTGCCGCGCCATTCGGCGCGCAGCCCGTCGCCGAGCATGTGGCGCCACTGGCCGAGCAGGCGCAGCATCGAGTAGCGCCAGTCGGTGTGCGAGGTCGCCGTGTCGTAGGCCGGCGGATCGACGCCGACCGACTGGTCGATGCGGCTGCGGCGGTCGATCTTGCCCTGGCTGGCGGTGGCGAAGGGCGCCAGGAATCCCATCTCGCCGCGCGCGCCCTGCCACTGCGCGCGCGTGCCGAGGTGCACGTTGGCCTTCTTCTCGACAGCGAAGTTGCTCTCCTCGGCCTGGCGCGTCACCACCCCGGTGGCGAGGTCCTGGTCGGTGGTGGTGGTGCGGCTCTCGTACTCCTGCTCGCTGCCGCGCACCGAGGTCGAGACGTTGAGCGTCCAGTTGTCGTTCAGCTTGTCGTTGCGCGTGATGCCGCCGCCGAAGCCGGGGCGTCCGCTCTCCAGCTGCGTGCCGAACTGGATGTCGTTGACCTTTTTGGTGTAGCCCTCGCGCGTGATGATGTTGATGGTGCCGCCGATCGCACGGGCACCGGTCTCGGCGGTCGGCGCGCGCAGGATCTCGATGCGCTCGATCTGGTCCGGACTCAGCGAGTCGAGCGAGAAGCCCGGCGGCACGCGGTCGCCGTCGAGCAGGATCTGCGTATAGCCGGCGCCCAGGCCGCGAAAGCGGATCGCGCCGCCGCGCCCCGGCGCGCCGCCGATCGTCACGCCGGGCAGCCGCTTGAGAATCTCGCCGAGCGTCGAGTCGCCCTGGCGCTCGATCTCCTCGCGGCCGATCACGATCTTGGCCGCGGTGGACTGGCGGCGTTGCTCGCTGTCGCTGCCGCGGCCGCCGGTGATCTCGATGCGTTGCGACGGCGGCGAGGCACCGCCGCGGGCCGGCGTGGCGGCCGACGCCGCGGCCGCGGGCGGCGCGGCCGCTGTCTGGGCGTGTGCGCCGATCGCTGCACACAGCAGGGCGCAGCCCAGCGCGAGCGCGCGGCGCGGCGGGACGCCCTCGGTCATGCGGGTTGCGTCGAACGGGAGCGGTAGAACCTGATGGGAGCCTGCAGCACCTGCCCCGACACGTGGCGCTTGATCCTGCCGACCACGTGCATCTCGCAGGGTTTGCAGTCGAAGCGCAGCGTCAGCGTGTCGCCACCGCTCGTCATCGTCAGCGGTTCGGCGCGCACCGTGCCCTGCACGCCGGTCACGCCTTTGGCCTGCTTGGGGCACAGGCTCATCGACCAGCGCACGCAGTGCTTGGTGATCATCAGGCTCACGTCGCCGAGCTCCTCGTGGCTCTCGTAGGCCGCGTCGACGATGCGCACGCCGTGCTCGACGTAGAAGTCGTGCGCGGGCTGGTTGTACACGTTGGCCAGATAGCTCAGCGCGTCGCCGGGATAGGGCGCGGGCGGCTCCACCGGGGCCGCCCGGGGTGGC
>CALMQI010000414.1 GCA_937871935.1 uncultured Burkholderiales bacterium
CGCGCGGCGTCACCACCGCTGACCTCGGCTTGGAAGCGGACCTTGCGGCGCAGCTCTTCGCTTTTCCCCGCGGGACCGAGCGGAAGCACCAACCGGACCGGTGCCAGGGCGGGCAGCAGGGTGGCGCTTTCGGGTGCTTCTGAATCTCGCTGATGATTTCGCCTTCGTTGCCCACATAGCCGTCGGTCATAAAACAGACGATGCGCAGGTGGTCTTGCGCGTCCGAAGGGTCGAGCGCGGCACGGATGGCCTTCATCATTTCCGTGCCGCCGCCGCCCGTGCGCCGCGACCTGGCGGCCCCCGCGCCCGCGGACCTCGCCCGGCACGTCGCGGACCTCGACCTCGACGAAGTGTGGGGCTTCCTCAATCCCCAGATGCTCTACGGCAAGCACCTCGGGCTCAAGGGGGCGGTCGCGCGCCTGGAGGCGGAAGGCGACCCCAAGCTCGCGAAATTGAAGCATCTGATCGCCGAGCTCCAGGAGGTGGGGCGCCAGGGCGCGCTCCGGGCGCGGGCGGTCTGGCGGTTTTTCCCGGCCGAGGCGGCGGGGGAGCGGGTGACCCTGTTCGATCCGGAGAGCGGCGATCCGGCGGCGGTCTGGGACTTCCCGCGGCAGAGCCGGAACGGCGGCCTCTGCCTCGCCGACTACCTGCTGCCGGGCGATCACCTGGCGGTCTTCGTGACCTCGGCCGGCTCCGGGGTGCGCGACCGCACCGAGACCTGGAAGCGGGAAGGCGAGTACCTGAAGAGCCACGCCTTCGCCGCCCTGGCCCTTCTGGCCGCCGCGAAGGTTCTTCGCCGCCGCGCGCAGGCGCTCGCCCACGCTCTTGGTCGCCTTCGGCTTCTCGCCGGCCTCGGCGGCCGCCTCAGCAGCCTTCTTCTCTTCTTCCGCCTTCTTGGGATCGAACTCGCTGCCGACCAGCTCGATCTGCGCGACGTGCGCGCCACCGGCACTGCGGGGCGCGTCATGCACGCCGACCTCGATGCGCATGCGAAGGCGCGGCCTGCGGCACCAGCCGGCAGCGCACCGCGGGCCGCGGCCGCTGCGGCGGCCCCGCCCACGCCCACCGGCACGCGGCGCGAAGGCGAGCAGGCGATCCCGGTGATCGGCCTGCGCCGCAAGATCGCGCTGAAGATGCAGGACGCCAAGCGCCGCATCCCGCACTTCAGCTACGTCGAAGAGGTCGACGTCACCGAGCTCGAGGCGCTGCGCGCCGCGTTGAACGAACGCCATGGCGCCGCCCGCGGCAAGCTGACGCTGCTGCCCCTCCTGATGCGCGCCATCGCGCTGGCGGTGGTGGAGCACCCCGAGGTCAACGCGCGTTTCGACGACGAGAAAGGCGTGCTGACGCGCCACGCCGCGGTGCACATCGGCATCGCGACGCAGACCGACGTGGGCCTGATGGTGCCGGTGGTGCGCCATGCCGAGGCGCTCGACCTGTGGGGTGCCGCCGCCGAGGTGGCGCGGCTGGCCGAGGCCGCGCGCGCCGGCAACATCACGCGCGACGAGCTGAGCGGCTCGACCATCACCATCACCAGCCTCGGGCCGCTGGGCGGCATCGTCACCACGCCGATCATCAACCACCCCGAGGTGGCGATCGTCGGCGTCAACCGCATCGTCGAGCGGCCGGTCATCCGCGGCGGCGCTGTGGTGGCGCGCAAGTTGATGAACCTGTCGTCGTCGTTCGACCACCGCGTGGTCGACGGCCACACCGCAGCGTTGTTCGTGCAGGCGCTGCGCGCACTGCTGGAGAACCCGGCGCTGCTGTTCGTCGACTGAGCGCAGAACAGGGGTCTGCCAACGCCGAGGGTGTGCACGGCGGCCGGCTGAGCGCGCCGCCGGGACGAGCGATCGGGCCTCACTTCTGCAGCGCCACCACCCGCGTGAACCCGCCGAAGATCATCCGCTTGCCGTCGAACGGCATCTGCATGTTTTCGGGTTTCATGCGTTCGTCCTTCATCATCTTTTCGCCCGCGGCATCGCAGACCTCGCGTGACGGCCATTCCATGAACGAGAACACGATCTTCTCGCCCGGCTCGGCCTTCACGGCGCGGCGGAAATCGGTGACCTGGCCCTCGGGCACGTCGCTTTCCCAGGCTTCGACCACGCGCAGCGCGCCGTAGCCCTTGAACATCGACCACGCCTCTTCGGCCAGCTTGCGGTAGTCCTCGCGCTTGGCCGCGGGCACCGGGATGACGAAGCCCTGGACATAGCTGTCGGCGGCTTCTTCGCCCCGCTCGACGATCGGCTCGAAGCCACCGTAGATCAGCCGCTTGCCGTCGAACGGCATCGGGTTCTTCTGCGGGTTCAGGCGTTCGTCGGTCTTGCTGATCTCGTCCATCCGGCCCATCACCGCATCGCGGGCGGTCTTGTCGGGCCACTCGATCCACGAGAACACCACCGTCTCGTCGTCCTTGGCCGCGACCGCACCTTGAAAGTCGGTGGTCTTGCCCTTGGGCACGTCGGCCCCCCAGCATTCGACCACGCGCGCCGCGCCGTGATCGATGAAGGCGCGGTCGCCCTTGTTGGCGTGGGCGATGAACTGCAGCTTGTTCGCGGTCGGCACCGCGATGACGAAACCGTCGATATTGGACATGAAGCAACTCCTTTGGATTACGGCGCCGCCGGAACGGGCTGGCATGACAACGACGATCGTATGCCGGCGGTTTCGACAGCCCATGTGGCGGGCATGCCGCGTTCCCGCGTCCGGCCGGCGGCGGCAGGGCCGCCGCGTTCGCGTAGAGTTGTGGTCACAACACGAACTGGACGGGATGGGGGACATGCAACACGTCGAACGCAGGACGTTGCTGCTCGCTGGCGCCGGGCTCATGCTGATTCCGCGCAGCGCGAGGCCGCAGGGGACCCGGCGGGTGGCGCGCATCGGCTGGCTCGGCGTTCGCGACGACAAGGCGGCCGCGGCGCAATCGATCCAGCTCGACGGACTGCGCGCCGGCCTGCGTGATCGCGGCTGGGTGGAAGGCGACAACCTGCATATCGAGACCCGCAGCGGGACCTTCGCCGACGCGCCGGCGCTGGCTGCCGAGCTGCAGAAGGCCAACGTCGAGCTGATCGTCGCCGAGGGCGGCATCATCTTCCGGATCCGTGCGCTCGCCGCCACTACGCCACTACTGTTCCAGGTGAACGGCGATCCGGTCGAGGCCAACCTGGTGACCAGCTACGCACGACCGGGCGGCAACATGACCGGCGTGACGGCGCTGTCGGACAGCCTGTCGGGCAAGCGGGTCGAACTCCTGCAGCAGACGATGCCGAGGCTGACCCGGTTTGCCGCGATTGCCAACCAGGGGCACCCCGGCTGGCGGGTGGAATTCGACGCCACGCAGGCCACTGCCAAGCGGCTGGGGCTGGAGGTGAACTGGCTGCCGGTGTATTCGCCGCCGGACTTTGCGGCTGCGCTTGAATCGGCCACGCGCGGAGGTGCACAGGCCATCGTCGCGGTTCCGGACAACCTGATCCTCAGCCAGGCGAAGCTGTTCGCCGACCACTCGGCCAGACACAAAGTCCCCGCGATCTCGGGCTTCGCCCAGTTCACCGAGGCCGGCAATCTGATGAGCTACGGGCCGGTGCTGCGCGAGGTGTTCGTCAAGCTCGCGAGTTATGCCGACAAGCTGCTGCGCGGCGCCAAGCCGGCTGATTTGCCGGTCGAGAACCCGAGCCGGTTCGAACTGGTGGTCAACCTGCGCACCGCGAAGGCGCTCGATCTGAAAGTTCCGCAGAGCGTGCTGTTGCGCGCCGACCGCGTGATCGAGTGAGGGCACCCGGCCGCGAATGGACACACGCAACCAGACGCTCGTCAATCGACTGATCAGCACCGTGGGCGTGCCGCCTGCGCTGCTCGCGGCCCTGGTGGCGGGCGTGCTTGCGCTGCCGCTGCTGCTCGCGTGGCAGACGCCCGGCGCGTCGGCTGACGTGCCGAAGCAAGGCCTGTGGCCGCTGGCCATGGCGCCGGCGATGACCGCGCTCATCCTCGCGGTGCATCCCTGGCTGCAGCGCCGCTGGCAAGAGGCGATCGACGCGCTGCGGCCGCTGTCGCGGCAGCCCGAGATCGTCGACCGCGCCTTCATGGGCTTTGGCGTCGGCGCGTGGGTCGCGCTGCTGCTCGGTGCGGCGCTCGCCGCCTGGATCAGCCTGTCGATACGGATCTCGGGCTGGTTGTTCGTCTATGTGCTCGTGACTCACGTCGTCATGTTCGGCCTGATGGCGATCTCGATCTACGACGGCCTGCGCCGGGTGCGGCACATCAAGCGGGTGGTGGCCGCCGGCCTGGCGCTGGACCTGTTCGACCGTCAGTCGCTGACGCCGCTGGCCCGCTATGGACAGGGCGCCTCGTTGACGTTCGTCGGCGGCATCAGCCTGAGCCTGTTCTTTCAATCCGCCGTCACGCTGTTCTCGGCGGTCTCGCTGGTGACCTATGTGATCCTGGTCACGGTGGCGCTGACGCTGTTCTTCACGTCGATCTGGAGCATCCACACGGCGCTGGTGGCCGCGCAGCAGCGCGAACTGGTCGCGGTTCGCCAGCACTGGCGTCGCGCGCGCAGCGACCTGCAGCGGCAACTCGACGGACCGGCGGGCGGGCCTGAGGATGCTGCGCGCCTGTATGAACCGGCGGTCGTCTTCGGCACGTATGAGCGGCTCGTGCTCGATGCATCGACCTGGCCGTTCGACCCGAGGATCGTCAAGCAGGTCGCGGCATCGCTGGCCGCGCCGGTCCTGATCTACGGGATCAAGCTGGCCGCCGGGCTGTCGGGCTAGGGCCTGCTCACACTCCGGGGCGCGCCCCGCCGGAGAAACCGGCACCCACCGGCCCGTCGACCGATCGCCGGGACGCTTGACGTTCGTCAAGCCGCGGCGGCTACATAACCGTGGCGCACAAGATCATGACGAATGCGTTGTTCCCTGTTGCAGCGCGATCGCCTACTGTCGAGCCCTCGCAAGCAAGGGCCATCCAATGCATTCACCGACCGGCATCGCACGCGCCGCAGCGCACACGCCGCCGCCGGCGTGGTTCGACCTCGACGGATTCCTCGCCGAACCGGCGCGCTGGACTCCGGCGCTGGCCGAGCAGATCGCCGGGCAGGAGGGGCTCGCAGCGCTGGGCGAGCGCCATTGGCGGGTGATCCGGCTCGTGCGCGAACGCTACTTCGCGATCGGTGCGCTGCCGGTGATGCGTCTGATCTGCCGCGCCGCCGGCATCGAGCCAGGGCAGGCGCACGACCTGTTTCGCAGCTGCCGCAGCCTGTGGCGCATCGCCGGCCTGCCCGACCCCGGCGAAGAGGCCAAGGCGTACATGAACTGAGCGGTCGGTCGCGCCTGCGCTAGCGCCCGCTCAGCAACAGATACAGCGCCAGCACGATACCGAGCGCGGCGACGGCGAACGACAGCACCACCGCGATGTGGCGCGAGTAGGCCGGCGGCAGGTCGGGCGCGGTCAGCGTGGCGACGAAGCGGCCGTGCTGGACGGCGGCGATGGCGATCGCCAGCGAGCCGACCAGCACGAACGCGATGCCGAGTGCGGCCGACCACGACGACGATGACGTGCCATGCGCCGCCTGCAGCGGCGTCTGCATCGCGAGCAGCTGGATGAAGAGGCCGAAGCGCGCCACCAGGAAGCCAATGGCCACGATCGCGAGGCCCGTGCGCAGCCACGCGAGCAGCGTGCGCTCGGCGGCAAAGAACACACGGGGGTCGGAGTCGGCGATCGGCATCGACGCCACTACCAGCGCGGTGCGATCACCGCACCGGGCAGCACCTGGTACGGGTCGGCCCAGTAGGGCAGCGCGCGCAGCCGGCCGACCCAGGCCGCCAGGTGCGTAAAGCGTTCGGCCACATCGATGCCGCTCTCGGCCACCGGATAGAACAGGTAACCGCTGAGCGAGAAGTCGGCGATCGTCGGCTCCTCGCCGAGCAGAAAGCTGCGACCGGACGCCAGGTGCCTGTCGACGATGCCGAACGCGTTGTCGATGCGCCCGCGCAGCCAGCTCATCACCGCCGGGTCGGGCGCGGCCGGCCCGAACGCCTTGTTGAAGCGGTAGCTCGCGAAGTAGCTGGTGAACTTGTGGTTGTCGAAGAAGAGCCAGCGCAGCACCTCGCGCCGCTCGTCGGCGTTGGCGCCACCGAAAGCGCCATGCTTGTCGGCCAGATGGGTGAGGATCACCCCCGACTGCGTGAGCCGCAGCGGCCCGTCGTCGAGCACCGGCAGCTCGCCCATCGCATTGATCGAATCGCGCCACGGGCCGGTGCGCGTCACGCCGGCCATGAAGTCGACGAACACCGTCTCGAACGGCTGCCCCATCGCGCGCAGCGCGAAGGCCACCTTGAAGGTGTTGCCGGACTGGCTGAACCCATGCAGTCTGTACACGCCGCCCTCCTCTGGCCGGTGCCGGTCGATCACCAGGTGTTGCGCAACTCGCGCAGCTTGACGAACACCGTCTTCGCGTCCGGCGTCTCGGGCAGATCGGGGAACGCCTCGCGCAGCCGGGCGATCACGCTGGCACTGGTGAGGCGGAAGAAGGTGTTGAAGCGGATCGCCGTGGCGTCGCCCGGCGCGAGCACCACCAGGCCGTCGCCGCGGTTGTCGTACACGAGGTTGTTCTCGATGCGCGAGCGCCGCGCGCCGAGCGCAATGCGGACCCCGAGCTCGCGGGCGCGGCCCGTCGCCCTCGACAAGACGAGGTTGCCGATGTTGGAGGCGGCCACGAGCAGTACGAGGCCGGTCAGTGCGCCGAGCAGCGACATCACACCGACGATTTGCAAGCGCTCGCTTGCGCGCATGAAATTCGAGCTGCCCATGATCGGCTCGAGCCACTCGTCGTTCTCGAAGTGCTCGGGCTGCTGCGTGCGCAGCGCCGTCATCGCGGCCCTCAGCATGTCGCGCGCCGCGGCCGGCGAGACGCCGTCTTTCAATCGCCCATACATCGTCGTGTTGTTCTTGTCCCATTCATGGAGGAAGGCGCTGTCGGGGTAGTAATAGGCGTGCTGGTTGATCGGGAGCCAGACCCCAGGCAGATCGAGACCGATTCCGGGGAACTCCGGCGGCATGATGCCGACCAGCGTTGCCGCTCGATTGTTCAGGTGAACAGTCGTCCCGACGACCGAGGGATCGGAGCCGAGAGCCGATCTCCAGAAATCATGGCTGACCACAACCGCGGGAGGGGCATCAGCCGCGCCGTCAATCGCCGCAGCGAACACGCGTCCGGCGAGCGGACCATAGCCGAGCTCGGAGAACCAGTTAGGTGAGACGAACGACGTCATCACGCCGATCGATCCGTCTCCCCAACGCATTGGCGTCGAGGCTTCGAGCAGCACGGCCGACAGCGCCGGGTTGTCGCGCGCGATCTGCTGGGCAGCCACATAGGGGACGCCCGATGAGTTCCAGCGCGGCGACTGGCGGTAAAGGTGGGCGAGGGTCTCTGGATGCTGAATCTTTGGCGGCCGCAGCAGAGCGATATTGGCCATCTGAAACAGCGTGAGATTGAGTCCGATGCCGAAGGTCAAGATGAGGACGGCGGTGACGGTAAAAGCGGGCGTTCGCGCCAGCGCGCGCACGCCCTGCCGCAGGTCCTGCGTGCAGTCGTCGAGCCAGTTCCAGCCCCAGGCGTCGCGCGAGCGCTCGAGCAGCCGGTGCGTATCGCCGAACGTCGCGGGGTCGTGCATCAGGCCGCGGTGCTCCTGCATCTCCTGCACGAGCTCACGCTCGTTTCGCGAGCGGTTAACGAGATGCCACACGCGCCGAAGAAAGGTGCCCATCACGTGGATTCCAGGATCGCGGTGATGGCATCGGCCATCCGCTGATAATCGTCCTGCTCCGACTCGAGTTGCTTCAGGCCTTTCGGCGTAATCCGATAGCTGCGTACTTTGCGGCCGGTATCCGAGGTCGCCCAGTCGGCCTTCACCCAGCCGTTGGCCAGCAGCTTTTGCAGCGCGGGATAGAGCGAGCCTTCTTCGACGCTGAGCTGATCGCTGGATAACTGGCGGATCTTCTGCGCAATGGCATAGCCGTGCCGCGGCTCCTGCCGCAACACGCGGAGGATCAGCATCACGAGCGTGCCAGGAGGCAAGCCGGCGGCCTTAGGCATAGTTAAACTATGCCTATAGACGCTATGGATGGCAAGGAGGTTCCGTCGACGTCAGTCCGCAGTCGACAGTCGGCAGTTCAGAGTCTCAGTTGGCAGTCGGCAGTTCAGTCAGCAGTCGGCCAGTTCAGGTAGACTGCGCCGATGATTCGACCCATCCTTGCCGTGGTGACCCTGGCCGCATTCACGGCGTGCGCTCAGGCGCCGGCGCCGCCGGGGGCC
>CALMQI010000415.1 GCA_937871935.1 uncultured Burkholderiales bacterium
GCCGTGTGGTACGTCGGACCCAGTTGCGCCAGCAAGGCGCGGCACAGCGTGGTCTTGCCGGCGCCCACCTCGCCGGTGATCTGGATGAACCCCTTGCGCTCGCGAATTCCGAAGTACAGGTGATCGAACGCCTCGCGGTGCTGATCGCTGAAGAACAGAAAGCGCGGGTCGGGGGTGATGTTGAACGGCGCTTCCGCCAGGCCGTAGTGCGAGAGGTACATCGGTCAGGGAGTGTACGGAATCAGGAGGTCAGCCAGTCCAAGACCTGTCCCCTGAGTCCCGGTGTCGGCCCCAGCCCCAGGTCGAGGTCGGCCGGGAAGCCCACGTGGCCGCCGCGGTCGGTGACCCGGGGCACGGTGGTGGGCGACAGGCGGTCGAGCGCCGCCCGCACGGTCGCGAACGGCACCATCGGGTCGGCGCGCGAGTGGATCACGAGGGCCGGCAGGGTGATCCCCGCCAGCAGCGGGGCCACCGAGGCTCGGGTGTAGTAGTCCTCGGCGTCGCGGAAACCGAAGAACGGACCCACCACCAGGCCGTCCCAGACGCGGATCGACTCGACGCCTCGGAGCGAGCGAGAGCTCGGCAGGGCCAGCCCCTTGCGGTGGGCGGCGTCGACCAGGTGGTTGAGCCGGCGCAGGATGTAGGGCCGCACCAGCTCGCGCAGGGACTTCTTCGTGGCGGCCACGACGCGGATGTCGACCGGGCGGGGCTCGAGGTCGCCGACCCGCTCGATCACCCGCTCCTGCAGGACCCGGAGCAACTTGACCTGGAGGTTCATCGGCATCTCGCCGATCTCGTCGAGGAACAGCGACCCACCGTTCGCCGCCTCGACCTTGCCGACCTTGTCGGCCACCGCGCCGGTGAACGATCCCTTCTTGTGCCCGAACAGCTCGGACTCGAGCAGGTTCTCGGGGATGGCGCCGCAGTTGACCGGGATGAACGGCTGCGCGGCGCGGTGGCTCTGCTGGTGGATGCGGCGCGCCACCACGCCTTTGCCGGTGCCGCTCTCGCCGGTGATGAGCACGGTCGAGTCGATCGGCGCCACCTTGGCAACCAGGCGATCGACGACGCGCATCGCCGCCGAACTGGTGCCGCACAGCTCGTCGCCGCTGCCGACCACCAGCTTGCGCAACGCATCGTTCTCGCGCTTCAGGCCGCGCAACTCGCCGATCTGGATCAGCCGCTGCGTCAGCTCGGCCGTGCGCAGCGGCTTGATCATGTAGTCCACCGCGCCGGCCTTCATGGCTTCGATCGCGGTGTCGACCGACGAGTACGCCGTCATCATGATGAAGGTGGTTTCCACGCCAGCCGCGCGCGCCTGCCGGATGACCTCGATACCCGTCAGGTCGGGCATGTTGAGGTCGCACACCGCGACGTCGACGTCGCCCTTGATCAGCCGCTTGAGCGCCTCGTGGCCGCTGCCCGCGACATCGACCGCATGCCCGGCCTTGGACAGGCTCGCCGCGAGGATCTGCCGGATCGCCGGCTCGTCATCGATGACGATGATCTGCAGCGAGCTCATGGCAGCGTCCTACGACCTGGCCACGGCGGCGTGACGCTCATCGCAGCCCGCCTTCGGCACGTCGGCAGAGGTCGCCACGTCAGCCGAGAGGGTGAACTTCGGTTCGAAGGCGCGCCTCAATGTGTTTGCACTCATGCCGCAGCCATTGTCGGCAATCGTCGGCCGGATGCCAGCAGGGTCGACACCAGTCTTGACATGAATCAACGGACGCTCGCAGGCCGGCGTGCGCACGGCGCGCAGCTTGAAGCGTCCGGCGCGGCGCGCGGCCTCGCGCCCAACGCGTGCACGTCGACCCGCAACGCACGGCGGCGATGCCGCCGCGACACCCCGTCACACGCGGTACAGCAGACCCGCGCCGAAGTAGCCGATCACGGCCATCAACAGCGCGAGCGCGATGCCCCAGTCGAACATCGACTCGACCGTGCGCCAACGTCGCCAGACGAGGTAGAGCGCACCGAAGTTCACCCAGACCGCGGCGCCGGCGAGGAAACGCGAGATCGCCTCCCAGTGGTCCCCCGGCAGCACCAGCAAGCCGAGCGAGGACAGCAGCGCGACGGTGAAGCCGCCGAGGCCCAGACACATCGCCAGCGTCAACCGTGCGTCGTGCCGCACCCAGCGCCGCCACGTCGGCAACACGCCGGCCAGGCACCAGACGCCGAGAAACAGACACGCGACCACGCCGACCTTGCCGCCGACGTGCCACAGCCAGCCCAGATGGACACGCACCACCTCGGCCAGCGTGCGCGGCATGCCCGAGGTCCAGGCCATCAGCCAGAGGTCGAGCCACAGCGCGGCCAGCACCAGCAGCAATACAAGGGCGCCACCATCGCGCGAATGCCAGGCCTGCTCGATGCGCAGATACACCAGCACCGCGATCGCTGCGATCCACGACGGCGCCTCGAACTGCTCGGCGAACGGCTGCGACGGCAGCAGCCACGCCGACTCCACGGCACGTAGCGCCGACGCCGCGAGCAACCCACTGGCACCCCACAAGGCCAGCGACGACGCCCAGCGCCCGACGGCGCCCGACCAGCCGGCATGCGCCACCAGGTACAACGCGGCGGCCAGCGCCAACAGCCAGGCTGCGCCGACGCTCCAGTGCATCGACCAGGTGGCGACCGGCTGCTGCACGTCGCGCAGCCACTGACTCTGCAGCGCCACGGCCAGCGCGATGGCGGCCGGCATCGCGACGGCGCAGGCGAGCCACGGCAAGGCGAACGGCTGTTGCACCGTCGTCATGGCGGGTCGATCGATCGCCATGCCCAGGCGCCCGTCCGCCGGCGACGAGCCAGGCCATTGAACCATCGCAACTCCGAGTCGGAAGACTTGTGCCAAGCATCGTTCGTGCCATTTGGGCGAATTCGCCCATGACCCGGTTTCGCCTCGTCGGCCCGGTCCGGCGCATGCCGTCGCTTCTCGCGACGGGGAATCGCCAGCCCGTCCTTTCCCAGGCCTGGGAATTCAGCGCGCAGGCGTCGGCGTCGGGGTGCGCGGTCCGGGCGCCGGCGCCGGATGGCGACCGAGCTGCGACTCCCACTCCCAGAGCGCGGCACGGGCCCGCGTGCGATGGGGCTCGTCGGCGCGTGCCAAGTGCAGATAGCTGCGCATCGCACCGAGCGCCCCCGGCAGGTCGGTGCGCTGCTCGAGGGCCATCGCGAGGCCGTAGTAGGCATTGGCCTGCGACGGCCGGCGGTCAATCGCGGCCTCGAACGCCTGTTGCGCCTGCGCGGCATCCTTCAGGCCGAGCCACGCGAAGCCGAGATTGACCAGCGCCTCGGGCATCTGCGGCGACAGCACCAGCACACGTTGCAGCGCGGTGACCGCATGCTCGTACTGCTTGGCGTGCAGCATGACGACAGCCTGCTCGAAGCGCTCGCGTGTCTCGCGAGCGCGCTGGTCCTGCGCGTGCGACCCGACGTCGACCACCGGGTGGCCCGAGGCGCCGTGCCACGCCGGGCGCTGCGGGCCGACGAAGCCGATCAGTGCGCCAGCGATCGCCAGCCACGCCAGCACCTTGACGCGGCCGCGGCCGGGCCGTCCGCCAAGGTGAAGCGACGCCGTCACACGGCCCCCTTGTGCGGCGCGACGCTGACGAACGGCACGCCGAAGAAGGTGAGGAACGCCACCGTGAACACGGCGACGACGAGCCAGGCACACACAGGCGGCGACAGCGTCATCGAGCGGCGCGCATGCAGTGCGCCGACCAGCAGCAGCCAGGTGAGGAAGGCCCATGTCTCCAGCGGATCCCAGGCCCAGTAGCGGCCCCATGCGTCCTGCGCCCACACCGCGCCGGCCACCAGCATCAGGCTCTCGAACAGCAGCGCAACCTGCATCACGCGCCAGGCGCTCGCGTCGAGCGTGGCGTCATCGGGCGCACGCGCGAACGCGCGCCCGCCGAACGCGGTGCGCCGCAACAGCAGCACGCCGGCCAGCCCGAGCGCCCACAGCGCGCAGCCGAGGAACAACTTGCCGAGCAGCACGTGGAACCACAGCACCGGCGTCTGGTAAGACGCCGGCAGATGCGTGTCGGCCGGGTCGGTGGCGAGCAGCCACAGGCCCATCAACGCCAGCAGGCTCAGCACGATCGGCGCGCCTGCGCGCAACAGCGCGTCGCGCCGTGCCGCCCAGGCAGCGATCAGACCCAGGCTGAACAAGCTGCTGGCGAGGATCTCGAACATGTCGAGGAACGGACCATGACCCAGCCGCTGCCAGCGCAGCGCGAGGCCGAGCGCAACCAGCAGCAACGCAAGGTCGAGCAGGCGCCACGGCCGCGGCATCGCGCCGCTGGCCGGCTGCGACGACGATGTGCGCCAGGCGCCGCCCCAGGCCAGCGCCGCCGCCAGCACGCAGGCCGCCACGCCGGCCCACAGCCAGGGCAGTTCCGGCAGCAGTAACGGCGCGCCGCTCATTGGGTGCGCCCCGCCAATGGCACGAAGACCATGCGCAGCCGCCGGCGCATCGTGCCACTCGTCACCAGATGCCAGGCCAGCCCGGCGATGCCCAGCAACGCGAGCCAGAACAGCGGCGTCAGTGCCGGGTCGTAGTGGATGCGATAACCCATCCAGCCGAGCAGGCGCTCATAGCGCAGGGTGCCGAGCGGGCTGAAGGCCTCCTGCCCGGGCCGCAGCTCGATGCGGCGGCCCTGCAACTCCACCACCAGCGTGGCGGCGAGCGTGCCGGGATCGAACAACCAGGCCTCGCGTTCGGCAGGCGGGGCGTCCAGGCGCAGCCACAGCTTGACCAGCACACCGTCGGGCGTGCGCCACTGCTGCTCCTGCTTCGCGTCGAACAGCGGGTACGACGGCAGGTGCACGGCGCCGGTGACGGCCTCGCGGTCGACGCCCTGCCAGCGCAGCAGCGGCGCGAAGCCCTTGTTGTGCGTGGTGTAGAAGCGGTAGCCGTCGATCACCAGCGGCTCGGTGTCACCGACGCGCTGCGCGGCGGCGATGCCGGCGACGTGCACTTCGCTGACCGTGTGCGCGCGCCGCATGCCCGGCGCGTAGTGCACCTGCCACGGCCCCTGCTCGAACTGCAGCCGCGCGACACCGCCGTCGTTCCAGGGCCCGCGCGACAGTGCCTCGACCGCCCGCGCCTCGAACGCGGCACCCTGCGTGAGCTCGACACGGCCCTCGAAATGCTGCAGACGACCCCAGGCGGCCGCCAGCATGCCGACGAGCAGGCACGCATGGAACAAGCCGAGCCCGCCGCGGCGCAGGCTGCGATGCAGCGTCATCGACGCCAGCAGGTTCATCGCCAGCAACGCCGCGGGCAGCGCGATCCAGCTGCTCGACACGTCTGGGCGCGACGACGTGGCCCACACCGCCAAGCCGAGCAGCACGAAGCCGGCGAGCGTGAGCCGCGGCGACGCGATGCCATGGCGCCATGTCTTCATGGCAGGTTGCCGCAGGCTTCGCTCGAGTCGCGCATCCAGTCGCGACCCGACTGGCCGTTGCCCGGCGCACCGACCGAGCCGCAGTTGCTCTCGCTCCAGTTGCCGCTGGTGGCGAACGTGCGCACCTTCAGCGCCGCGTTGTTGTAGTACGGCGGGTTGGTGTAGGGCGCGCTGGTGTTGTTGCGCACCTGCGTGCCCGCGGGCAGGCCGACCTCGGGACCGACGTCGTTCAGGTTGACCAGCAGCGCCTTGTTCTTCCAGCCGTGCGGCACGGCCACGTGGCACCAGCTGCAACGCAGCCGCTCGATCTTGTCGGTGTGCATCGCGTGCAGGTTCTCGCCGCCACCCGAGAAGCCGGTGCCGCCGCTGCCGTTGCGGTTGGCGTAGGTGTTGGCGTTGTGGCACTTGAAGCACAGTGCGTTCGGCGTCTGCGACTCGCGCCCCGACGCACCGGTGGTCGCGCTCCACTCGCCCTTCAGGATGAAGTTGTTGGTCGAGCCGTGCGGGCCCCAGGGGCTGCCGTCCTCGCCGCCGTTGGGCACCACGGTGGCGCCGGTGGTGCTGGAGCCGTGGCAATCGCTGCAGTACATGGTCTGCGTGCCCACGTCGGCGGCGCCGCCCCACGGCGCCACCCACGACGCGGTGGTCGTGTTGCGGACCGCGTTGCTGCGCCCGGTGTTGTCGATCACCGGATGCCAGGCGCGATGGTTGTTGTTCTGGAAGTTCACCGTGTAGGCGCGACCGGGCGGCGTGCCGGCGAAGGCGCCGCTGTCGGTGCGCGTGAGTTCGCCCTTGTGCGTGCTCGGCGCCTGGAACTCCATCGCCTGGTCGGTGTACTGCGTCAAACCGTTGGTGCCCGTGGGCGTGCCGCCGCCCGAACTGCCGAGCAGCGGCGGCGTGTCGTAGGCATAGGTCGAATGGCACTTCAGGCACACCTGGTACTCACGCGTGACCCAGGTGCTGCCGGCCGCCGTGCTGGCGCCGATGCCGCCGTCGCCGCGCTTGAGGTCGAAGCCGATCGGCACGCTGCCGAAGTTGGGCGCACCATAGATCGGCTCGACGCCGGTCGCCCCCTTCAACACACCGGAGGCGATGTTGGTATGGCCCGCGGCGTGGTTGTGCGTGCCGGCCGCGTCGGGCGTCGCCGCGTTGGCGTTGAAGGTGCGGTTCTTCACCACGCGATGCGGGTTGTGGCAATCGGTGCACTCGACGTGGCGATTGGCTGAGGAGCCCTTGCCGAGCAGGGTCTGCGACTCGACGAAGTCCTTGCCGCGCTGGGTGCCGGTGCCGGTGCCGATGTCGTGCACCTCGGTACCGCCCTGGTCGGTGTCGGTGATCGGCATGCGCCGCGGCAATCCGAAGTCGTCGCGGATGTTCGGCACGTTCGTCACGCTGGTCAGCGCGCTCTGCGCCAGACTGGAGTGGCACTGGTAGCAGGTCTGCTCGATCGCCGAGTTGCCGCCCGCCTTGGGCACCGCGGCACTGTCGGTGCCCTCGCGCAGCAGTCGGCGCGAGCCTTGCACCGAGTGCGTGTCGTGGCAGTTCAGGCACGAGGCCTTCCACACCGGCAAGCTTGCCGGGAACTCGCGCAGCCCGACCGGCGAGGTCGGCTGCGACGGCAGACCGGCATACAACTCGTTGGCGACGGTCGGGTGCGCGTGCGCCGAAAAGGCCCAGCTCAGGCCCGCCTTGTCGTGGCACGCCAGGCAGACGATGTCGGCCGCCTCCGAATATGCGCCGCCACCGGGGACCGACTCCTGGAAACGGTTGACACGCAGGAACTTCGCCGACCCCTTGGCCGTGTCGGTTTCGCGCAGGTGCGGGTCGTGACAGGTCGCGCACTGCATCTGCCCCGCCTCGAGCGGCAGCTTCGGCTTCGGCGCCCCCGGTGCCCGGTTGCCGACCGTGGCGCCGTCGGGCACGCGCAACTCGCCATCGGCGGCCGCCAGCGCGGCGTCGTAGGTGAACGAGATCGGATGGTCGTTGCGCAGATCGACGCCCAGGTTGCGCGTGAAGCCGGTCGTCGCGCCCTGCCCCGCCGCCATCGTGCCGCCGGGTCCGGTGCCCTGCAGCGTGATCGTCGGGTTGGCCTGGCCGTTGAGCACGTTGACATTGCCGATGGCCAACGTGCCGTCGTGGCACGACAGGCACAGCTTGGAGCTGCCGCCGGGGCCGGCGGCGAGTTCGGCGGCGTTGGCCTCGATCGAACTCGAGGTGTAGGTCTGGTACGTCGCACCCGACAGCTTGCGGTTCCACAGCGGCGCGGCCGGGATGCTCTCGGCGGCGTGCGGCGTGTGGCAGAACACGCAGATCTGCGATTCGGTGGTCGCCTTCAGCGACCCCGGACCCGTGATCGACAGGTTGTGCAAGGTGTTGCCGACGTCCGGCACCTTGGCCGCACCGGCCCACTGCGCGAGCCCGGCGGCCAGCACAGCCAGACCGAGCACGACCGCTCTAGCGGCGTGCCGCATCACCCACCCCCCAGGAACTGGAACACCACCACACGCCCGTTGAACATGTCGGCCACGAACACCCGGTTGCGCGCGTCGACCCACACGCCGGTCGGCAGGTAGAAGCGCCCGACTTCGCTGCCGGTGCCGCCGATCGACAGCAGCAGCCGCGCCTCGTTGTCGAACACCAGCAAGGTGTCGTGCATCGACTCGACGACGTAGAGATTGCCCTCGTCATCGGCCGCCACGCCCTTGGGTCGCACCAGGTTGCCAACGTACAAGCCGCGCCGCCCGATCTGCCGCACCGGTTGCCCGAGCGAGTCGAAAGCCTGCACGCGCGCGTTGATCGCATCGGTGACGTACAGCGTGTCGTGGGCCCAGGTCAGGTGCGTCGGAAAGTTCAGCTCGCCGGCCTGGTCGCCACGCCGGCCCCAGCGATCGATCAACCGGCCGTCGTCGTCGAACACCTTGACGTCATGGTCGTGGGTGTCGGCGACGAAGACGCGGCCCTGTTTGGCGTCGCGTGCGATGCCGGTCGGCCGCTTCAGCAGCCCCGCGCCGATCGCACCGAGAGGCTGGCCCTCGGCGTCGAGCCGCACGACGATGCGCAGCTCGGCGTCGCTGACCAGCAGCTCGCCGGCGCGGCCGTTGGCAATGCCGATCGGTGCGACGAAGTGCTGCGCGCTGCCGGCACGCTCCCACAGCTCGAGCTTGCCGGCCGCCTCGTCGAAGACGAACACCGCGGCGCGGCTCACGTCGGTGACCAACACGCGGCCGCGCGCATCGACGGTGCCGCTCTGCGGCCGCTGCAGCACCAGCGGGCTGGGCTCGCGTTCGGCCAGGCCGACGATCCACTGCAGCGCGCGCTTGAAGGCGCTGGTCTGCTCAGCCGGTGCCTTGAAATTGGCCTCGCCGGTGAGCTGGCCGATGTAGCGGTAGCGCGGCACCTCCTGCGTCTGCGGCGCCGGCCAGACGCGTCCGTCGCTGCCGCTGTCGTCGAAACGCATCTGCAGCGGCTCGCTGGCGCAGCCGGCGAGCACGACGGCAGCGAGCAGCAGTGCAGACCGACAACTCGTCATTGCCGCGCTCCCTCGGGTCGGCGCAGCGACTCGGGGCTGACCAGCAGCAGCTGCACGCGCGAGTTGACACCGTCGGCCACCGCCAGCAGGTTGCCGTCGACCGCCATCGCGTCGATGCGGCCGAAGCGGCCCGGCGCGCTGCCGCGCCCGCCGGCACTGGCGATGTGCTCGCCGTCGAGGAAGACGCGGATCGTCTGATCGGCGTCGTCGGCGACGAAGACACGACCGGCGGCGTCAACCGCGATCGCCCGCGGCTGCACCAGCACGCCCTCGCCGAACGACTGCCGCACGCTGCCGTCGGGGCCGAACACGACAACCTGCTGCGCCAGCCGGTCGACGACGTACAGGCCGAGCGGGCCGGCGACCATCGCGGCGACGCTCTGCAGCCGGCCTTCGCCGAAGCGGCGGATGACGCGGCCGAACGGTTCGAAGACGACGATGCGCGCGTCGGTCGAGTCGGCCACGTAGATGTCGCCGGGCGCCTCGCTGGCGACGACCGCGATCGGCCGCGACGCGAAGCGTGCGTCACGCAGCGTGCGCCGCACGCGCCCGGCCGCGTCGAGCTGCACGACCTGGCCCGCGGCCGGCTCGACCAGCCAGGCGCTGCCGTCGCTGCCCAGCTGCAGCGAGGTGGCATGGTCGGCGGCCAGCGCAGTGGCAAACGGCCCCAGCGGCACCATGACATCGCGCGAGCGTTCCAAGCGGAACAGCTGCCGCCAGCCGGCGTCGGCGATCAGCATCAGCTCGCCGCGCAGCGCGACGCCCACCGGCAGCTGGAAGTTCAGCCGCTGGTTCGACGGCGGCGCGAGAAACGGCATCGGCAGCGGCAGCGGTTGCGCCACCGGTGCCGGTGCGCGCCAGGCGCCGGTGAGCGTCATCCACGGCGTCAGCAGCGGCGTGCCGGCGCGCGTGCCAGCGACGGGCTGGGCGGGCGGCGGCGGTGCGTCGGGCTCCGGCGGCAGCGGCGCGCAGCCGGTCAGCCACGCCAGCGTGACGCACAGCCAGGCGAGTACCCTCGAACCGCAGCAGCCGACACGAAGTCTCACCATCGGCCCGGCCCCTTGGTTTCGGCGCCACCGATGATGCCGGCCTGCAGCCCGCGCTTGCCCGAGTGGCACAGGTCGCAGCGATCGGCCGACCACGCCACCTGGCCGTTGTGGCACATGCCGCAGAAGCGCCCGTCGATGATGTCGGCCATGGTCACCACGTTGGCGCCGGCGCGCATGCGAAAACCGAGCTCCGAATGGCAGACCTTGCAGCGATAGCGGATGCGGTGGAACCAGTGCGGAAAGATCACCGGCCGCACGCCCTCCCTCTCGGACTTGAGGTTCAGCACCACGTCGCCGTATTCGGCTGCGGCGGACGAGCTGAATAGCGCGCCGAGCAGCAGCACGGCGACTTGCAGGGGCGCCAGCGGCATCATCGTGTCGGCCCCGGCGGCGTTCGATCGAGCACGAGCGACTTGCCGAAGGTGCGCGCGAGCGCGCTGTCGCGCGTCACGCTGTGGCAGCGCAGGCATTCGGTGAGCGGGAACGACACGGCGCCGTGGCACAGGCCGCACTTCTCGCCCTGCAGGATCAGGAACATGTTGATCCTGGTCGCTCCCGCCTTGCGCTCGAACAGCTGGTCGTGGCAATTGCTGCAATCGAGCCACGCGGTGTGCTGCCGGTGCGGAAACAGCACCAGCGGCATCTCGCCGGTATTCTTCAGCAGCACGTCGGTCAGGCGCAGGTTGACCTGGGTCTCCGGCAGGATGTTGGTGCGCGGCTGGATATGGCCTTCGTCGAGCGCACGCATCCACAGTACCTGGTTGCCGGCCGTGTCGGGCGGCAGTGTCGACAGCGCCTCGGCGGGCTCCTGCAGCACGCCGATCGCCGGGCTGTCCGGGTCGTGCACGCCGTCCTTGGCCAGCGGCGTCCACTTGCCGGCCGCCCAGCCGAGGCCGACCACCAGAGTGAGCAGCGCAATCAGCCATGAGTGTCGGCGAGGGCGGGACATGCAGTGTGGGCGGGCGACCGATGGCGTCAGCCCGGAATGTAGACACCGGCGGCGCGGATCGCGCGTTGCAGTTCACGCGTGGAGTCCTCGAGCGTCTTCACGCCGGCGTCGAACTCGCCGCGCTTGGCCTGCTCGTCGGCCTGCTGGCGCAGCCTTGCCGCCGTCTGTGTCGCGCGCTCGACCATCGCATCGACCGAGCCGGCGCCGCGCCGGTCCTGCAGCAGCAGCGTCACCAGCATGCGATGCGTGTCGTTGCGGTCGATCTCGTAGTGGAACTCCTCCTCCTTGCTGGCGAAGTTGAGCGAGCGCACCAGCGTCTCGCCGCCGCGCATGCCGCTGACGGCGGCGCGCGCCGCGCCATAGGCCTGGTCGAGCGTGCGCCGAGCCTCGGGCAGGTTGCCCGCGCCGGCCTGGTGATCGGCCTCGGCGATGATCGCGTCGATGCGCTTCATCAGCTCGGCGTTGCGCGGGCCGGCGCCCTTTTCGGCGGCGATGCGCTGGCCGGCGTCGAGCAGCGCCCGCGTCGACTCGCGGCGCGCGTCGTAGTCGACCCTGTCCTTGCGCGCATGCACCTGGTCGGCCGACGCCATGCCGACCGCCTCCACCAGCGTGCGGGCAGAGGCATGCAGCAGCTTGTTGGCGGTCTCGACGTCGCCGCCGTCGAGCATCACCTTGGCCTGCGCATGCAGTTCGCGAGCCTTGGCGAGCTGCACCTTCGCGTCGATGTTGGCGCTCGTCTCGATCTGCTTGGCGCCGGACGATTGGCCGACCAGCGCACCCGTGGACTGCAGGCGGCGCTCCACCTGCTCGCGTGTCGGCGGGTTGCTCGCGCCGGCTGGCCCGCCGGCCTGCGCCAGCGCCGCCAGCGGCGCCACCACGGCCAACGCCAGCGCGGCCAGGGCCAGCCGCCATGGATGAGCTGAACATCTGCTCGGCACTGCGTTCATTGCGAGCTCCCCATGGTCTGCGGAACGGTCAGGCCCGAGGCGTGCAAGGCGCGCTGCAGGTTGTCGGTGCCCTCGGCCAGCGACAGGATGGCCTGGGCATGGTCGTTGGCGGCGGCCTGCGCTTCGGCGCGCTCGCGCAGCGCGCGGCTCTGCCGCACGTAGCGCTCGATCAGTGTCTGCGCCTCGCGCGACGGCCGGTACTCCAGGATCGCCAGCGGCACCAGACTGTCGTAGCTGCGGTGGCGCTCGAGTTCGTGCGCATACTCCTCGCGGCTGCTGGCAAAGCGCCGGTCGTACACCAGTGTCTGGCCGTCCAGGCGTGACAGCGCATTCTTCAGCAGCACGGTCAGCGCCTGCTCGAGCGCGCGGTTGGCCTCGACGATGCGTCCCCGGTCCGCGTCGATGCGCGCGTGGTCGGCCGCGGCCAGCGCACGCGCCACGCTGCGCTCCGATGGCGTGTCGGGACGCGGCGCCCCCTCGGCGCCGAGCTGGTAGGTGCGCAGCAGCGCGTCGACGCTGCCCTTGAGCTGCTCGTAACGCCCGCGCTCTTCCACCAATCGTGCGGCCTGGTCGGGCACCAGCATCTGAGCGCGGCCGATCTCCCAGATCGCCTCGTTGAGCAGCAGGTCGGCGCCGCGCAGCTGGCCGGAACCGGCCAATGCGCGAGAGTGGGTGTACAGCTCGCGCGCGTTGTTGAAGTGCCGGCGCGCGTCCACGTTCTGGCTGCCGGTGATGCGTGTGGCCACCGGCGAGTCGAAGACCAGCTTCTCGATCATCGCCGCCTTCTGTTCGATCACCTGTCGCGTCACCTCGACGCCGCGCGGGCGCGGCGCAGCGCCATCGGTCTGCGCCAGCGTCGCAGGCGCGGCGAGCGCCAGCAGGGCTTCGACGGCCAGCACCAGCACGGCCTGGTGGATGTGCAATCGCGCAGTCGTCATGTCGGATCTCCTCGATTCACTTGCCGGGCGCCGGCTGCGGCGCTTCGGCGGTAGCGGTGGCCTTCGGTTTGGAGTGGCACAGCCGGCACTCCGACACCGGGAACGCCACCTTGCCGTGGCACACGCCGCACTTCTGGCCGAGCAGGATCGACGCCATGCTGATCTGGTTGGCACCCTTTTGCGGAATGAAGATCCCCGGATGGCAGTTGGAGCAATCGAGCCACTCGGTGTGCTGCTTGTGCGGGTACACCACGTCGGGCATCGAGCCCTTCACCTCGCGCACGATCACCAGATCGAACAGAAACGGCTCGGTCGTCTGTTTTTCAAATTCGAACCAGGGCGCGATCTTGCCGGACTTCAGGACTGCCATCCAATCCACCTGGTTGCCGTCATTGGACTTGTCGAAATCGGTGAAGGCTTCCGAGGGCCATTGCAGCATGGTGGTGCCGGTGCGCGGCAGGCCAACCACCACCAGCGGGTCGCCGACGTCTTGCGCGGCGATGTCGGGATGTAGCCGATCATCCTCGACGAAGCGCAGGCGGGGCGTGAGCTGGCCG
>CALMQI010000416.1 GCA_937871935.1 uncultured Burkholderiales bacterium
CCGACCCAGTATGAGCCCCGGCCGGGTACCGCCTGGCGCGATGCGCAGTACTCGGTCCGGAAGCGGTCCTTCGCGAACGCTCGCACGCGGGCCGACTCCAGCCCCCGGGCCGGCCAGATTCACTCGATCGATCGCACAGCCCAGCCGCCGATTCAGCGCCGCGCCGTCGGAAAGTGCCTGGCGTCGGAGATGGCGTGCAGCTGGTTGTCCACCTCCTTCACGCCGGCCACGCCCTCGGCCACCCGCACCGCGGCGTGCTTCTCTTCGTCGTCGGCGACGATGCCACGCAGCGTGACGCGGCCATCGGCGCTGTCGATCGTGATGTCGACCGCATGCGTCTCGTCGTGCGAGCTGAGCGCGGCGCGCACGTGCGCACTCAGCGCCATGCCCTGCAGCATCGCGCGTGACGCCTCGGTCTCGGCGAACTCCGGGCGCTTGAGCAGGCCCTTGATCTGCTCGACGCAAGTCTGCACCGACAGGCGCTCGGTGTTCAGCACCATGTCGAACAGCACCGGGTCACCCCAGTTGACGCCGAACTGCTCGTGCATGCGCGAGGCGTTGGAGGCATCGCTGCGCCGGATCTCGTGCTCGGCCACGTCGACGTCGTCGGTGTCGAGCTCCTTCATCAGCCAGCGCACGCGTTGGTCGAACGGCCGCATGATGCGGATGCACGGCACATGCGGCACCGCGCGCAGCAGCAGCGTCGCGCCCCAGCCGCGGATGACCACATTGCCTTTGGCAGCCGCGTCAAGCACCTGCTCGGCGGTGTAGACCGCGATCGCCTCCTGGTCGGTGCGCAGCCGCTCGATCGGCCCGGCCTTGCCGGCACGCAGCCGGCTGATCAGGCTCTTGGACACGTGCATCTTGCCGGCCACGCGCTCGGCTACCTCGTGCTGCAGGGTGGTCAGGCCGAGCTCCTGCGCCAGCTGTTCGGCGACCTCCTGCGCCAGCGAGCCCATCCCCTGGGTCAATGCGATGACGGGCATGATGTCCAGCTCCTTCGCGTGCTCAGCTTCCCTGGCGGGGTGCTGCGACGTCCGAACGGGGGGTGCGCAGCGCCGTCAGGCCCTTGGAGATCAGCGGCCAGATCAGCATCACCAGTGCCAGCGTGGTAATGCTGCCGACCAGCGGGTTGGACCACATGATGGTGACGTCGCCCTGCGACACCAGCATAGCCTGGCGAAACGAATCCTCGGCCTTGTCGCCGAGCACCAGCGCGAGCACCAGCGGGGCCAGCGGGTAGTCGAGCTTCTTGAACACGTAGCCGATGACGCCGAAGCCGAGCATGAACCAGATGTCGAGCATCGCGTTGTGCACGGTGTAGGCGCCGATCGCGCAGATCACGATGATCACCGGCGCGATGATCGAGAACGGAATACGCAGGATCGACGCGAAGAGGGGCACCGTGGTCAGCACGACGATCAGGCCGACCAGGTTGCCGAGATACATGCTGGCGATCAGGCCCCAGACGAAATCCTTCTGCTCGACGAACAGCAGCGGCCCGGGCTGCAGGCCCCAGATCAGCAGGCCGCCGAGCAGCACCGCCGCGGTCGGCGAGCCCGGGATGCCGAGCGCCAGCATCGGCAGCAGCGCGCTGGTGCCGGCCGCGTGCGCCGCGGTCTCGGGCGCGATCACGCCTTCGATCTCGCCGGTGCCGAACTTCGAGCCGGTACGCGACATCTTCTTGGCCAGCCCGTAGCTCATGAAAGATGCCGGCGTCGCGCCGCCCGGCGTGATGCCCATCCAGATGCCGACCAGCGAACTGCGCAGCGACGTGACCCAGTACTTGGGCAATTCCTTCCAGGTCTCCCACACCACCTTTGAGTTGATCTTGGCCGATTTGCCCGAGAACTTCAGGCCCTCCTCCATCGACAGCAGGATCTCGCCGATGCCGAACAGGCCGATCACCGCGATCAGGAAGTCGAAACCGCGCATCAGCTCGTGCTGGCCGAAGGTAAGGCGCAGCTGGCCGGTCACGGTGTCCAGGCCCACCGCTGCGAGGGCGAAGCCGAACGCCATCGCCACCAGGATCTTGAACGGCGAGCCCTTGCCCATGCCGACGAAGCTGCAGAACGTGAGCAGATAGACCGAGAAGAACTCGGGCGCGCCGAACTGCAGCGCGAACCGGGCCACCAGCGGCGCCAGGAAGGTGATCATCACCACCGCGATGAAGGCGCCGACGAACGACGACGTGAACGCCGCGGTCAGCGCCGCGCCGGCGCGGCCCTTCTGCGCCATCGGATAACCGTCGAAGGTGGTCGCCACCGACCACGGCTCGCCGGGGATGTTGAACAGCACCGAGGTGATCGCCCCGCCGAAGAGGGCCCCCCAGTAGATGCACGACAGCATCACGATCGCCGAGGTCGGCGACATCGAGAAGGTCAGCGGCAGCAGGATCGCCACGCCGTTGGCGCCGCCCAGCCCGGGCAGCACGCCGATCAGCACGCCCAGGATGATGCCGACGAACATCAGCAGGATGTTCATCGGCTGCAGCACGACGCCGAAGCCCTGGATCAGCGAGTTCAGTTCGACCATGTCGGTGTTGTTGCAGGTTCCAAACGAGCCGTCAGTAGCCCAGGAAGCCCAGTGGTTCGAGGCGGCCCTTGTACAGCGGTACCTTGAACCAGACCTCGAACATCATGAAGAACACGGCACTGACCACCACGCCGAGCAGCACGCTGCGCACCGGGTTGTACTTGCCGAGGATGATCATGAACAGCGCGATGTAGATCGCCGAGGCGACGTACAGCCCGAGGAAGACGATCGCGAAGATGTACACCGCCACCGGCAGCAGCACCGACAGCACGCGGCCGAGCTGCTCGCGGTCGACGAAGGTGCGTTTGTCGGCCGACTTGCTGAGCAGGCTCTGGTACAGGATGCCCAGGCAGGAGATGCAGATGATCAGCCCGATGTAGAAGGGAAAGTAGCCCGCGCCAGGGCCGTCGCTGGACCAGCCGGCGCCCAAGCGGCGCGACTCGACGATGACGACGGCGCCGACGACGAACAGGATCGCCGCCACCACGGCGTCGACGGTCCTGTTCTTCGTGACGGCCGGACTGTCCGGCGCGTCATCCTTGGCTTCGCTTGACATGCAGGCACTCCGGGGAGGTCGTGGACAGAGAGGCCGGCGCACGCACCGGACCGGGCAGCCTGCCGCGGCCCGCGGCAGGCGAGCCGCAGCTCGCGGCGCGGCAACCAGCGGACGTGCGCTTCGAGGGTTACTTGGCCAGGAACCCGGCCTCGGTCATCAACTGCTTGTGCAGCACGTCGGCGTTGGTGAGCCAGCGCACGTAGTCGGTGCCGGTGAGCGCGGTGGTGTTGAAGGCGCCCTTTTCCATGAACTCCTTCCAGTCCGGTGTCTCGCGCACCTTCTGCAGCAGGTCGACGTAGAACTTGACCTTCTGCCCCGGGTTGAGCACATGCACACCGGCGGTCACGACGATCTGGCCGGGCGCCAAGCCGCCCGAGATGACGGCCTCGTTGCCGTCGGCC
>CALMQI010000417.1 GCA_937871935.1 uncultured Burkholderiales bacterium
TGTTGGCGGTCGAGATCGCCTGCAATTGCGCCGTTGTGAGCGCCTGCACTTGCGTGTCGGCGAGTGCCGCCAGGTTGGCCGCGGTGATGGCGCGGATTTGCGTGACGGTCAGGGCCGCGATCTGATCTTCGTTGAACTCGGCCATGTCGGCGGTGTCGAGCGCCGCGATCTGCGTCGTCGTAAAGGCAGCGATCTGGCCCGTGGTCAGCGCTTCGACTTGAGATTGCGCTAGAGCCGAAACGTTGTCCGTGGTCAGCGCCTGCAGCTGCGCCGATGTGAGCGCCGCGATCTGGGTGTCGGCCAGCGCCGCGACGATGTCGGCGGTCAGCGCGGTCACCTGCGTGGCGTTCAGCGATGCGATTTGAGAAGCCGCGAACTCTGCGACGTCGTTGGCTTCGAGCGCGTTGATCTGCGCCACGACCGCCGAGTACTGCTTGAGCAGGCGCTCATTGCGGCTGCCGAAGATGCGCGTTGGGACAGCGACGAGGAATTCGAGAATCTTTCGGAGCACTTGGGGGAGTGTTGCGCCCATGTAAACGGTGCTCGGGAGGCCCAAAGCCACCCCAGCCCGCAAAACCGTTGATTTTAGCCGGAAAGCCGGATTGCTACTTGGCCCGCGCCTGGGCGTTCGACACCAGGAACTTCGCGGGGTTCTGCGCGGCGCCACGGTAGCGCACCTCGAAATGCAGGTGCGGCCCCGTAGAGCGGCCGGTGGAGCCGACGTCGCCGATCTTGTGACCGCGCTGCACGACATCGCCTTCCTTCACGACGTCACCTGGCTTTTCGACGCGCTGGCGCGCGACGCCGTCGCTCACGCTGAACCTCGGCGCGCGCGAGGTCATGAACTTCGTCTGGCGCAAGTTGACCGGCTACTTCCAGGGCGAAGTGGTCTCCGATCTGTCCAGCCTGGTGTGCCGCCGCGCCGTTGGCTTGCGGAGTAGGCACCGGGTCAAGCAGAACTGGCTGAAGATGTACAACAAGGCGGGCCTGGTGTTGCGCATCGAGACAGTGATCAACAACCCCAACGAGTTCCGGGTGCGCAAGCAGGTATTGCGCTATTGGCTTGCAGCGCCGCGCGAGCGCGCTCCTAGGCACGCCGCTCCTGTGGTGGTTCCTGTTCTGGAACTGGATCCTGTTCCGCTCGACCGGCTGGGACCAGGGCTGGGAGATGCAGCGCATCTTCTTCGGCCTGCAGCGCGGCGGCGCGCAGCAGCTCGAGGCCGCCTGGCTGCTGCTGGTGGCCGGCTTCTTCGTCGTGCACTACGCCTTCTACCGGGGCTGGTTCCGGCGCTTCGCCGTGCTCAACGACTGGGTCTACTCGGCCGCCGTCGGCGCGGTGGCCGCGCTGGTGCTGGCCTTCATGGCCACCGAGACGAAGGCCTTCATCTACTTCCAGTTCTGAGCCTCTAACCCGCCGGAGGCGGGCCTGGTCAGGAAAGAACATTCGCGGGCTGGAGGCCGTGAGGCGAGCATGTCGCGCATGCGCCGGGAAAGAGACCGCTATCGCTCTGGTGCTTCGTGCCCGTCTCTGAGCCTGGTCTGCGGGTACCTGCGGCCTGGTCACTGGTGACGCCGCGCGAGCGGCGATCCCGTTTGGAAGAGTGTTTTTCTGCCGCCCCGCTCTCGGCGCTTCGCATCAACCTGGAGGCAACGATGGCTGGATCATCAGGAAGCAGCAAGCGTCGAGTTCCGTCGGCGATGGAACGGATCAATCAACATGCGGCTGGCATCGACATCGGCTCGGCCAGCCACTTCGTGGCGGTTCCCGAGGACCGTGACGATCGACCTGTGCGCGAGTTCGCGGCCTACACCGCGGATCTGTACCGGCTAGCGGACTGGCTGACGACGTGCGGTGTGCGCACGGTGGCGATGGAATCGACGGGGGTCTACTGGATCCCGTTGTTCCAGGTCCTGGAGGAGCGCGGCTTCGAGGTGCGCTTGGTGGACGCGCGTCGCGTGAAGAATGTGAGCGGTCGCAAGAGCGACGTCGCCGACTGTCAGTGGCTGCAGCAGCTGCACACGTACGGCCTGCTGATGTCGGCCTTTCGTCCGGACGACGAGACGTGCGTGCTGCGTGCCTACATGCGCCAGCGCGACGGCTTGGTGCTGCAGGCCGCCCAGCACATCCAACACATGCAGAAGGCGCTGGAGCTGATGAACGTGAAGCTGACCGAGGTCCTGTCGGACGTCACGGGTACCACGGGGATGGCGATCATCGACGACATCCTGGCTGGCAAGCGCGATCCAGAGCAGCTGGCCAAGCACCGCCACCCGCGCTGCAAGAATGACGAAGCGACCATCGCCAAGGCTCTGACCGGGCACTACCGAGCCGAGCACGTCTTCGCGCTACGCCAGGCCGTGACTCTCTACCGGCAATGCCAGGCTCTGATCGGCGAGTGCGACGCCGAGATCGAGCGCTTCCTCGAACAGCACGGGCCCAAGGACGATGGTCGGACACCTCCACCACCGGAGCGGCCGCCACGCGCATCGAAAAATGGCCTGGGCTTCGATGCCTACGCTCACCTCTTCCGCCTCGCGGGCGTCGACCTGACCGCGATCCCAGGGCTATCGACCACCTCGGTGTTGACGATTCTCGCCGAGACCGGCATCGACGCGCGCCGTTGGCGCTCGGCGAAAGCCTTCGCCTCCTGGCTGGGGCTGTGCCCGAACAACCGTGTCTCCGGCGGCAAGGTCCTGTCGTCGCGCTCCCAGCCGTGCGTCAACCGCGCGGCCCGTGTCTTCCGCATGGCTGCCTACGGACTGCACCACGCCAAGAGCGCGCTCGGCGCCTACTACCGCCGAATGCAGACCAAGCTCGGCGCCCCCAAGGCCATCACCGCCACCGCCCACAAGCTCGCCCGACTCTTCTACTCCATGCTGGCCACCAAGAGGTCCTTCGCCGACATCGGCCAGGAAGCCTACGAGCGCCTCTACCAAGCCAGAAGGCTCACCGGCCTCGAGCGCGCTGCCAACCAGCTCGGCTACAAGCTCGTCCCAGCCCAGGTCACCTGAACGGTTTGTTCTTTGGAAGCGGCGCACGGAGCGTCGGCACCGGTCCGTTCGACACGCTCGCACCGCTCGTCCGGCTGCAGCCGCAGGAGGACTGGCTCGGTTTCCTCGACGCGAACGGCGAGCTCTACGCCGCGCCGACCGACGCCCTGCGCCCTCCGCAGCGCGTGAACGAGTCCTCGCACGGCGTGGACATCGACTTCGTGCTCGGTCGCGAGCGCATCGTCTACCGCGCCGGGAAGGGAGCCGACCCCTTCGCCTTCGAGCTCTACGCGCGCCCCTACGCCAGCCTCGGACTCGCTCGGCGACGCTGAGCTCCCCAGCTGGCCAGGGCGGGCTCGTTGCCGGATCCCGTGGGTTGCCAACAACGCGTTCGCGTGCGCTCGACCGCCAAAAAAAATGACTGGACTTGGCGGATCTGAAGAACGGCTCTCGTGCTTACCTCAGGCTGGCGATTCTCCCCAACACGCAGTCGAAGTCCA
>CALMQI010000418.1 GCA_937871935.1 uncultured Burkholderiales bacterium
GCAGGAACTCGCCCTTGGCCAGCCCGCCGAGGAACATCGCCTCGTCGACCTCGATCTTCCAGTTCATCAGCGTGCGGATCGCGCGCTCGTGTGCCGGCGCACTGCGCGCGGTGACGAGCGCGGTGCGGATGCGCATGTCGAGCGCCGGCGTGCGCTGCAGACGATGCAACGCCTCCAGCAGCGGCTTGAACGGGCCCGGCGCCAGCGGCGTGGCCGAATGGGTGCTCTCGTGCGTCTGGAACGCGTCGAGCCCGTCGCGCTGGAACACTTGCTCGGCCTCGTCGGAGAACAGCACCGCGTCGCCGTCGAAGGCGATGCGCACCTCGTTGGGGTGTGCATCGGACGCGCGTGCGCTGTGTGGGTAGACGCGCGCCGCGGGCACGTCGGCGGCGAGCGCCGAGCGCACGTCGGCCTCGTTGGTCGACAGGAACAGGTGTGCCGACAGCGGCCGCAGGTAGCGCCACGGACTCTCGCCGCGGGTGAACACGCCGCGCTGGATCGGCAATCCGAAGTGGCGCGCCGAGCGGAACACCCGCATGCCCGACACCGGGTCGTTGCGCGACAGGATCACGACCTCCACGCGCGGCCGCTCGACGTTGAAGGCGAGCAGCTTGTTGACCAGCGAGAACGCGACGCCCGGTCGCGCCGGCTGCTCCAGCCGCTCGAGCTGCAGCTGCATGTAGGCGCGGTCGTCGCTCGCCTCGAAGACGCGGTTCTCCTCTTCGAAATCGAACAAGGCGCGCGAGGAGATCGCAACGACGAGCTGGCCGGCCAGGGTGGCACCCATGGCCCGATGATACGGACACCTGCAGGCGCGCTGGCGGCGGGGCGCTACTGCACGAAGCCGATCGGCCGCCGCCGGCCCGACGGATCGGGCAGGTCGCGCAGCTCGATGCTGTGGCGACCATCGAGCTTGGCGTTGCCGAAGGCGGCCATCCAGGCGCGGCGCATCTCGCGCGGCGCCAGCTCGGCCAGCTTGTCGAGCACAGGCAGCGGCGGCTCCGGGTCGAAGCGCTGGCCCCAGTCGTGGCTGTCGCGGATGCGGCTGTACAGGCGCTGCGCAATGCCGCGCGCGGCATCAGCATCGGGCGCCTCGACCTGGTAGACGTTCATCCGGTTGAGGATCGGCTCGGGGATCGAGCGCTCGTCGTTCGCGGTGGCCACCCAGATCACCTGGCTCGCGTCGATGGCGATCTCGGCGAATTCGTCGGTGAAGGCATGCGCGGTATCGATCTCGAGCAGGCTGTACAACGCGCCAAGCGGGTCGTAGGCATGCTCGCCGCTGGTCTTGTCGATCTCGTCGATCACCATCACCGGGTTGGCGTACTGGCCGTCGACCAGCGTCTCGAACACCTTGCCCGGACGCGCGCCCTTCCACTGCGACGAGGCGCCGCTGAGCACCCAGCCGGCGGTGAGCGAACTCATCGACACGAAGCCCATGCCGGTGCCCAGCAGGCCGGCCAGCTGGCGCGCGAAGTGGGTCTTGCCCACGCCGGGCGGGCCCAGCAGCAGCGTCGGCGTGAGCTCGAGTGCGTCGCGGCTGTCCTCGCACAGCGCGAGCTGGCGCTTCACGTCGTCGAGCACGTCGGCGAAGTTGGGCATTTCATCGTAGAGGTGCTCCATCGCCGGCAGGCCCGAGGGCTTGACCTGGAAGCGCTCGGGGCCCTTCTCGAGCATGCGCTCGTAGGTCGCGCGCAGCGACTCGTGTTCCTTCGGCGGCAGCTTGGTCAGCCGCCGCTGCACATCGTCGCAGCGGTACACGCTGCGCATCTTGGCGATCGGTATTTGGCTGCGGCCTTGCAGCGGCACCAGATCGTGGGTGATGGCCATGACGCACCTCCGTGACGCACAAACGAACGCCCTGCGGTCATTCAAGCAAATGGCGCGCCCGGCGTCGCTGCAAATTGTGCCGGACATGTCACGCTATTTGTTGCACCACCGCGGCACTGCGTTCAATGCCCGCGATGCAACGCCCGCGGACAGGGGGTGGGCTGGACCCTAGCGCACCCAGGTGTTGAGCTGGATGATCGGCAGCAGCACGGCCAGCACGATCAGCATCACCACGCCGCCCATCGCGACGATCAGCAGCGGCTCGAGGATGGTCGCCAGTGCCATCGCGCGGCGCTGCACCTCGCCGCTCAGTTGTGCCGCGGCGCGGGCCAGCATCTTGGGCAGGTCGCCGGTCTGCTCGCCCAGACGCGCGAACATCGCGAGCAGCCCCGGGAAACGCCGGCGGCCGGCCAGCGCCGAAGCGAGCGGCGCACCCTCGCGCACCTGCACCAGTGCATCCATCGCATCGGCGCGCAGCGCGCGATTGCCGAGCGTCTCGGCGGCGGCCTGCAAGGCCTTGAGGATCGGCACGCCGGCGCCGGCCAGCATGGCCAGCGTGCCGGCGAAGCGCGCCGCGTTGTAGCCGCGCGAGAGCCGACCCACCAGCGGCAGGCCGAGCCACATCGCGTCGAACCGTTCGCGGAACGCCTCGTTGCGCAGCGAGAAGGCCAGGCTGGCGCCGGCCGCGACGCAGCCCAGGGCGACCAGCCAGCCCCAGCTGCGCACGAAGGCGCTGATTGCCAGCATCGCGGTGGTCAGGAAGGGCAGCGCACGCTTGCTGCTGGCGAACACGCCGGCCACCTGGGGCACCACGTAGGTGACGAGGAAGATCACGATCACCAGCGCGATCACCGACACGATGGCCGGGTACAGCGCGGCGCCGAGCAGTTTGGCCCGCAGCGCCTGGCGCTCCTCCAGGTCGTCGGCAAGGCGTTCGAGCACGGTGCCGAGCGCGCCGCTCTGCTCGCCGGCCGCGACCACAGCGCGAAAGACGTCGTCGAACTCGCGCGGCGCGCTGGCGAGCGCGCGCGCGAAGGTCGAACCGGCGTTGACTTCGGCGCGCAGGTGGGCCACCAGGTCGCGCTGCCGCGGCTCCTCGGCCTCTTCGGACAACGCCGTCAATGCGCGCTCGAGCGGCAGCCCCGCGGCCACCAGGCCGGCCAGCTGGCGCGTCCAGACCGCGAGCGACGTGGTGCTGAAGGTGCGCCGCGTGAAGCGGGCCTGCCGTCCGCCGTCGAGGCCCGCCGCGACGCCTTCGACGCCGATCGGCACCAGCCCCTGCGCACGCAGCTGCGTGCGCACCGCGCGCGGGTTATCGCCTTCGAGCAGACCGGTGCGCGGCTTGCCCTGGGCGTCGATGGCCTCGAAGCGATAGGCGGGCATGCTGTCTTGTCAGTGGCGCGCCGGTGCGGTCGCCACGCAAAGCACCGTGCGAGCCAGGTGGCCGCCGCGGAACCGGCTTCGCCGGGCCGCTGACGGCGCCCCCGGGGCCACCAAGTGGCCCGTTGCGGTCCACGGGGGGAGGCGCCGAGGGCACTTCGGGGGGATCATTCTCTAGTCACTCGCAGCACTTCCTCGGGCGATGTGATGCCTTCGTCGACCAGACGCTGGCCGTCCTCGCGCATCGGCTTCAGGCCATTGGCCTCGGCGGCGACGAACAGCTGGCTCTCGGCGGCGCGGTTGTGGATCAGCGCACGCAGTTTGTCGTCGACTTCCATCAGCTCGTAGACGCCGGTTCGGCCCTTGTAGCCGGTCTGGCCGCACTCGGCGCAGCCCACCGGATGCCAGCGCCCGGCGCCGTCCTGCTTCTTGCAGTGCGGGCACAGCTTGCGCACCAGGCGCTGCGCCAGCACGCCCAGCAGCGAACTGCTCAGCAGATAGGGTTCGACGCCCATGTCGATCAGCCGCGTCACGCTCGACGGTGCATCGTTGGTGTGCAACGTGGCCAGCACCAGATGGCCGGTCAGCGAGGCCTGGATCGCGATCTGCGCGGTCTCGTAGTCGCGGATCTCGCCGATCATGATCACGTCCGGGTCCTGGCGCAGGATCGCGCGCAGGGCCTTCGCGAACGTGAGCTCGATGCGCGGGTTCACCTGCGTCTGGCCGATGCCGGGCAGCTCGTACTCGACCGGGTCTTCCACCGTCAGGATGTTGGTCGTGCCGGTGGGCAGCCGTGCCAGCGACGCGTACAGCGTGGTCGTCTTGCCCGAGCCGGTGGGACCGGTGACGAGCACGATGCCGTGAGGCTGCTCGATGAGCCGGGCGAAGCGGTTCAGCGAGTCACCGCTCATGCCCAGGCTCTCGAGCGAGAAACGGGCGTCGGACTTGTCGAGCAATCTCAGCACGGCACGTTCGCCATGCGCCGATGGCAGCGTGGACACCCGTACGTCGACCGCGCGGCCGCCGATGCGCAGCGAGATGCGGCCGTCCTGCGGCAGGCGCTTCTCGGCGATGTCGAGCTCGGCCATGATCTTCAGGCGACTGATCAGCGCGGCATGCAGCGCCTTGTTGGGCTGCACCACTTCGCGCAGCGTGCCGTCGACGCGGAAGCGCACCGCCGAGCTGCGCTCGTAGGGCTCGATGTGGATGTCGCTGGCGCCGTCCTTGGCGGCCTGCGTCAGCAGGGCATTGAGCATGCGGATGATCGGCGCGTCGTCGGCAGCTTCGAGCAGGTCTTCCACGGCGGGCAGTTCCTGCATCAGGCGCGAGAGATCCACCGCGCTCTCGACCTCGCCGACCACTGCCGCGGCGCTCGACTCGCCGCCCGCGTAGGCGGCGGCGATGCGCTGCGTCAGCGTGGTGACGGCCTCGCGCTCGAAGCTCGTCACGTCGAACAGGCGCACCACCTCCGACAACGCGCTGGCGCTCGAGTTGTCGGTGGCCCACAGCACGCGTTGCGTGCCGTCGTCCTCGAGCAGCAGTGTGTTCGCCTTGGCGAACGCGTAGGGCAGCGGGTGCCGGGCGGCCATCGTCGCGCCGCTCAGTTGCGCGGGTCCGACGTCGCCGGCGGCGGTGGCGGCGGGTCGAGCGGCGCAGAGGCTGCCGATGGCGCGCGCTGCGGCGGGATCACCGGCGACTCGTTGATCGGCAGCAGGGTGCTCGAGGCCGGCTGCGCGTCCTTCTGCCGGGCGCGGATGATGTCGTAGCGGTCCAGCGAGAGCTTGTTGGCGCTCTCGGCGTCGCGCAGCACCACCGGGCGCAGGAACACCATCAGGTTGGTGCGCGTGCGCGTGCGGCTCTCGCTGCGGAACAGCCCGCCGAGGATCGGAATGTCGCCGAGCAGGGGCACCTTGGATTTCTTGTCGGTGAAGCGGTCCTCGATCAGGCCGCCGAGTACCAGGATCGCGCCATCGTCGACGACCACGGTCGATTCGATCGAGCGCTTGTCGGTCGACGGGCCGGCGTTCGAGGTGCCGGGCGCCACCTTGTCGCTGACGCTGGACGACTCCTGGAAGATCGTCATGCGCACGGTGCCGCCTTCGCCAACCTGCGGCTTGATGCGCAGCGTGATGCCGACGTCCTTGCGCTCGATGGTCTGGAACGGGCTCGACGTGGAGGTGCCGGTGTTGGTGAACTGGCCGGTGATGAACGGCACGTTGCTGCCGACGATGATCTTGGCCTCTTCGTTGTCGAGCGTGATGAGATTCGGCGTCGACACGATGTTGGTGTTGCTCTGACTCTGCAGGATGCGAGCGATCGCGGCCAGCGCGTAGGTGCCGCCGTAGTTCTTGAGCAGGCCGATGTTCAGCCCTTCGCCCGGCTTGGTGGCGGTGCCGGCGCCGGCCAGCGTGGTGGTGAGGTCGATGATGCTGGGTCCACCGACGGAACTGTTGGTGCCGGCGAAGGCGCCGTAGCGGTCGCCGTTCTGCCCGATCAGCCCCTGCCACTGGAAGCCGAAGTCGGCTGCGTTGTCGCCCGATACCTCGACGATCAGGCTCTCGATGTAGACCTGGGCACGGCGCGAATCGAGCTGCTCGATCATCGCGCGCACCTGGCGGTACAGCGGCTCGGGGGCCGTGATGATCAGCGAGTTGGTCGACGGGTCGGCCTGGATGAAGCCGCCGGTCGATGGTTGCGCCGACGCGGCGACGGGCGTCGCCGCCGGCGAGGCGGCGGTACCCGCCACGCCCTGTGGCTGCTGCGGCGCAAGGGGTTGCTGTCCCGTGGAGGATGCGCCGCCGCCGGGGCTGGCGAAGGCTGCCCGCAGCACGGTGGCGAGCTTGGTCGAGTCGGCATTCTTCAGGTGCACGACCCAGATGTTGCCGTTGGCCGCCGGCCCCTCGCTCGGCCGGTCGAGCCGGTCGATCAGCGCGCGTAAGGTGGCCATGCGTGCCGGATTGGCTGCGCGCACGATGAGCGCGTTGGCGCGTGGATCGACCATCACCGCAAACGCACCGGCTGCCGCTGCGCCCGGCGGCGCCGCGCCGGCCGTGGCCCCGTCGCCCAGGCGCTGGATCATGGTGGCCATGTCGCTGGCCACGCCATGCTTGATCGGGATGACCTCGACGTCGGTGGCCGACGGCTGGTCGAGTGCCGCGACGATCTTGCCGATGCGCTGCAGGTTGTCGGCGTAGTCGGTAATGACCAGCGTGTTGTTGCCGGGGTTGGCGTTGATCGTGTTGTTCGGGCTGATCAGCGGCCGCAGGATCGCCACCAGGTTGTTCGGGTTCTCGTGGTTGAGCTTGAAGATCTGCGTCAGCACCTGGTCGCCGCGTGTCGTGCCCGGCCCGACCGACACGGTGCCGGTCTGCAGCTTGGCGTCGGCCTCCGGCACCACCTTGAGCAGGCCCGCGCTGTCGACCAGCGCGAAGCCCAGGCCGCGCAATGCCGCCAGGTAGTTGAGGTAGGCTTCTCGCACCGTCAGCGGCTGTTCGCTGTAGACGGTGATGGTGCCCTTGACGCGCGGATCGACCAGGATCTGCCGGTCGATCATCACCGCGATCGCGCGGGTGACGGCCTCGATGTCGGCATTGACGAAGTTGACCGTGATCGGCGTACTCGACTTCAGGGCCGGGCTCTGGCCCTGCGCACCGGCAGGACGGGGCGTCGCGCGCGGCGCCGAGGCGCCGGTCTGCGCGAAGGTGGACGTTGCGACGAAGGCCAGCGCAAGGGCGAAGAAGAGCGGTCGCTGCAACCGGGGTCGTCGATTGAAGGGGCCTGCTGCGAGGCAACCGCGTAGTTCCATGGTCATCCGATCGATATGACCGAAGCGGCGCCTTGCCGTCGGCCGATGATGTTGAGCAGATTGTTCAGCGCGGCTTCCTGGCCTTCGGCCGCGCTGGCCTCACCACGGAAGCGCAGCTTCGGTCCCGCCCATTGTCCGCTGCCGGTCAGGCGCAATGCACCCTCGAGCGTGTCGAGCGACAAGGTCGCGGTCTCGCCGGTGGCGGCACCGCCACGCAGGCTGAGACGGTAGCTGCCGAGCGTGTCGAGCGTCGACAGGCGCGACGACACGCCCAGCAGGTCGACGTCGGCACCGCCCACGAGGCGCCAGCGGCCCTGCGCCGACTCGAGCGTGAGGCCGCTGGTGGTCAGGCGCAGCGCACCGCCGAGCTGCATGGTGTTGAACGGCGTGCCCAGGCCCATCAGCCAGGCGGCGGGCCACTGGCCGAGCGCCTGGGTCTGGCCCGGCACGACGATCGTGTAGCGGCCCAGGCCGGGCTTGAACTGCACGAGCACGTCGCGCTCCAGGCAGCAGGCCTGGCGCAGGCGCAGGTCGACGCGATTCCAGCTCGGCCGCAGCTGCCAGTGCAAGCGGCCCGGCAGGGCCGATGCGTCGCGACTGCCGGGGCCGCCGGTGAGCACCAGTTGCGCGCTGCCCGACCAGATGCTGCCCTGCGTGTCGGCGAGCTGCAGGCGCTGGCCGCTGGCGGCCGACGCGGCGCTGGCCAGCCAGCTGGCCGGTGCGAACAGCACCAGACCGGCGAACGCGCCGACGATGGCGCCCCAGGTGGACCAGCGCCGCGATGCGTTGCGAGCGCGCTGCCAGGCCAGTTCGGCGAAGGTGGAATTGGCGAAGCCGCTGGGCCCGATGCGTGACAGGCTCGGGCGGCGGCGGAACCAGCTGGGCCAGTGCAGTTGCATCAGATGGATCCGAGGTTGAGCACCAGGGTGCCATTGAAGCCCGTGGCGGCGCGTGTCAATTGCGCCTCGACCGGCCTCGCACGCGCCGCGCTGCGCGCTTCGATCAGCAACGCGCGCACCTGCTCGGGACTCGCGCCCTGGAAGGTGACGAGCGCGCGGTCGCCCTGCAACGTGAGACGCACCTTGTCGCCGTGGCGCTCGGCGGCGGCTTTCATGGCGACGCCCGCCTGTGCCGCGGCGATCGGCGTGGTGTTGCGCAGCTCGCGCACCTCGGCGGCCATCGTGCGCATCTGCAGCAGCTGGGCGTCGAGCCATTCGATCTGCGCTGGCGCCTGGACCAGCGTCCGCCACGCCGGCGCGATGGCCACGGTCCACAGCACGAACGCGCCCACGACGGCCGCCATCACGCCGATCAGCGTGCGGTCGCGCGCAGAACGCGCGCGCCAGGTCTCGCCGGCGCGCTGCCTGAAGGCCTGGACCTGGGAACCGAGCGCTTCGACCTGGGCGTTCACAGCGGGCTCCTCGGGCCGTCGGCACGCGACAGCGTCAGGCGGCCCTCGGCGGATTCGACCGCCCAGCCGGCCGACCGCAGGCGGGCGCGAAAGCGCTCGACCTGATCACCGCTCCAGCCGGCGACTGCCAGCGTGAGCCGGCTGCCTTCGAAGCGCAGCGATTGCGCCGGTGCCTGACCATCGGGCCAGGCGAGGGTGGCCATCGCCAGCGCCGACTCGAGATCGGCGTCGCCGACGCGGCCGGCCGCCGCTCGCAGGTTGTCGGTGGCGCGGCGCATCTGCAACGGCGCGTCGACGATGGTGCCGATCGCCGGGTGGCTGGCCTTCACCAGCGCCACCATGGCCGCCTTCTTGTCCTCGATCTGGCTGCGCTGGTACCACGCCCACAGGTTCATCCCGAGCAGTTGCAGCACCACTAGGCTGAGCAGCCCTACGCGGACGGGGCGCCATGCTGGGGTGAGCACTCGCTTCCATGTGTTGCGAAGCAGGCGCGAGCCGCGGGCTCGCGCGGCGAGATCGAACTGGCGCAGATTCCACAGCGAGCGCACCGCCTGCAGCGCATGCTCGGCTTCCGACAGCACGGCCACGGGTGCGCCGAGCCAGCGCTCGGCCTGCGCCGCCACCGCGGGCGAAGCGCTCCAGCGCACACCCTGGCGCGCCCAGACCGGCAGTTGCTCACGCACCAACGTGCCGGCCATGCGCACGCAACGCACGCCGTCGTTGTCGCCGAATGCGACCCAGGTCTGTGCACTGCTGCCGTCGGCCGCATCCGAGGCGGTGAAGAAATGGCCCTGCGCCAGATCGCCGGGCCAGACCGCCGGCACGACGCGCTCGACGAAGGCTCCAGCTTTCTCCAGCGCAGCCAGATGGCCGGCGAGCCACTGCCGGTGCAGGGCGGCGACCCAGGTCGGCGCCCCGGCGGCCGCGCCGGGCGCTACGGCCAGGTGCACCGACGACATCTCGTCGAGCAACTGCTCCTCGAGCACTCCGGTCAGGGCGGCGCGCAGCTTGGCGCTGGGCGCGCGAGGCAAGTTGACACGATGCCAGCTGACGTCGGTGGGGCTGAGCCAGGCGATGACCGTATCTGCCTTTGGCAGCAGTGCGGCCGTGGCGCGTCCCTGGCGGGCGACGCCAAGACCATCGGCACTCAGGACGAAGGGGTACTCCGGCGCGGCCTCGCTGCGCTCGGCACCGGCTACGCCGGTGCGCTCGCGCGACGGCAGAAGAACGACCAGGATCGACATGAATCGAAAAAGGCTACCCGCTTTGAGAGGGTGTCACAAGAGGAATGCCAGAAAGATCAACACGTTGCGCGAGAAAGTTGTAGCGATCCACGACGGTGGGCAGCCCGCGATGCTACCGCTCGGGCACGACGCTGCTGACCCGCTCGCGCAGGATCGGTACGATGTTGAGCCCGCTGCGTTGGACGATCGAGCGTTCTTCTAGGCTGCGATCGTCCAGCCGCAGCCGGCCGCGAACCTCGAAGAAGTTGGACTGCGTACCGACGCGACGCTCGTCGAGCAGCTTCTTGTCGGGCAACAGGGCGCTGGCGGCGGCCACGGATTTGAACGCATGGCGTTGGCGGGCCTGCACCAGTGCCTCCGCCGCGCCGGCATCCAGGCCGGGGCTGACAGCGGCGATGACGTCGCGATCGGCGGTGTTGAGGTTCACGGTGGTGCGCACCGGCAGCAGTTCGACATAGACCCGCAACCGGTCGACCACGCCTTCTTCCAGGCCCAGCCACTGCAACTGGCCGATCGAGCGCAGCTCCAGCGGCGCGCCGGGCGCGGCGACGCTGGCAGCGGCCAAGCCGGCGGCGATGCGCTGGGCGGTATCTGAGGGCGCGCCGGCCAGCTCGCAAAGGCGCTGCAGCGACAGCAGTTCGGCCTCGAGCACCTTGCCGCCGTCAACCAGGTTGCGCAGGTTGTAGCGCGACTGCAGGTCGACGATCGAGCCGGACAGGAAGGCGTCGGGTCCTTCCTCGGTGTTGTGGTCCTTGTCGAGCGCAAGGAATGTACTCAGGCGAGCCTCGGCCAGAGGCGTCGCCCAGGGTTCGCTCAGGGCGGTAGGTCCGCCGGTGCGCGCGTCCTCGCGCAGGATCAGGCGGGCCCAGTCGAGGGCGCCGTTGAGGATCCACGCCGACTGCGTGCGCGAGCGTTCGGCCGCCTCGACCTGGATGGCGCGGTATTGCTGCCAGACCATGCCGGACGCGAGCGTGGCCACGAGCGTCATCAGCGCCATCGCGATCAGCAAGGCGGCGCCGGCCTGGCGCGTGCCGCAAGAGCGAGCGCAACGGTGGTTCATGGTGTCTGCGGGCCGAGCGCGACGTCGCGGGTCAGGCGCCGGTCACCGAAAGTCAGCACCAGGCGCACGCCGTTGGGCAGCGCTGCGCGAGTCTGCACCGCGCTGGCTGCCGCCGCGACCGGGGCGACCACGATGTCGGCACTCGACTGCGCATTGGTCCAGGCATTGGCGCGGAAGAAGTAGACCTGCCACTCGGTGGCGCCGTCGAGCAGCCGCACCTGGGTGTCCTCGTTGCCGAGCAGCTGTTGGCTGGCGAGCCAGGCCTGTTGCAGCTCGGCCGCATTCGTCACCACCGGGCTGTGCCAACGTCGCCACACACCCTCGCGCAGCGACCAGGCGACGACCTGCGCGCCGCCGCTGGCCTGTCGCACCAGCCGCAACGTGGCGCCGTCGAAGGCAATCGCCGGCGCCGCGGCGCTGTCGTAGACGGAGGCGAGGTCCTGCTCCCATTGCGCGATCAGCGTTGTCATGCGCAGCGTTTGCTCGGCAGCGCCCTGGCTCGCGTCGCGCGCACGGATCATGCCGTCGATGCCTTGCCAGCCCATGGCCGCCAGGATCGCCATGATCAGCAGCGCGACCAGCACTTCGACCAGCGTGAATCCGTGTGCGTGTTTGCGGGCCGACACCTCAGTACCTCGGCAACACGGTGGACAGCGTCAGCAACGGCAGGCCCGCCGCGTCGGCCACGACTGCATCGACGCGGCGGAAGTTCGGGTTCGGCGTCGGCCGCGTGACCAGCTTGCCCTTGTAGTCGCGGCCGAGCTGGCTGCAATCGAAATCGGTGTCGCCGACGCCCGGGAACTGCTTGGCCAGCTTGAGGTTGGTCAGCACGTTGTCCGCGCACCACTGGGCATTGACCACGTCGGTCAGCCGCTGCGCGTTGTCGGTCAGTGCGCCGGCAGCCTTCAGCCCGGCGGCCAGCGAGATGGCCACGATGGCCACCGCCACCAGTACCTCGACCAGTGTGAAGCCGGCGGCACGCCGTGTCATGGGCTCGCCACCGCGACCGGATCGACCGGCACGAACGGGCCCAGCCCGTCGGTGGCCAAGGTGAGATTGCGCTCGCCCAGGCGCAGCACGATGCGCTGGGGCCCGATCAGCGGCTCGGGTCCCAGCGTGAGGGCCCGCACGCCGATGATCTCGCCGCTGACATCCTCGGACAACCAGCGCGACGGCGGTGGCTGGGCGGTGGGCAGCCCGGTGAAGCGGAAGTGGCTGTCGGCAGGTTGACTCACGACCTCGAAGCGAACCGGTACGCCCGATGTGCGCGACTCGGCGCGTGCGCCCTCGAGCAGCGCCGCCAGTCGCACGGCCTCGCGATCGAGCTGCGATGCGGCCGGGTCGCGCAGGGCCAAGCTCGCCATGCCGACGGCGATGGCGATCAAGGCCATCACCACCATGACTTCGATCAGCGTGAAGCCGCCGGCGCGGCGGCGCGCACTCAAGAGCGCGGCGGGCTCACTGCCAGGAACCGACGTCGGCATTCCAGCCGTCACCGCCGGCCTGGCCGTCAGCGCCGAAGCTGAATACATCAATCTCACCTTTGACACCCGGATTGACATACTGATACGCGCGCCCCCAAGGATCGTTGGGCAACTTCTCGAGATAGGGGCGCCAGTTTGGCGGCACGGTGCCGGTGGCGGGTTTGCGCACCAGCGCGTCCAGCCCCTGCTCAGCCGTTGGGTAGCGCTGGTTGTCCAGCCGGTACAGCTTGAGAGCCTGCATCAGATTGTTGACGTCGGTGCGCGCGGCCGTCACCCGCGCATCGTCGGCACGGTCGAGCACGTTGGGCACGATCAACGCGGCCAGTACGCCGATGATGACCAGCACCACCATCAACTCGATCAGCGTGAAGCCCTGCACGTGCCGGGCGCGCGCGGGACGCGCAATACGAAGTGGGATCATGTAGCGGACGCTGCTGCAAGTGGACGGTGGATGATAATCGTCGCATGACGCTGCGACTCCTGTCGTTCGCCGTGTGGGCACTTGTATCGGCCAGCGCGGTGTTCTGGGCCACCCGGTTGCTGGCCAAGCCGACGCCGGCACCCGCACATGCTGTCACCGCGGGGCAGACTCTCGCCAGCGCTTCCGCCGACCTGTCCCGCGTGCTCGGGGTCACCCGGGTCAATCAGCCGGCCGCCGCGACGCCGGAGGTCGCTGCCCTCAGCAGCCGCTTCAAGCTGGTGGGTGTCGTCGCCGCCAAGTCGGCGCCGTCGCAGAGTGGCCTCGCATTGATCGCCATCGACGGCAAGCCGCCGAGGCCGGTGGGGCTGGGCGGTGTGGTCGACGGCGCGCTGGTGCTGCAGGCCGTCAACCACCGCCGCGCCGAGATCGGGCCCTCGGGCGGCGACGCTTCGGTGACGCTCGAGTTGCCGGCGGTGCCCGAGGCCAATCGATCGGTTCGTCTGCCCTCGGCACCGGCTCCCGTTCAGCCAGCCGTGCCGGGAGCGGCCCCGCCGCCGGCGCCCATGCAATCGGTGCCGCAGCCGCCGGTGCCGGGGGTCTCTCGCCGGTCACCAGAGACGCGGTAGCCGTCAGCTCGCGCCAGGCGGCGGCACGGCGGGAGGGCCGAGTTCGGCGTGCTGCGTCGTGATGCCGCTCGGCCGCGACGGTCCGGGGTCTTCGCCTTCCGCCACTTCGGTCAGCAGCGCCGCGGCGCTGCGCACCAGCGGCCAGGCCAGCGCGGCGCCAGTGCCGTCGGTGGCCTCCATGCCGAGCTCGAGCAGGGCGGAGGCCCGAAACAGGTTGAGCGCCTGATCAAGCCCGCGATGGTTGTGGCTGCGGCAGAACACGCAGTAGTCGGTCGCCGGCATCGCGATGCGCGAAGCCACCAGCAGTGCAGCGCAGGCGGCCATGCCGTCGATCATGATCAGATGCCGTTTGCTGGCAGCGACCAGCAGCACGCCGACCATGACGGCGACCTCGAAGCCACCGAAGGCCGCGAGCACCTCCACCGGATCGGTCAGGTCCTTGTGCCGGGCCTGCGAGCCCTGCACGATGGTCATCAGGTGGGCCAGCAGCTCGGGGTTCATCTGCGGTCCGCTGACGATGAGGTCGCGCACCGGCGAATTGGTCAGGCGCGACAGCACGAGTGCCGCGCTCTCGTGCGAGCCGACGCCGATGCCGGCGACCGCGACGAGATTGCCGCGCAGCGTGTCGCCGATCTCCATGCCGGCGCGAATGGCGGCATGCGCCTGATCGACCGACATCGCCGGGCCGACCCGTGCGTTGCGCGTGCCGTGCGCGATCTTGCGGCGGATGAGCCGGTCGTGCGGCGACACCATGTCGGCGACGCCGCAGTCGACCACCGAGAGTTCGAGGCCCTGGATGCGGGCGAACACTGCAACCGGCAACTGACCGGTCAGCAACTGCCGCACCTGCTCGTGCGTCTGCTTGCGCTGAGGCACTGCCACGCCATCGACCGCGAGGCCATGGTCGGCGGCAAAGATCACCAGCTGCGGGTCGCGAAAGCGCGGCTTCAGCGTGTTCTGCATCAATCCGAGCCGGATGGCCATCGGTTCCAGCTCGCCGAGGCTGCCGGTCGCCTCGGCCCGGCGCAGCAGTTTTTCCTTGAGCGCACCCTCGAGCAGCGGCTTGGAAGTGGGCGCGATGAGCGAGCGGTCGACCGACATGGAGCGCTAGTGTACGCAGCGCCGGGTCAGCGCAGGAACAGCTTGTAGACCGGATTGCGCGTCTCTTCGACGTAGGGGTAAGCCAACGTGGCGAGGAACTCGTCAAAAGCATCACGATCGCTCGAGGGCACCTGGATGCCGACCAGGATGCGTCCGTAGTCGGCGCCCTGGTTGCGGTAGTGGAAGAGGCTGATGTTCCAACTGGGATGCAGCGCCGACAGGAACCGCATCAGTGCACCCGGACGCTCGGGAAACGTGAAGCGCAGCAACCGCTCGTGACGCGCGAGATCGGAGCGACCACCGACCATGTGGCGCACGTGCTCCTTGGCCAGCTCGTCGTCCGTGAGGTTCACGGTCGGAAAGTCGTGGCGCAGGAAGAGCCGCTCGATGCGGTCTGCCTCCTCGCGGCGCGCAATCGCGATGCCGACGAAGACGTGGGCCACCTTCTCGTCGGAGATGCGGTAGTTGAACTCGGTCACCGAGCGCGAGCCGATCATCTCGCAGAAACGCCTGAACGAGCCGCGCTGCTCGGGAATGGTCACCGCGAACAGCGCTTCGCGCTGCTCGCCGAACTCGGCCCGCTCGGCGACAAAGCGCAGGCGGTCGAAGTTCATGTTCGCGCCGCAGGTGATGGTGACCAGGGTGCTGCCCTTGAGCTTGTGCCGCGCGACGTACTGCTTCAGGCCCGCCACGCCCAACGCACCGGCCGGTTCGAGGATGCTGCGCGTGTCCTGGAATACATCCTTGATGGCCGCACACACCTCGTCGGTGTCGACCAGCACGAAGTCGTCGACCAGTTCGCGAGTCAGGCGGAAGGTCTCCTCGCCGACCAGCTTGACGGCGGTGCCGTCGGAAAAGAGGCCCACCTCGGCCAGCTGCACGCGCTTGCCCGCGCGCACCGAACGCACCATCGCGTCCGAGTCGCGGGTCTGCACGCCGATGACGCGCACCTCGGGTCGCACGGCCTTGATGTAGGCCGCCACGCCGGAGATCAGGCCGCCGCCGCCGATGGCCACGAACACCGCATCGATCGGTCCCTGATGCTGGCGCAGGATTTCCATGCCGACGGTGCCCTGGCCGGCAATGACATCGGGGTCGTCGAACGGGTGGACGAAGGTGTAGCCGTGCTCGCGCTGCAAGGTCAGCGCATGTTCGTAGGCGTCGGAGTAGCTGTCGCCGTGCAGCACCACTTCGCCGCCGAGTGACTGCACCGCGTCGACCTTCAGGCGAGGCGTGGTCACCGGCATGACCACTACCGCGCGGCAGGCCAGCCGTTTGGCGCCGAGCGCCACGCCCTGGGCATGGTTGCCGGCAGACGCGCAGATGACGCCGCGCGCGAGCTGCTCGGCATTCATGTGGGCCAGCTTGTTGTAGGCCCCGCGCAGCTTGAAGCTGAACACGCGCTGCTGGTCTTCGCGCTTCAGATAGACCTGGTTGCCGAGGCGCTTCGATAGCGCGCGCGCCGGCTCGAGCGGCGACTCGACCGCGACGTCGTAGACCTTCGCGGTGAGGATGCGCTGCAGATAGTCGTGTGCGCCGCGCGTCGTCGCAGGCGGCTTGCGCGGGACGCGGGCCATGGCAGGAGAAAGATGAGCCGGGAGGGCGCCGCATCTTATGTCAGCCGCTGTGGCCGACCCGAATACGACGCACGCCAAGAAAAAAGCCCGGGGCGTTGGCCCCGGGCCGAATCCACCATGGAAGAGGTGGAGGAGACAAGCGGTTCGGGCGCTGCGCGTACTGTCGGAGCCCGGATGAAAAAGAGTCTAGCGCGGCTGTTGCTGCATCGCAATATCATCGCAAGCTCCCGCAATGGGCGCGCGCTGCGGTTGCGTGCGCCATGTCACATCGGTGTGCACGACATGCCCCGATATCGCAAGGAGTTGCACCGATGGAATGCACCGTGCATTGGGTTGCCGCGAGCGGCATGGGGTTCATGGCCGAGACCGGGAGCGGTCATGTGCTGACGATGGACGGTGCGCCCGATGGTGGCGGCCGCAACCTGGCACCGCGTCCGATGGAGACCGTGCTCGCAGGCACCGGCGGATGCAGTGCCTACGACGTCGTGCTGATCCTCCAGCGTGGTCGACACGACATCACCGGCTGCACCGTGAAAGTCACGGCGGAACGGGCTTCGGTCGACCCCAAGGTCTTCACGCACATCCACCTGCATTTCGTCGTCACCGGTCGCGGCCTGCCCGACGCAGCCGTGGCGCGCGCGGTGGCGCTGTCGCACGAGAAGTACTGCTCTGCCACCATCATGCTGGCCAAGACCGCGGAGGTGACGGTCAGCCACGAGGTCGTCGACGGCTGATGCAGGGGTGTCCAACGGCGCGACACAGCATCGTGTTCACACCGCCGTCATGGAGGGGAGTTACTGCCGCGAATGCGGGTTTTCCTGAGTGGCGCCGCGTTGGGGAGCCGGGTTTCCACGGCCGTTTGAAACGCGTTGTTGCCAGACAACATACGGCGGCTGTTTCAAGGCCAAGTCTTTGCAGGACCGGTATCCCTCTGGTGCAATAGCCGCAACTTCCGCTGAGGAGGTTGGCCTGATCGGCCTTCGCTGAGTTCGGCGATACGGTTGTCCATCGGATCGGGGCCCTCTTGTTCAAACCTAGGAGATCAATGCAATGAAGAAATCTCTGCTCGCTCTCGCTGTGCTCGGCACCTTTGCCGGTGTGGCGTCGGCACAGTCCTCGTCGGTCACCCTGTTCGGTATCGTCGACTTGAGTGCCCGTAGCGTCAAGAACGGCAGCACCACGCAGAAGCAGCTGGCGCAAGACGGCTACAACAGCAGCCGCCTCGGCTTCCGTGGCGTCGAAGACCTCGGTGGCGGCATGAGCGCTGGCTTCTGGATCGAAGGTGCCATCAATCCGGATATCGGTACCTCGGGCGGCCAGAGTTGGCAACGTCGTTCGACCGTCAGCCTGATGGGCGGCTGGGGCGAGTTGCGCCTGGGCCGCGACTACACGCCGTCGTTCTGGAACACCACGATCTTCGATCCGTTCGGCACCAACGGTGTCGGCGCGTTCACCAACATCTCCAACAACGTGCTGGGCACGGGCGCGACGACCTATGTGCGCGCCAACAACTCGGTGGGCTACTTCCTGCCGGGTAACCTGGGCGGCCTGTACGGCCAGGTGCAGACCTCGGCGGGTGAAGGCATCAACGCCAACAAGCAGACCAGCGCGCGTATCGGCTATGCGGCCGGCCCGATCAACGTGGCTGCCTCGTTCGGCAAGACCGACACTACACCGACCGAGTACAAGCACAACAACATCGCCGGTTCGTACAACATGGGCTTCATGACGCTCATGCTGCAGTACGACATGTCCGACGCGGGCCCGCGTGAACAGAAGACCTGGTTGCTCGGCGCGGTGGTGCCGATGGGCCAGGGCGAGTTGCATGCGTCCTACGTCAAGGGCGACCAGAACGGCGCTGGCACCGATGCCAACGACGCCACGCAGTTCGCGATCGGCTACGTGTACAACCTGTCCAAGCGCACTGCCATGTACGGCACGTACTCGCAGCTCAAGAACGACGGCGCAGCCGCGTTCGTGGTCGGCGGTGTTGGCAGCGCTGCTGGCACGAAGTCGACCGGCTACGAAGTCGGTCTGCGTCACGCTTTCTGATCGAGCCAGCCTCCGTCAGCCAAAGCCGCCCCTCGGGGCGGCTTTTTCGTATGCGGCCCGCAGCCGAGTGGCCGCAGGTAGGGCGCATTGGGACTATATTGCGCGCCGTGATCAGCCGACGCTCCTTGTTGGTGACGTTGCCTGCCGCACTGGCGGGCTGTGGGCATGCGCCGACGCCTGCTCCAACCGCCAGCGGCGCCTCGCAGTGGCTGCCATTCGCACTGCCCGGCAAACGCGAAACGCATTACCTGCCGGCGCAGAAAGACGGCCGCGCCTGCTGGCACGCACGGGCTAATGCTTCGGCCAGCATGTTGAGGCGCCAGTTCGAGGGCAGTCAGCCGACCGATGGTCTGCACGCCGAATTCTCCTGGTGGGTGCCGCGCACGATCGTCGATGCAGATCTGGGTCGTGCCGAAGCGTCCGATTCCCCGGCGCGTGTTGCGTTCGCCTTCGCCGGAGACCTGAGCCGACTGTCGATGCGTACTCGGATGCAGTTCCAGATGGCCGAGATGCTGACCGGCGAGATGCCACCCTACGCCACGCTGATGTACGTGTGGTCCAACCACGCTCCGCTCGAGACCATCTTCACCAGTGCGCGAACCGATCGCGTGCGCAAGATCGTGGTCGAGACGGGCGAGAACCACCTGCGCCGTTGGCGCAGCTATCGCCGCGATCTGTCCGCCGATTTCCATCGAACGTTCGGTGAGCGACCCGGCCCGCTGATCGGCATCGGCCTGATGACCGACGCCGACAATACCGGGTCGACCGCAGAGGCCTGGTACGGCGACGTCGTGTTGCGGCCGGCGGGCTGACTGCGCCGCGCCACTGCTCGGGATTTCCCCTTGTGCATCGTCGACCGGCTAGCGTCGATGATGATCTCGCATGCTCGCCTTCATCATCCGCCGACTCGTGCAGGCCGTCATCGTGATGCTCACGGTGGCCTTCATCGCGTTCATGCTGTTCCAGTACGTCGGCGATCCGGTGACCAATCTGCTGGGCCAGGACGCCACGCCGGAGCAGCGCACGCAGTTGCGCGCCGAACTCGGCCTGGATGCGCCGTTCCCGGTTCAGTTCGCCCGCTTCGTGGGCAATGCCGTCCAGGGTGAGTTCGGGCTGAGTCTTCGCCAGGGGCGCAAGGTCTCGGCGCTGATCGTCGAGCGATTCCCTGCCACGGTGGAGCTTGCGATGGTAGCTGCCGTGATCGCCCTGGCGGCCGGGATTCCGATGGGGGTGTATGCAGCGCTTCGAAGAGGCCGATTCGGCGCGCAACTGCTGATGATGGTGTCGCTGCTGGGCGTTTCGCTGCCCACCTTCCTGATCGGCATTCTGCTGATCCTGCTCTTTGCGGTGGTGTTCAACATCCTGCCGAGTTTCGGACGCGGGGAGACTGTGGCGCTCGGCGCGTGGACCACGGGGTGGCTTACCGTCGATGGGTGGCGACATCTCGTGCTGCCGGCCGTCACGTTGTCGGTCTTCCAGCTCGCGCTGATCATGCGGCTCGTGCGCGCCGAGATGCTCGAGGTGCTGCGCACCGACTACATCAAGTTCGCCCGCGCGCGCGGTATCACCGATCGCAGCGTCCACTTCGGACATGCCTTGAAGAACACGCTGGTGCCGGTGATCACGATCACGGGCCTGCAATTGGGCGCCCTGATCGCCTTCGCGATCATCACCGAGACGGTGTTCCAGTGGCCCGGTATGGGCCTGTTGTTCATCCAGGCGGTCCAGTTCGCCGACATTCCGGTCATGGCCGCCTATCTCTGTCTGATTGCGTTGATCTTCGTGCTGATCAACCTGTTCGTCGATCTGCTGTACTTCGCAGTCGATCCCCGTCTTCGCGTCGAGCGGCCGTCCGCCGCGCACTAAGCGTACGCGACCATGACGTCCATGTCTGCCGCGCGGCTGCGGATGGCGCTGTTTCTCGATGGCGACCTGTGGTACAGCTTCAAGCATTCGCCCACTGCGGTGGTGGCGTCGATCATCGCGACCGTGTGCATCTTCTGCGCGGTGTTCGCGAACTGGATCGCGCCGCACAATCCGTTCGACCTGGCGACGCTGGATCTCATCGATTCCCGACTGCCGCCCGCGTGGATCGAAGGCGGCTCGACGAAGTATCTGCTCGGCACCGATGACCAGGGGCGCGACATCCTGTCGGCGCTGATGTACGGCTCGCGCATCTCGCTGCTGGTGGGCCTCGCGTCGGTGGCGTTGTCGATGTTGATCGGCGTCGGGCTCGGCCTGCTGTCGGGCTTCGTCGGCGGCTCGGTCGACGCGTTCATCATGCGGGTATGCGACGTGATGCTGTCGTTCCCGTCGATCCTGGTCGCGCTGCTGATCGATGGGATCGGTCGGGCGTTGTTCCCGAACGCGCACGACACGTTGGCGTTCTCGGTGCTGGTGTTCGCCATCGCATTGACGGGCTGGGTGCAGTACGCGCGCACTGTGCGCGGTTCGACGATGGTCGAGCGCAACAAGGAGTACGTACAGGCCGCACGCGTGATCGGCGTCGCGCCCGTTCGAGTGATGTTCCGGCACGTGCTACCCAACGTGCTCGGGCCGGTGCTGGTGCTGGCGACGATCCAGATTGCCGGGGCGATCATCACCGAGGCGACGTTGAGCTTTCTCGGCGTGGGCGTGCCACCGACCTCACCGTCACTCGGCACGCTGATCCGTGTCGGCCAGGACTTCCTGTTCTCCGGCGAATGGTGGATCACGATCTTCCCGGGTGCGATGCTGGTGCTGATCGCGTTGTCGGTCAACCTGCTCGGCGATTGGCTGCGCGATGCACTGAACCCGCGGTTGCGATGAGTTCGCCCGCACGTCGACGCCCATGACCGCTGCGCTGCTCGAAGTCCGCCATCTGCGCGTCGAGTTCCCGACGCGCCGCGGCACCCTCGTGGCGCTGGACGACGTGTCGTTCGACATCGCACCTGGCGAAATACTGGGCGTGGTCGGCGAATCAGGCGCCGGCAAATCGTTGACCGGGGCGTCGATCATCGGCTTGCTCGAACCTCCTGGGCGAATCGCCGCGGGCGAGATCCGGCTCGAAGGCCGCCGCATCGATAACCTGGCGCCTGAAGCGATGCGCAGCATCCGCGGACGCCAGATCGGAGCGATCTTCCAGGATCCGCTGACGTCGTTGAATCCGCTGTACACGGTCGGTCGTCAGTTGATCGAGACCATCCGAACGCATCTGCCGGTCAGCGAGACCGATGCGCGGGCACGCGCCGTTGCACTGCTCAAGGAGACGGGTATTTCCGCGGCCGAGGCTCGCATCGACCAGTATCCGCACCAGTTCTCCGGTGGCATGCGTCAGCGCGTGGTCATCGCGCTCGCGCTCGCCGCCGAGCCGAAGCTGGTCGTGGCCGACGAGCCCACCACGGCGCTCGACGTGTCGATCCAGGCGCAGATCATTGCGTTGTTGAAACGCCTGACACGCGACCATGGCGCCGCGGTGATGCTCGTCACGCACGACATGGGCGTCATTGCCGAGGCGAGCGACCGCGTGGCCGTGATGTACGCCGGCCGCGTGGTCGAGATGGGGCCGGTGCAAGATGTGATTCATCGGCCCGCGCATCCGTACACGGTCGGCCTGATGGGATCGATTCCATCGATGGACGGCTCCCGCGACCGCCTGCTGCAGATCGATGGGGCCATGCCCAGACTGAACGCCATACCTGCGGGCTGCGCGTTCAATCCGCGTTGCCCGCGGGCGTTCGAGCGCTGTCGCCATGATCGCCCCAATCTGATGGCAGCGGGGCCGACGCGGGCGGCTTGCTGGCTCGTCGATCCGGCGGCAGGAGGCGCTGCATGACGACGCTTGTCGAAGCGGTCGACCTGGTCAAGGTGTTCGACGTATCGGCGCCCTGGCTGAACCGCGTCATCGAGCGCAAGCCGCGTCAGCAGGTTCACGCCGTCGACGGCGTCAGCTTCTCGATCGAAAAGGGACAGACGCTGGCCCTGGTCGGCGAATCGGGTTGCGGCAAGAGCACCGTCGCGCGCCTGCTCGTGGGCCTGCATGAACCCACACGGGGGCAGGTCCGCTTCGATGGTCTGGAAACGCGCATGGTGTGGAACTCATTCGAGGGGCGAGCGTTGCGCCGGCGCATCCAGATGATCTTCCAGGACCCGTACGCGAGCCTGAACCCGCGGTGGACGGTCCGGCAGATCGTCGGCGAGCCGATCACCGAGCATCGGCTGGCGACGACCCAGGGCGAACTCGCCGAGCGGGTCGGTGAACTGCTGCTGCAGGTCGGTCTGGCCCCAGCCGACATGGACCGGTTCCCGCACCAGTTCTCCGGCGGGCAGCGGCAGCGCATCTCGATCGCGCGCGCGCTGGCAACCCGGCCCGAGTTTCTGGTCTGCGACGAGCCGACGTCGGCGCTTGACGTGTCGGTGCAGGCGCAGGTGCTCAACATCATGAAGGACCTGCAGCGCGAACGAGGTCTGACCTATCTGTTCATCTCGCACAACCTGGCTGTCGTGCGTCACGTCAGCGACGTGGTGGGTGTGATGTACCTCGGACGCATCGTCGAACTGTCCGATACCCGCACACTGTTCGACGAGCCCCGGCATCCCTACACGCGCATGCTGCTGGACGCCATACCCGACATCGGCATGACGGGCCGGGCGCGTACGCCGGTGCAGGGCGAGGTGCCCAATCCGCTCGACCCGCCGAGCGGCTGCAGCTTTCATCCGCGCTGTCCGCTGGCGAGCGAACGCTGCCGGGTCGAGCGACCCGCGCTGACGCCGTGGGCCGGTATCGGGGTCGCCTGCCATGCAGTGACCGAGGGGCGTCACTAGCTGCGAGACAGTCGCCAGGGAGCGCGGACGTCTACGCGCGCGGCTGCTCGAGCTGGATCAACTCTTCGATCGTCTCGCGCCGCCGAACCAGCGTGACCTGATCGCCATCCACCAGCACCTCCGCGGCGCGGGGACGACTGTTGTAGTTGCTCGCCATCGCCATGGCGTAGGCGCCAGCCGACAGCACGGCCAGCAGATCGCCCTCGCGCACGGCCAGCGGCCTGTCGCGACCCAGCCAGTCACCCGATTCGCAGATCGGGCCGACCACGTCCCAACGTTCTGCGGGGTCACCCCGCTGCTGGCATGGCTCTATGGCCATCCAAGCGTTGTACAGCGCGGGACGCAGCAGATCGTTCATCGCGGCGTCGACGATGCAGAAGTTGCGCTCGGTGCCACGCTTCAGCACAAGCACTTCGGTGAGCAAGACGCCGGCATTGCCGACCAGCGAGCGACCCGGCTCGACCAATATTTCCCGGTGGCCATGGCCGCGGGTGTCGATGCGCGCGAGCAAAGCGCGCAGCAACTCATCGGCGGAAGGAGGTGTCTCGTCGGTGTAGGTGATGCCCAGGCCGCCTCCCACGTCGACATGCTGCAGCGAGATTCCGGTCGCTTCCAGCGACTCGACCAGATCGAGCAACCGGTCCAGCGCTTCCACATAGGGCTCGATTGCGGTGATCTGCGAACCGATGTGGCAATCGACGCCGACGACGCGAATCCCCGGCAGCGATGCAGCCCGGCGATACGTATCCAGCGCCTGATCGTGGGCAACCCCGAACTTGTTGCCGCGCAGTCCGGTGGAAATGTACGGATGCGTCTTCGCATCCACGTCGGGGTTGACGCGCAGGCTGATCGCCGCTGTCTTGCCCATGGCGCTCGCCACGGCAGACAAGGCATCGAGCTCGCTCGTGCTCTCGACGTTGAAGCAGCGGACGCCCGCAGATAGGGCAACTTCCATCTCGCGGCGTGCCTTGCCGACGCCCGAAAACACGACGCGGTCCGCCCGACCACCTGCCGCGAGCACCCGTTGCAACTCGCCGCCCGACACGATGTCGAATCCGCAGCCGGCCGCAGCGAGCATTCGCAGCAGAGCTTGGTTCGAGTTCGCCTTCATCGCGTAGCAGACGAGATTCGGCCGCCCGGCGAGCGCGCGCTGATACGGTGCGAGCGCGGCGCGGATGGCCGATGCCGAGTAGGCAAACAGCGGGGTGCCGAATCGGCGCGCCAGAGCGGAGAGCTCGGTCTCCTCGAGCCACAGGGCGCCATCACGCCGCCGCAAGAACGGCGAGCCCGGCAGCGCGCTCATCGTCCTGCGGTCGAGGCAGCGCTCGCCGCCACCGCCGCCTTGGGCAAGGTCAAAGGTCCCTTCTGGCCGCAGCCAGCCACGCAGGCAACGACAAGCGCGAAAGTCAGCGCTCCCGGCAGGGCTGCCGCGGGCGATCTGGAGACGGCCGACTTGCGCGTAGCTAAACTTGACGGCAATTTCATCCGTTTGATTCTATCGACCATGTCCGATGCAGCCGGCGCCACGTCCATGACGGACACCGAATACGACCGATCGACGCGCGAGATCCTGTCGGCGATCGAGCGAGCGCTCGACAAGTGGCTGCAGGATGATGTGGTCGACATCGACAGTCAACGCAGTGGGGGCATGCTGGAACTCACCACGCCGTCGGGCAGCAAGCTGGTCATCAACACGCAGCCACCGCTTCACGAACTCTGGCTCGCGGCCCGTAGCGGCGGGCGACACTTTCGCTTTGTGCGGCCCGATTGGGTGGACACCCGGGACGGCGCGGAGTTCTTCAAGACGCTGTCGCGGGACCTGAGCGCGCAGACGGGGCTGAGCCTGACGATCGATCGGCCGAAGGCGGCCTGAACTCAGCGACGGAACAGATCCAGGATACCCTTGCGCTCGTCCTCGGTCGGCGACTGCGGCGGCAACTGGTCTTCCATGCCGAGGCTGGTGACACCGGCACCGGGCCCGAACTCCGAGTACATCCAGTCACTACCGTACAGCATCACGCCTTCCGGCGGCGGCATGGTCTGTACCGGCACGCCCTTCATGGCCTGCGCCATGTATTCGATCCATACGGGCAACGCGAGCCCGCCTCCTGTTTCGCGGTCGCCGAGCTTGCGTGGCGTGTCGTAGCCGATCCAGACCACCGCGACCAGACCGCGCTGGAAGCCGGCGAACCAAGCGTCCATCGAGTCGTTGGTCGTGCCCGTCTTGCCCGCGATGTCGGGGCGCCGCAGCGATTGGGCCTTGGCGGCCGTCCCGCTGCGTGTCACCTCCTGGAGTAACTGGTTCATCATGAACGCGTTGCGCGCATCGATGGCGCGCATGGACTCATCAAGCGTCGGCTCCTGTGTCTGCTGCAGTACGCGGCCTGCGGAATCCGTCAGGCGCGTCACGAGCACGGGGTTGACGCGATAGCCGCCGTTGGCGAACACCCCATAGGCGCTTGCCATCTGCAATGGTGTGGCAGTACCCGCGCCGAGCGCCATGGTGAGAAACGCAGGATGCCGCTCGGCTTCGAAACCGAAGCGCGTGACCCAGTCCTGCGCAAAGGCCGGCCCGATCGATTGCAGGATGCGGATCGACACCATGTTCTTCGATTTCGCCAAGGCCTGTCGCAGCGGCATCGGCCCTTCGAACTTGCCGTCGTAGTTCTTCGGTTCCCAGGGCTGGCTGCCGGTGGCAATGGCGTCGAAGAACAGGGGAGCGTCGTTGACCACGGTCTGCGGCGTGAACCCCTTTTCCAAGGCTGCCGAGTAGATGAACGGCTTGAAGCTGCTGCCGGGCTGCCGCCAAGCCTGGGTGGCGTGGTTGAACTTGCTCTTTTCGAAGTCGAAGCCGCCGACCATCGTTTGAATGGCGCCACTGCTCGGGTTGAGCGACACGAAAGCGCCCTCCACTTCGGGCTGCTGGGTCAGCGTCCAGTCATTCTTCGGGCCGCGGACCAGTCGAACCACCGCGCCCGGGCGAATTCGCTTCTTCGCATCGGCGCGTGCGGACAATCCTGACGTCACCGGGCGCAGCCCTTCTCCGGTGATCGTGATCGCCTCACCTGACTGCAACACGGCGACCACCTTCTTCGGCGAGGCTTCCGTGACCACCGCGGCGAGCAGTTCGTCGTTGTCCGGGTGATCGGCCAACGCCTCTGCGATACGGACGTCCATTTCCTTGGGATCAGATGGCAGGTCGACGTAGGCTTCGGGACCGCGATAGACCTGTCGGCGTTCGTAGTCGAGCAAACCCCGGCGCAGGGCGCGGTAGGCCACCTCCTGCGCAGCCGCATTGACCGTCGTGTGAACCACGAACCCGCGCGAGTAGGTCTCGTCGCCGTATCGAGAGTAGATCAATTGCCGCACCGTCTCCGATACGTACTGGGCATGCAGCCGGTTGTCGGTGCTCGAGCGGTAGCGCAGGACCTGTTCTCGAGCAGTCTCGGCTTGTTCGGCAGTGATGTACCCGTTCTCCGTCATGCGGGCGATGATGTGCTGCTGTCGTGCCTTGGCCCGCCGCGGGTTGGCGATCGGGTTGTAGGCCGATGGCGCCTTTGGCAAGCCGGCCAGCATCGCAGCCTCGGCGATGCTCACCTCCTTGAGCGGTTTGCCGAAGTACACCTCGCTGGCCGCGGCAAAGCCGTAGGCCCGTTGGCCGAGATAGATCTGGTTCATGTAGACCTCGAGGATCTGCTCTTTGCTGAGCAGGCTCTCGATCTTCAGCGCGAGCAAGATCTCGTAGATCTTGCGAGTGAATGTCTTCTCGGTGGACAGGTAGAAGTTGCGAGCCAGCTGCATCGTGATGGTCGACGCACCCTGGCTCTTGAACTCGCTCAGGCTTGCGATGCCCGCGCGTATGACGCCTTTGTAGTCGACACCGCCGTGCTCGTAGAAGTTGGCGTCCTCGATGGACAGCACCGCGTCCTTGAGCACCTTGGGCATCTGGCCGATGGGCATGAAGCTGCGGCGCTCTTCGCCGAACTCGGCCAACACCTGACCGTCGGCCGACAGGATGCGTAGCGGCAGCTTGGGGCGGTACTCGCTGAGGCCGTCGATGTCCGGGAGATTGGGGTACGCCACCGACAGCGCCACAGCCGCCAGAACGACCACCGTGAACACCGCGGCGAATCCAAGCGCGATCGTCCAAGCGGTGATGCGCCCAGCCATCCGCGCCCAACCCGGCCAGTTCTTCATCGGGCCGTCCCTGCCATCGGCTTGAGGCCCTGGTTCAGGTCGCGAGCTGTCGTCCATAGATTGCCAGTGATTATAGAAACCGGCCTCGTTCGACGTGGATTCGTCTCAAACGGCGCGCAAGTGTGAACTGCTTCTCGGGCTCTTAGGTGTCGCGCCGGTTTCAACCTTGAAGGCTGTAATAGGGTTGATTCTCCCGGGCGTCGAGACGTCGGTGAATCACAACGAGCGAGACTGCCGCGGCGGGAATTTTTCTTTGGTGCACATAGGCTTTACTGCTAGCATTGAAGTAACTTATTAAGAGTTCAACCCGCTCCATTCTGCGTGTTGGGAGACCCATCCTGTGAGCTTTCTGGACCTGCTGCTAGGCCGCAAGCACCCGCCGATCATCGGTCTCGACATCAGTTCGTCGAGCGCCAAACTGGTCGAACTCGGACAGACCACCGGGGGCGAGTTCATTCTCGAGCGGTTTTCCTCCGAGCCCTTCGAGAAGGGCTGGATCACCGACGGCCAGATCGAGAAGTTCGACGAAGTCGCCGATGCCGTTCGTCGTGTGGTGCAGAAGAGCGGCACCCGCACCAAGCAGGTCGTCATGGCTATGCCGCAATCGGCCGTGATCACGAAGAAGATCATGCTGCCGGCGGGGTTGCGTGAAGAGGAGCTCGAGCTTCAGGTCGAGTCCGAGGCAAACCAGTACATCCCATTCTCGTTGGATGAGGTGAGCCTCGACTTCTGCGTCATCGGGCCGAGTGCCACCTCGGTTGGCGACGTCGAGGTACTGATCGCTGCGTCACGCAAGGATCGCGTGCAGGACAGACAGGGCCTGGCCGAGGCGGCTGGCTTGAAGCCGGTGATCCTGGATATTGAATCGCACGCCTCTCGTCTGGCGATGAGCCGCGTGGTGTCTTCGCTGCCCAACGAAGGCAAGGACGCTCTCGTGGCACTGTTCGAGATCGGCGCCGATACGACGAGCCTGAAGGTACTGCGCGACGAGGAGATGCTCTACGACCGTGATCAGGCCTTTGGCGGTTCGCAACTGACCCAGTTGATCTCGAGACAGTACGGGTTCTCGTTCGAGGAAGCCGAGGCCAAGAAGCTTGCCGGCGATCTGCCGGAGGACTACGAAGCGTCCATTCTGGTCCCGTTCGTCGACAGTCTGTCGCAGGAGATCGGGCGCGCGCTGCAGTACTTCTTCACCAGCACACCGCATCACAAGGTCCACTACGTGATGCTCTCCGGCGGTACTGCAACGCTGCCTGGCCTTAAGGACCGAGTCACCGAGTTGACCGGCTTCGCGTCCATGGTGGTCAATCCGTTCGACAACATGCGTCTGGGCTCGGGCATCCGCGAGACAAAGATGCGGCGTGAGGCCGCGTCGTATCTGACGGCGTGCGGACTGGCGATGCGGAGGTTTGTCCAGTGATTCTGATCAACCTGCTCCCGCACCGCGAAGAGAAGCGCCGCGCGAGAAAGCGCTCGTTCTTCATCGGCGTCGGTGTCGCTGCCATTGCTGGCTTGGTCGTGGTGGGTGTCTGGTACAGCGTGCTGCAACAGCTGACCGCTGCGCAGCAGGCGCGCAATACCTTCCTGAAGACCGAGATCACCAAGCTCGAAACGCAGATCAAGGACATCGCGAACCTGCGTGCCGAGATCGAGGCCCTCAAGGCGCGCCAGAAGGCCGTCGAGGATCTGCAGACCAATCGCAACGTGCCGGTCTACTTGCTCGATGAACTGGTCAAGCAGACGCCTGAAGGAATCTACCTGACCACGATCCGGCAGAACGACCGTGTGGTGACGCTGACCGGAATCGCCCAAACGAATGAGCGCGTGTCGGAGTTCCTTCGCAACGCCCAATACAACTCCAAGTGGCTGGAGCGGCCCGAACTGGTCGAGATCAAGGCAGTCAGCGTCACGACCGCGAACCGTGAACAGCGGCGGTTGTTCGACTTCTCCATGCGGGTCACCCTGAAGCGGCCTGCTGCCCCTTCACCCGCGCCCGCGGCGAGTGTGCCGGTCGTGGCGAAAGCTGGTTGAGGACAGCCATGGCCAGTAAATCGCGTCAGATGAATTTCGACGTCACCACGCTGCTGGATCACGCGGCATCGCAGTTCCGTGGGCTCAATCCCAAGGAGCCCGGTCAATGGCCTGCGCTTCCCAAGGCGGCGGCTTGGCTCGGCGCGGCGGCTGTCGTGGTCGTACTGGGTTGGTTCGGTCTGTTGACGACCGCTGCGGACGAACTGCAGGGCGAGCGGGATCGGGAGCCTGCGCTGAAGACTGACTATCGAGCCAAGCTGGGTCAGGCGGTCAATCTGACCGAACTGCGCAAGCAGAAGCTCCAAGTGCAGGAGTACGTGACCCAACTCGAGAAGCAGCTTCCCGGCAAGGCCGAAATGGACGCGCTGCTGTCCGATATCAACCAAGCCGGTCTCGGGCGCGGCCTGCAGTTCGAGCTCTTCCGCCCCGGGCAGGTCGAGGTCAAGGAGTACTACGCCGAGTTGCCGATCGCCATCCGCATCAGCGGTCGCTATCACGACATCGGCGCGTTCGCCGCCGACATCGCCAACCTCTCGCGCATCGTGACCCTGCACAACCTGAACGTGTTGGTGGTGCCGCGCGACACGAGCGGCAACCTTGCGATGGATGCGACCGCCAGAACCTATCGCTATCTCGATGCGACAGAGGTCGATGCCCAGCGGAAGTCACAGGCCGCCAAGGCGAAGGCCAAGAAATGATGCGAGTCCATCCCCTATCGATCTTGACGGCGGCGATCACCGCCTTGCTGGTCGGGTGCACGGCCGACACAGACGAACTGCAAGGCTGGATGGATCAGCAACGGCGGGAAGTCAAGCCGAACATCACGCCGTTGATCGCGCCGAGGAAGTTCGATCCGGCTCCGTATTCGAGCGCACAGGCCGTGGAGCCATTCAGTGCGCAGAAGCTGTCCGTCGCCCTCAAGCAGGAGGCTCGCCAACCGAATTCGCTGCTGGCCGCCGAACTGAACCGACGCAAGGAACCGTTGGAGTTCTTCACGCTGGACGGCATGGCCATGGTGGGAAGTGTCACCAAACAGGGTCGGCCGTTTGCGCTGCTTAGGGTCGACAACCTGCTGTATCAGGTAAAGATCGGCGACTACCTGGGACAGAACTACGGCAAGATCACCAAGATCACCGAAACCGAGATTGCGCTGCGGGAGATCGTTCAGGACGCGGCGGGCGAATGGATCGAGCGGCCCAGCTCGCTGCAGCTCCAGGAGAAGGCGCGATGAATCAGAAGCAGGAGAAACCCAACATGCTGAAGTGGCGCGTCCGGACAGCCGCGTTCTTGCTGAGCGTGGCCGCGCCATTGCTCGGCTGGGCCCAGAACACGGTGCAGGCGATCACGAGTTCGCAACAGGCCGGCAGCGAAGTCGTGCGCATCGAGTTTGCGGAAGCGCTGACCGCGGTGCCGAACGGCTTTACCGTGCAGGCGCCGCCGCGCGTGGCGATCGACTTGCCTGGTGTGGGCAACGGCCTGGGTCGCTCGACGGTCGACATCAATCAGGGCAATCTTCGCTCGGTCAGCGTGGCGCAGGCCGGCGACCGGACGCGCCTGGTCTTCAACCTGAAGCAGGCCAGCAACTATCGCGCTGAATTGCAGGGCAAGGCTCTCCTGGTGATCCTCGAGGGATCGTCGGGCGCCAATGCCGCAACTGCGAGCACCGGAGAGCCGGTGCAGTTTGCGGCGAGCCAGAACCGCGATCAGCTGCCGCTGCGCGAGGTCGACTTCCGTCGCGGTCCCGATGGGGCAGGGCGCATCGTTGTCGGGCTCGCAAGTACGCAGGTCGGCGTCGACATTCGCCAGCAGGGGCAAAGTCTGATCGTCGAGTTCCTGCGCTCGACCTTGCCGGATGCACTGCGTCGGCGCCTGGATGTGACCGACTTCGGCACCCCCGTGCAGTCGGTTGCCGCGTTCCAGACCGGTGATCGTGTTCGATTGGTGGTGGAGCCGCGTGGCTCCTGGGAACACAGCGCGTACCAGACTGACAACCAGTTCGTGCTCGAAGTCCGGCCGATGAAGATCGACCCGAACAAGCTGACCCAAGGTCCGGGCTACTCCGGCGAGAAGCTGTCGTTGAACTTCCAGAACATCGAGGTGCGCGCGCTGCTGCAGGTGATCGCCGACTTCACCAACTTCAATGTGGTGACCAGCGATACCGTGACGGGCAGCGTGACCCTTCGATTGAAGGACGTGCCGTGGGACCAGGCGCTCGACATCATCATGCAGAGCAAGGGCCTCGGCGTGCGCAAGTCGGGCAACGTGCTCTGGATCGCGCCCAAGGATGAGCTGGCCGCCAAGGAGCAGCTGGAGTTGGAGTCGCGCAAGAAGATCACCGATCTCGAGCCGGTGCGCACGCAGTCGTTCCAGCTGAACTACACAAAGTCCGAAGAAGTGGCCAAGGGCCTAACAGGAACCTCTCAAGGCTCCAGCGGCGGTGCCGCGTCGCGCATCCTGTCTCCGCGCGGCAGCGTCATCAGCGAGTCGCGTACGAATCAGCTGTTCGTCACCGATATTCCTTCGAAGCTGGAGGAGATCCAGGCGTTGATCTCGAAGATCGACATTCCTGTCAGACAGGTGCTGATCGAGGCTCGCATCGTCGAGGCCGACGACAAGTTCGGGCGTGCACTGGGTGCCAAGCTGGGCGCGCTCGACAACGGCGCCGGTAGTTTCAGCCTTGGTGGCAACAATCGTGTGGGCTTCGGTGGCAACTACCTGGGTGTTGGCGAGTCGACGGGCCAGGCTGCGATCACCGGCGGTAGCTACATTCCGAACACCCAATTCGTTAACCTGCCGGCAAATGCCAGCGCGTTGGGCGGCGCAGCTCCAGCGTCGTTCGCTCTTTCGCTGTTCAGCTCTGCGTCGCAGCGGTTCCTGAACCTCGAGCTGTCTGCGCTGGAGGCCGACGGCAAGGGCAAGATCATCTCGAGTCCGCGCGTCATCACGGCGGACCAGGTGAAGGCGCTGATCGAGCAGGGTGAGGAGTTGCCTTACCAGGTCGCCACCTCCAGCGGTGCGACGTCGATCCAGTTCCGCAAGGCGAACCTGAAGCTCGAAGTCACCCCGCAGATCACGCCGGAAGGCAACGTGATCCTGGACGTGGACGTCAACAAGGACAGCGTCGGCCGCAATACGTCGGCCGGCTTCGCGATCGACACCAAGCACGTCAAAACCCAGGTGCTGGTCGAGAACGGCGGCACGGTGGTGATTGGCGGCATCTTCACGCAGAACGAGCGCGACGAGGTGAACAAGGTGCCCTTGCTGGGTGACGTGCCTGTGCTGGGATATCTGTTCAAGAACACGGTGCGCACGGCCAACAAGACCGAGCTGCTCGTGTTCCTGACACCCAAGATCGTGACCGACCGTACGGCCGCGCGCTGACCCAACCCGCGGCGCTTCGGAACGGCACCACCAGGAAGCCCGCGCAAGGAACTCCGGCCGATCCAGGTGCCTATCGTCACGTTGGTTGGCATGCCCGGCAGTGGCAAGTCCACGGTCGGGCGTCAGCTTGCGCGGCGCTTGGATTGGCCCTTTGTCGACACCGACGTCGAAATCGAGCGACGTCTCGGCTGCTCGATTCGCAGCTACTTCGAGCAGCACGGCGAACCGGCCTTTCGCGAAGTCGAGCAGGCTGCGCTGGCCGAACTGATCGAGGCGCCGACACGCGTTCTGGCCACCGGCGGTGGAATCGTCGTGCGGGAGGCGAATCGAATTCTGCTGGCGGCCCGCACCCACGTGGTCTACCTGCGATCGACGCCCGAAGAACTGTTTCGCCGGCTGCGCCATGACACGCACAGGCCACTCCTGCAAGTGGCCGATCCAGTACGGCGATTGCGCGACCTGTATCGCGAGCGGGATCCGCTCTATCGGTCTGCAGCGCAATTCGTAATCGAGACCGGCCGTCCGACCGTGAAGATGCTGGTCGGCACGATCCTCATGCAACTGGAGCTGGCCGGATTGGTCGATCCTGGGCACGTGCCTTCACCCGTTGGCGCGCTGCCCAGGCCGCCTTGAACAGCCAGTCTGCTGCAGTGCCGCTTGCGTGCGGGCCAGCGGATCGGGGCGTCTACACTAGTCGCCCATGAAGCCCAGCGTGGTTGAGTCGTCGCGGGTCGTGGTGCGATTGGGGGAGCGCAGCTACGACGTGGTGATCGGCCGTGGGCTGATCGATCAGGCATCGAGCTGGGACGGCCTGCGCCTCGGAGCCGACGGCGTGGTGGTCACCAATCCGCTGGTCGCGTCGTATCACCTCGAGAAGGTGCGAGCCGCACTCGCACCGCTGCATCGCCGTCTGCATGTCGTCTCATTGCCCGACGGTGAGCAGCACAAGGACTGGCCCACGCTCCAGCGCATCTTCGATGCGATGCTTCAGGCCGGTTGCGACCGTCGAACCGTCGTGTATGCGCTGGGCGGTGGTGTCATCGGCGACATGGCCGGCTTTGCATCCGCCTGCTACATGCGCGGCATCGGATACGTCCAGATTCCGACGACGCTGTTGGCCCAGGTTGACTCGTCGGTAGGGGGCAAGACCGCCATCAACCACCCTTTAGGCAAGAACATGATCGGGGCATTCCATCAGCCCCTGCGCGTGCTGTGCGATGTGGATCACCTGTCCACGCTGCCCGAACGGGAGTTCCGCTCCGGTCTGGCCGAGGTGATCAAGTACGGGCCGATCTCGGACTGGTCGTTCTTCGAATGGCTGGAGAGTCAAGCCGATGCGCTCATCGCGCGCGACCCGCGAACGCTGGTCACAGCCATTCGGCGCTCGTGCGAGATCAAGGCCGCAGTCGTGAGCCGGGACGAGCGAGAGAGTGATCTGCGCGCGGTTCTCAACTTCGGCCACACCTTTGGTCATGCCATCGAGGTGGGTCTCGGATACGGGGCGTGGCTGCACGGCGAGGCTGTCGGCTGTGGCATGGTGCTCGCCGCCGATCTCTCCGCGCGCATCGGGCAGATCGAACCCCCGATCGCCGACCGGATCCGCCAACTCGTTGCGCGCTGTGGACTACCGGTCGAGGCTCCCGCGTTGGGCATGGAGCGGTGGCTGCAGCTGATGCGCATGGACAAGAAGGCGCAGGCAGGCGAGATCCAGTTCGTCTTGCTCGGTGGCCCCGGGGTGGCCGTTGTCCAGGCCGCGCCGGAATCGCTCGTGCGCGAGGTGCTCTCCCCGCACAAAGCAACGGCGTGAAACGGTGTCATTGGTGCTCTCCGACTATGCCAGCGACGCCAGCCGATCGCGCGGGCGCAGGCACGCCGAAGCGCCATCACCGGGCCGCGACGAATTTCAGCGGGACCGGGATCGGGTCGTCCACAGCACGGCGTTTCGCCGGCTGGTCTACAAGACGCAAGTCTTCCTCAATCACGAAGGCGACCTGTTCCGGACGCGACTGACGCATTCGCTCGAGGTGGCGCAGTTGGGTCGGTCGATGGCCAGACGCCTGGCGCTCAACGAGGATCTGGTCGAGGCGATTGCGCTGGCGCATGACCTCGGACATGCGCCGTTCGGCCACGCCGGACAGGACGCGCTCAACGAGTGCATGCGCGGGCAGGGCGGCTTCGAGCACAACCTGCAGAGCCTGCGCACAGTCGACCTGCTCGAGCAGCGCTACCCGGACTTCGATGGCCTCAATCTGTGCTTCGAGACTCGCGAAGGCATCCTCAAGCATTGCTCGCATCGTGATGCGGTTGCACTGGAGGCGGTCGAACCAGACGGCCCCGCACGCCGATTCCTGGAAGGAAGACAACCGAGCCTCGAGTCGCAGTTGACCGATCTGGCCGATGAGATTGCCTACAACGCGCATGACATCGACGACGGCGTGCGGGCCGGTTTGCTGACTCTGGAGCAACTGCACGAAGTGCCGCTTGTGCGCCGTTACTTGGAAGCGGCGACTCGCGATCACCCGTCGCTTGCGGGCCAGAAAAGCAGACGCCTCCTGTTCGAAGCGCTACGTCGCCTGCTATCAGCTCAGGTGCTGGATGTGACCGAGACCACGGCAGAAAATCTGGCGGCTTGGAGCGTTCATCGATCGAGCGACGTTCGCGCCGGTCCGAAGGTCGTGGCCTTCTCGATTGACATGCGACACGAGAGCACCACACTCAAGAAGTTCCTTCATCGATTGCTCTATCGGCACTCCCAGGTCGTTCAGACGACAGAGGCGGCCAAGGAAGTGGTTCGCCAACTCTTCACTGCCTATCGGACCGATCCGCGTTTGATGCCGTCGGACTATGCGGATCGAGCGGATACCCAGCGCGCGGTCGCCGACTACATTGCCGGCATGACCGATCGGTACGCATTGCGCGAGCACCACCGATTGACCGGGTGCGCCGCGTTCGATCACGTTGCGGTTCGTCGGTCTGACCGATCAGGCCCGGAGCAGTAGCGTGGCACGGCTGCCCCGGCTAGCCATCGGCGGCGAAGTGCATCTGGTGCTGCACAGCGGCCACAACCGGCAACCCGTGTTCGCCGACGACGGGGATCGCCGCCTGTTCCTGGATTCCTTGCAGGAGGCGCATGTGCGCGAGCGCGTCTCCATCCACGGCTATGCGCTGCTGCCTGACCGGGTATGGCTGCTTGCCACGCCCTTCGAGAGTCACGGGCTGGGTCGCTTGATGCAGGCCACCGGGCGCCGCTACGCCACCGCATTCAATCGGCGTCACGCCCGCAGCGGCACTCTTTGGGATGGGCGCTTTCGATCCACGGTTGTCGCGGGCGAGGCAACAGTCGTCGACGCGTTGATCTTTGTCGAGCAGTCGCCGGTTCGAGAGGGTCTGGTGGCCTGGGCCGGGGACTTTGAGTGGTCCAGTGCGCGGCACCATGCTGCTCGATCCATCGATGCGCTCATCACCGATCCGACCGCCTACTGGTCCTTGGGCAACACCCCGTTCGAGCGCGCTGCCACCTACGGCACGCTGGTGACCGAACCGATGGCGGATGAACGAGCCAAGCAGATATCGGATGCTGTCAAAAGTGGGTGGGCGCTTGCATCCTCGACAGAGATCCCTGCGCTTCAAAGGCGTACCTCCCGCCCTTTGGTGGCGCGCCGCAGGGGCCGGCCTCCCTCGTCTGGTGCAACTAGCCAATAGTATCTGACCCCATTTGATTGAGTGAACGCACCCGCACTCGATTAATACGGGTCTGACCCTAATTAAAGGCCTTGGCGACTTTGCTGCGGTGCATTAGGCTGTGGCGCTCACTGCCTGGACGACGGCGCCATGACATCTGCCCACACATCACCTGGCCGCGACGAGATCGCCCAACTCGAGCAAGCCGGCCTGTACCAGCCCCAGCGCGAACACGATGCCTGCGGCGTGGGCTTCGTGGCCCATATCAAGGGTCAGCGCTCGCATCAGCTGATCGAGCAGGGCCTGCTGATCCTGGAAAACCTCGACCATCGCGGCGCGGTGGGCGCCGACAAGCTGATGGGCGACGGCGCGGGCATCCTGATTCAGATACCGGACGATTACTACCGGGCCGAGATGGCGTCCCAGGGCATCACCCTTCCGCCGCCCGGCGAGTACGGCGTGGGCATGATCTTTCTGCCCAAAGAGCACGCCTCGCGGCTTGCCTGCGAGCAGGAACTCGCCCGCGCCGTCAAGGCCGAAGGGCAGATGCTGATCGGTTGGCGTGACGTGCCGGTCGACCGCGAGATGCCGATGTCGCCAGCCGTGCGCTCCAAGGAGCCGGTGATCCGCCAGATCTTCATCGGCCGCGGGCCTGACGTCATCGTGCCCGATGCGCTGGAGCGCAAGCTGTACGTGATCCGCAAGACCGCGTCCAGTGCGATCCAGGCACTCAAGCTCACGCACAGCCGCGAGTACTACGTACCGAGCATGAGTTGCCGCACGGTGATCTACAAGGGCCTGCTGCTGGCCGACCAGGTGGGCAGGTACTACAGGGATCTGCAGGATCCGCGCGTCACGTCTGCGCTGGCGCTGGTACACCAGCGCTTCTCGACCAACACCTTCCCCGAGTGGCCGCTGGCGCACCCGTATCGCATGGTCGCGCACAACGGCGAGATCAATACCGTCAAGGGCAACTTCAACTGGATGCGCGCGCGCGAAGGTGTCATGAAGTCGCCCGTGCTGGGCGACGACCTGAAGAAGCTCTATCCGATCAGCTTCGAGGGCCAGAGCGACACCGCCACGTTCGACAACACGCTCGAGTTGCTGGTGATGGCCGGCTACCCGCTGGCGCATGCCGCGATGATGATGATCCCCGAGGCCTGGGAGCAGCACGAGCTGATGGATCCGCGCCGGCGCGCGTTCTACGAGTATCACGCCGCGATGCTCGAGCCCTGGGACGGGCCGGCCGCGATGGTCTTCACCGACGGCAAGCAGATCGGTGCCACGCTCGACCGCAACGGCCTGCGGCCGGCTCGCTACTGCGTCACCGACGACGACATGGTCGTCATGGCCTCCGAATCGGGTGTGCTGCCCATTCCCGAAAGCCGCATCGTGCGTAAGTGGCGCCTGCAGCCGGGCAAGATGTTCCTGATCGATCTCGAGCAGGGCCGCATCGTCGACGACGACGAGCTCAAACACCAGCTCGCCTTCGCGAAGCCCTATCGGCAGTGGATCGAGACGGTACGCGTGCGCCTCGACTCGCTGCCACTGCAGGAACCGAGCGAGGCGCCCCGCGAGTCGCTGCTCGACCGCCAGCAGGCCTTCGGCTATACGCAGGAGGACCTCAAGTTCCTGCTCGCGCCGATGGCCGCGCAGGGCGAAGAAGCGATCGGCTCGATGGGCAACGACTCGCCGCTCGCTGTGCTGTCAGACAAGAACAAGCCGCTGTACAACTACTTCAAGCAGCTCTTCGCCCAGGTGACCAACCCACCGATCGACCCGATCCGCGAGTCGATCGTCATGTCGCTCGACAGCTTCATCGGGCCAAAACCGAATCTGCTCGACATCAACGCAGTCAACCCACCGATGCGGCTCGAGGTGACCCAACCGATCCTCGACTTCGACGACATGGCGCGCCTGCGCGGCGTGGAGCAGCACACGTCGGGCAAGTTCCGCAGCTACGAACTCGACATCACCTATCCGCTGGCCTGGGGGCGCGAGGGCATCGAGGCCAAGCTGGCGTCGCTGTGCGCGGAGTCGGTCGATGCCATCCGCACCGGACACAACATCCTGATCATCACCGACCGCAAGGTCCATCGCGAACAGGTGGCGATCCCGGCCTTGCTGGCTTTGTCGGCCGTTCACCATCATCTGGTCCGCGAAGGGCTGCGCACGACGGCGGGCCTCGTCGTCGAGACCGGTTCTGCGCGCGAGGTCCATCACTTCGGGGTGCTGGCAGGTTACGGCGCCGAAGCCGTGCACCCCTATCTCGCGCTCGAGACGCTGTGCGCCGTGCACGCCACGCTGCCAGGTGACATCGGCGCCGAGAAGGCCTGCGCCAACTACATCAAGGCCGTCGGCAAGGGACTGTCGAAGATCATGTCCAAGATGGGTGTCAGCACGTACATGAGCTACTGCGGGGCCCAGCTTTTCGAGGCCATCGGGCTGCAGAAGCCCTTCGTCGACAAGTACTTCCGCGGCACCGCCTCGCAGGTCGAAGGCATCGGCGTGTTCGAGGTCGCCGAGGAGGCGCTTCGCATGCACCGTGCCGCGTTCGGCACCGATCCGGTGCTGCAAACCATGCTCGACGCGGGGGGCGAGTACGCCTGGCGCACGCGCGGCGAGGAGCACATGTGGACGCCCGACGCAATCGCCAAGCTGCAGCACAGCGCGCGGTCCGGGCGCTTCGACACTTATCGAGAGTTCGCGCAGATCATCAACGACCAGTCGCGCCGCCACATGACGTTGCGCGGCTTGTTCGAGTTCAAGGTCGACCCGAGCAAGGCTTGTCCTGTCGACGAGGTCGAACCGGCGGCCGAGATCGTCAAGCGGTTTGCCACCGGCGCCATGTCGCTGGGCTCGATCTCCACCGAAGCGCACACCACGCTGGCGGTGGCGATGAACCGCATCGGCGGCAAGAGCAACACCGGCGAAGGCGGCGAGGACCCCGCGCGCTACCGCAATGAACTGCGCGGCATTCCCATCCAGGCGGGCACCATGCTGTCCGAAGTGGTCGGCGCCAAGGTCATCGAGAGCGACTATGCGCTCAACGCGGGGGACAGCCTGCGCAGCAAGATCAAGCAGGTGGCCTCGGGCCGCTTCGGCGTCACGGCCGAGTACTTGGCGTCGGCTGATCAGCTGCAGATCAAGATGGCCCAAGGTGCCAAGCCCGGCGAAGGGGGGCAACTGCCCGGTGGCAAGGTCAGCGAGTACATCGGATTCCTGCGCTACTCGGTGCCCGGCGTCGGCCTGATCTCGCCGCCGCCGCACCACGACATCTACTCGATCGAGGACCTCGCCCAGCTGATTCACGATCTGAAGAACGCCAATCCCAGCGCCAGCGTCAGCGTGAAACTGGTGTCGGAGGTTGGCGTCGGCACGGTGGCCGCCGGCGTGGCCAAGTGCAAGGCCGACCACGTGGTGATCGCCGGGCACGACGGTGGCACAGGTGCCTCGCCCTGGTCGTCGATCAAGCACGCCGGTACGCCGTGGGAGCTGGGCCTGGCCGAGACGCAGCAGACGCTGGTGCTGAACCGGCTGCGCGGACGCATCCGCGTGCAGGCCGACGGCCAGATGAAGACCGGCCGCGACGTGGTGATCGGCGCCCTGCTCGGCGCCGACGAGTTCGGCTTCGCGACGGCGCCGCTGGTCGCCGAGGGCTGCATCATGATGCGCAAGTGCCACCTCAATACCTGCCCGGTGGGGGTGGCCACGCAGGACCCGGTGCTGCGCCGCAAGTTCGCGGGGCGGCCCGAGCATGTCGTCAACTACTTCTTCTTCGTCGCCGAGGAGGCGCGCCAGATCATGGCGCAGCTCGGCATCCGCAAGTTCGAGGACCTGATCGGCCGAGCAGATCTGCTCGACACCCGCAAGAGCGTCGAGCACTGGAAGGCGAAGGGGCTCGACTTCTCGCGCGTCCTCCTTCGGCCGCCCGTGCCGCTCGGCGTGCCTCGCCAGCACGTCGAGGCGCAGGACCACGGACTCGACCGAGCGCTCGACGTCAAGCTGATCGAGAAGTGCCGTCCGGCGATCGAGCGGGGCGAGAAGGTGCAGTTGCTCGAGACCGCGCGCAACGGCAACCGCAGCGTTGGCGCCATGCTGTCGGGCGAGTTGATCCGCCATCGGCCCGAGGGCCTGCCCGACCAGACCATCTTCATCCAGATGGAGGGCACGGGGGGCCAGAGCTTCGGCGCGTTCCTCGCGAAGGGCATCACGCTGTACTTGATCGGTGACGCCAACGACTACACTGGCAAGGGGCTGTCGGGAGGTCGTGTCGCGGTGCGTCCGAGCATCGATTTTCGCGGTGACGCAACGAAGAACATCATCGTCGGCAATACGGTGCTCTACGGTGCCACCAGCGGCGAGGCCTTCTTCCGCGGCGTAGCCGGCGAGCGTTTCGGCGTGCGGTTGTCGGGGGCCAATGCGGTGGTCGAGGGCACCGGCGATCATGGCTGCGAGTACATGACCGGTGGTACGGTCGTCGTGCTCGGGACCACCGGGCGCAACTTTGCCGCCGGCATGTCGGGCGGTGTGGCCTATGTCTACGACCCGGAAACGCAGTTCGCCAAGCGCTGCAACACGTCGATGGTCGCGCTCGACAAGGTACTGCCGGCCGACGAGCAGAAGCAGCTGTCCGAGTCTGCGACCTGGCACAACGGCCTGGCCGACGAGTCGCAGCTACGCCGCCTGATCGAAGACCACTATCGCTGGACCGGCAGCCTGCGGGCGCGCGAGATCCTCGATAGCTGGGCCGAGGCGCGCGCGCGTTTCGTCAAGGTGTTCCCGCACGAGTACAAGCGGGCGCTCGGCGAGCGCAAGGCGGCTGCCGACGCGGACGCCACGATCGCCAAGGCCAAGGGAACCGGCGCGAAGGAGCGCGTGGTGCCGGCCAAGTAGCCTGCGAGTCGGCAGCTGAATTGCAGAGAAGTCAGCGCGTTCATTGAACGAGCGCATCGAACGAACAGACGGTACGAGAGCATGGGCAAGGTCACAGGATTCCTCGAACACGACCGTCTCGAAGAGGGTTACGAGCCGGTCACGCAACGGGTCAAGAACTGGAAAGAGTTCGTCATCGGCCTGACCGCCGAGCAGACCCGCGTGCAGGGTGCGCGCTGCATGGATTGCGGCACGCCGTTCTGCAATAGCGGCTGCCCGGTCAACAACATCATTCCGGATTTCAACGACCTCGTATACCGCGACGACTGGCGCTGCGCCGTCGACGTGCTGCACTCGACCAACAACTTTCCGGAGTTCACCGGTCGTGTCTGCCCGGCGCCATGCGAGGCCGCGTGCACGCTCAACGTCAACGACGACCCCGTCGGCATCAAGTCGATCGAGCATGCGATCATCGACCGCGCCTGGGCCGAGGGCTGGGTCGTGCCCCAGCCGCCCGCGGCCCGTACCGGCAAGACCGTGGCCGTGATCGGTTCCGGTCCGGCGGGGCTCGCCGCCGCGCAGCAGCTGGCGCGTGCCGGCCATGCCGTGACGGTGTTCGAGAAGAACGATCGCGTCGGCGGCCTGCTGCGCTACGGCATTCCGGACTTCAAGATGGAGAAGTCGCACATCGATCGCCGCGTGCGGCAGATGCAGGATGAAGGCGTGAGCTTTCGCACCGGCGTGCTGGTGGCCGGGCTCGCCAAGGGCAGCCGCATCACCAGCTGGGCCCAGGAAACCGTCAAGGCCGATGACCTGCTCGCGCAGTTCGACGCGGTGCTGCTCGCAGGCGGCTCGGAGGTCAGTCGTGATCTGCCGGTATCGGGGCGCGACCTCGATGGCGTGCACTTCGCCATGGAGTTCCTGCCGCAGCAGAACAAGGTCGTGGCCGGCGACAAGGTCAAGGGCCAAATCTCGGCCACCGGCAAGCACGTGATCGTCATCGGCGGCGGCGATACCGGCAGCGACTGTGTGGGCACCAGCAATCGCCACGGCGCCGCCAGCGTGACGCAGTTCGAGCTGCTGCCGATGCCGCCGGAGCAGGAGAACAAGCCGCTGGTCTGGCCCTACTGGCCGATCAAGCTGCGCACCAGTTCCAGCCACGAAGAGGGCTGCCAGCGTGAGTTCGCGATCGCCACCAAGGCCTTTCTCGGCGAGAAGGGCAAGGTCAAGGCGGTGAGGACGGTGCACGTCGAGTGGAAGGACGGCAAGGTGGCGGAGGTGCCGGGATCCGAGCGCGAACTGCCCGCCGACCTCGTGCTGCTGGCGATGGGCTTCGTTAATCCCGAGCCGACGGTGCTGGAGGCCTTTCGTGTGGAGCGTGACGCGCGCGGCAATGCCAAGGCCGGCACCGACGCCGCCACCGGCTACGCGACGTCGTCGTCCAAGGTCTTCGCAGCCGGTGACATGCGACGCGGGCAGTCGCTCGTGGTGTGGGCGATTCGCGAGGGGCGACAGGCCGCGCACGCGATCGACCGGTTCCTCATGGGAAGCAGCGCACTACCACGCTGAAACGCGGGTGCGACCGGCGCGCGAGGCGGTGTTGCGCCGGAAGCCACAGACTACATCCTGCAAAAGCGCGGGCATCGGGGTATCCCTTATGCTTGCGGCGCTCCGCCGGACTGCCGGCGCCGACCCATAACCCCAACAACCGTCGCGTCGCAGCGGCCTCAGGCGCTCTTGAATTCCGACACCCTGATCGAGATCGAACGCGTGACGTTCGGCTACGACGCGAGCCGGACGATCCTCAACGACGTCAGCCTGACGTTTCAGCGCGGCAAGGTCACGGCGATCCTCGGCGGTTCGGGCTGCGGCAAGACAACGCTGCTGCGGCTGATCGGCGGCGTTCATCCGGCCAACTCCGGGCGCGTTCTGTTCGATGGTGAGGTGGTCAACGCGCACGACAAGGAGCAGCTGTACCGGCTACGACGGCGGCTGGGCATGCTGTTCCAGTTCGGCGCCCTGTTCACCGACATGAGCGTGTTCGACAACGTGGCCGTCGCGGCTCTTAGGAGGGCCGTGGTTCCGCAGTAATTGTCGCGTGGTTCGCATTGTTTCCAACTATCGCTGCCGCAGCACCAGTAAAGGCCGGGAGTATCGATCATGGCTCTGCTCGCGGGCTCGCCGGGGATCGGAATGACTCCGGCCTCGGGCTAGGAAGAGTAACCACAAAATAACACGAAAAAAGCACGAAAATGAGGATTCAGTTTTCGTGCTTTTTCGTGTCTTTTCGTGGTTACTTTCTTCGGACTACTTCGATAATCGGCGAATTTTTACCTTCGCTGGTAGCGAAGATGGATTTTCCGTCGGCGGTGTAGCAGATGGACTCGCCGCCTTTTCGTTTGCCGAGGTCGATGGTTTCGGCAATCTGTTTCCAGATTTTAGCGAAATCCGCTTCACCTTTTGGCAGCGAATATTCGTACGCCTGGGTGTAATCGCAGATGACGAGCCGCATGCCGTCGGGCGAGATATCGCCGCCGGTCAGGAAGCCATTGGGTAT
>CALMQI010000419.1 GCA_937871935.1 uncultured Burkholderiales bacterium
ACGCCGGCGGTTGAGCGCCAGGGCATGCCCGCCCGCGGCCTTGCTCGCTCGGTCACGCGTAAGCGCGCACAGCGGTAACTGACCATGACACCGAAGCTCCTATCCACTGCCGAGGCCGTGCCGGCGCTCGACCGATTCGATGCGGTGATCGACGTGCGTTCGCCCGCCGAGTTTGCCGAGGACCATCTGCCCGGTGCGGTGAACTGGCCGGTGCTCAACGACGAGGAGCGCGCGCGCGTGGGCACGCTGTATGTGCAGACCTCGCCGATGGCCGCGCGCCAGGTCGGCGCTGCGCTGGTGGCGCGCAACATCGCCAGCGCCGTCGAGCAGCACGTGCAGGGCCTGCCGCGCGAGTGGCAGCCGCTGGTGTACTGCTGGCGCGGCGGCCAGCGCTCGGGTGCGATGGCGTGGTTTCTGGCGCAGATCGGGTTTCGCACGGCGCAGCTGCAAGGGGGCTACAAGGGCTTTCGCGCACGCGTGCGGGCCGAGCTGGCCGAGCTGCCGAACCGATTTCACTACCGCGTGCTCGCCGGCCGCACCGGCAGCGGCAAGACGCGGCTGTTGCAGGCGTTGATCGATACCGGCGCGCAGGTGCTGGATCTCGAGGCGCTGGCCTGCCATCGCGGCTCGGTGCTGGGCGGTCTGCCGGGCCAGCCGCAACCGTCGCAGAAGGCGTTCGACACCGCGCTGTGGCAGGCCTTGCAGCGCTTCGACCCAGCGCGCCCGGTGTTCGTGGAAAGCGAGAGCAAGAAGGTCGGCTCGCTGCAGTTGCCCGACGCGCTGGTGCGGCGCATGCGCGAGCACGGCCAGTGCCTGCGCGTGCAGATGAGCGATGCGGCGCGCACGCAGTTGCTGCTCGACGAGTACGGCTTCTTCGCGCAGGACGTCGAGGGTTTCTGCAAGCTGCTCGACGCGCTGATCGACCTGCGCGGCCGCGAGCGCGTGCAGCACTGGCAGGCCATGGCGCGCGCCGGGCAATGGGCCGAGCTGTTCGTGCTGCTGATGCAGGAGCACTACGACCCGCTGTACGAACGCTCGATGAAGAGCCACTTCGCCGGCCTGGCCGACGCGCCGGTGATCGACCTGGCCGACGGCGGCCCGGCGGCGCTGCGCAGCGCGGCGCATGCACTCACCGCGGGTTGAGACGCGAGGCCGCTGCGCGGCGCCCCGGGCGCCCGCAGGCTTGATGCCTGTCAAGGCCGGTGTCAGCTCACGCGGCGAAGATGCGCAGCCATGCCCGACAGCGCCGCACTGAACGAATCGCAGCACCACGCGGTGCGCGAGGTCACGCTGGGCGACCCGCTGCGCTGGCTGGCGCGGGGCTGGCACGACTTCGTGCGCCGGCCGGGGCCGGGCCTGCTGCACGGCTTTGTGCTCACCATGTTCGGCGGTGTGCTGCTGGCCGTGGCGCACGATCGCTTCTGGCTGCTCGCCGGCGCGTTCAGCGGCTTTCTGCTGATGGCACCGATCGCGGCGACGGGCCTGTACGCCGTGTCGCGCGCGCTCGAGCGCCAGGAGCCCGCCACGATGGCCGTGGCCCTGCGCACCTGGATCCCCACCGACCACCGGCTCGTGCTGTTCGGCCTGCTGCTGTCGGCGGCCGGCACCGGCTGGGTGCTGACCTCGGCCGGGCTGATCACGAGCCTGGCCGATGGTGCCGTGCGTGACCCGGTGGACTTCGTGCGCCACGTGATGCTGAGCCAGCGCTCGTGGCTGTTCGAAGCCTGGCTCGCACTTGGCGGCGCGATGGCCGCGCCGGTGTATGCGTCCAGCGTGGTGTCGATCCCGCTGCTGCTCGATCGCTCGATCGGCGTGCTGGGCGCGGTGTTGACGAGCTGGCGCTGCGTGCTGGCCAACCCGGCGCCGCTGGCGCTGTGGGCCGCGCTGCTGATCGCGCTGGCCGGGCTGGGCATGCTCACCGGCTTCGGCCTGATGATCGTGGTGCCGTGGCTCGCGCATGCGAGCTGGCACGCCTATCGCGACCTGGTGAGCGATTCGTCGCTCGACGCGCTCGACTAGCGGTCCGAAAGAGCTGACACGCGATGTTCGGCTTCACCGAGGAGCAGATCGCCAACTTCGGGCTCACGTTCGGCGTGGGCGCGTTCATGGCCTACATGGCGTTCATCATCTGGCAGCTGGCGCGCGAGTCGAAAGCGGGGCGCTTCGGCACCTTCGTGCTGTTTCTCGCGCTCGGCTTCGGCCTGCTCGGCTTCGTGGCCAAGGGCATCATCAAGATGATCATCGGCGAGTCGAGCGGATGAGCACCGCACTGCCCTCGTCGAATGCAGCCGCCGAGGCCGTGCCGCGCCACAGCCTGTTCGACGATGCACAGGCGGTGATCACGGGCACGCTGTTCGTCGCGCTGGCGCTGCTGCTGTTTCGCCAGGCGGGGCTGGTGACCGGCGGCACCGCCGGCATCGCGCTGGTGGCGCACTACGCGATCGGCTGGCGCTTCGGCGCCTTGTTCTTCGTGGTGAACCTGCCGTTCTACTGGCTGGCCTGGCGCCGCATGGGGCGACGCTTCACGCTGAAGACATTCGCCGCGGTGGCGCTGCTGTCGGTGCTGTCCGAGGCGCTGCCGCGCTGGCTGACGATCGGCCACATCGAGCCGGTGTTCGCCGCGCTGGCCGGCGGCTTGCTCGCGGGCGCCGGCTTCCTGATCCTCTTTCGCCACCGCGCCAGCCTGGGCGGCCTGAACGTGCTGGTGTTGTGGCTGCAGGAGCGCCTGGGCTGGCGCGCCGGCTACACGCAGCTGGCGCTCGACCTGTGCATCCTGCTGGCCAGCACGCCGTGGGTCGACGCGCAGCGGCTGGCGCTGTCGGTGCTGGCCGCCGCCGCGATGAACGTGGCGCTGGCGGTGAACCACCGCGCGGACCGCTACGTGGCGTTCTAGCCGTCTGGCCGGACGACGGTGCCCGCCTCAGCTGGCCTGGATGCGCGACAGCATCGACGTGGCCGTGCGGCTGGCCCAGGCCGAAGCCACGTCGACCGAGGCCAGCGCCGACATGTTGACGATGCGGCGCACGCTGGCATTGGCGTTCAGCACGTGCACCGGCGCGGCCATGCCGAGCAGGATGGGGCCGACGGTGATGCCGTGGCCGGCGGCGGCCTTCAGCACATTGAAGGTGATGTGCGCCGCGTCCAGCGTGGGCATGATCAGCAGGTTGGCCTCGCGGCTGAGCTCGGCCTCGGGAAAGACGCGGTCGAGCGTGGCCTTCGACAACGCGGCGTCGCCGTGCATCTCGCCTTCGATCTCGAAGGGCGGCTTCAGCGAGCGGACCAGCTCCAGCGCGTGGCGCATCTTGCGCGCGCTCGGCGTGTCGTCGCTGCCGAAATTGGAGTGCGACACCATCGCCACGTGCGGCGTGATGCCGAAGCGGCGCACCTCGTCAGCGGCCAGGATCGTCATCTCGGTCAGCTGGGCCGGGCTCGGGTCTACGTTGACATAGGTGTCGCAGACGAACAGCGTGCGCTCGGGCAGCATCAGCATGTTCATCGCCGCCACCGTCTCCACCCCCTCGCGGCGGCCGATCAGGTCGACCAGCATGCTCAGGTGCGACCGGAAGCCGCCGTTGACGCCGCAGATCAGCGCATCGGCGTCGCCGCGCCGCACCAGCATCGCGGCCAATGCGGTGGGGTTGCCGCGCACCGCCTGCTGCGCCGCCGCCGGCGTGGCGCCGCGGCGCCGCAGGCGCTCGTAGTAGCCGTTGGCGATGGCCGCCATGCGCTCGTCGACATCGGGGTCGACCACGGTGACGTCGTGCCCCGGCTCCAGCCGCAAGCCGAAGCCGGCGATGCGCTGGCGGATGGCCGACTCGCGGCCGAGCAGGATCGGTCGCGCGAGACCCTCGTCGACCACCACCTGCACCGCGCGCAGCACGCGCTCGTCCTCGCCCTCGGCGTAGACCACGCGCTTGGGCTCGCGCTGGGCGGCGCTGAACACCGGCTGCATCACCGAGCCCGAGTGGTAGACAAAGTGGCTCAGCGTGGCGCAATAGGCGTCGAAGTCGGCGATGCGACGCGTGGCCACGCCGCTGTCCATCGCGGCGCGCGCCACCGCCGGCGCCACCGCGACGATGAGGCGCGGATCGAACGGCTTGGGGATCAGGTACTCACGCCCGAAGCGCAGGCTCTGCGCCCCGTAGGCCGCGGCCACCGCCTCGGGAATCTCGGCATGCGCCAGCGCGGCCAGCGCGTGCACGGCGGCGATCTTCATCGGCTCGTTGATCGTCGTCGCGCCGACGTCGAGCGCGCCACGAAAGATGAACGGGAAGCACAACACGTTGTTGATCTGGTTCGGATAGTCCGAGCGTCCGGTGCCGATCACCGCGTCGGGCCGCACCGCGAGCGCCTGCTCGGGCATCACCTCGGGCAGCGGGTTGGCCATCGCGAAGATCAGCGGGTCGCGCGCCATCTCCTTCACCCACTCGGGCTTCAGCACGCCGCCGGCCGACAGGCCGAGAAAGATGTCGGCCCCGGGCATCAGCTCGGCCAGCGAGCGTGATCGTGTCTCCTGGGCGTACAGCGCCTTGCGATCGTCCATCTCCTCCTTGCGGCCGACGTAGACCACGCCTTTGGCGTCGGTGACCCAGATGTGCTCGCGCTTCATGCCCAGGCTGACGATCAGGTCCAGGCAGGCCAGCGCCGCGGCGCCGGCGCCCGAGCACACGAGCTTGACCTCGCCGATCGGCTTGCGCACCAGCTTCAAGCCGTTGAGGATGGCCGCCGCGGCGACGATCGCGGTGCCGTGCTGGTCGTCGTGAAAGACCGGGATCTTCATGCGCGCACGCAACTTCTGCTCGATGACGAAGCACTCGGGCGCCTTGATGTCCTCGAGGTTCACGCCGCCGAGCGTGGGCTCGAGCGCCGCGACGATCTCGACCAGCTTGTCCGGGTCCTTCTGCGCCAGCTCGATGTCGAAAACGTCGATACCGGCGAACTTCTTGAACAGGCAACCCTTGCCTTCCATCACCGGCTTGCCGGCCAGCGGGCCGATGTCGCCGAGGCCCAGCACCGCCGTGCCGTTGGTCACCACGCCGACGAGGTTGGCGCGCGAGGTGTACTCGGCGGCCAGTGTCGGATCGGCCTCGATGGCCAGGCAGGCGTAGGCCACGCCGGGCGAGTAGGCCAACGACAGGTCGCGTTGGTTGCTCAGCGGCTTGGTCGGCGTGATCGAGATCTTGCCGCGGGTGGGCGAGCGGTGGTACTCCAGCGCCGCTTCGCGCAGCGCGGTCTCGGCAGCGCTCAGTTCGAGCTTCATGGGCTTGTCTCCTGTGGGTATCGTCTGGTCTCGACGTTCGGGCAGGCCCAGGGTACGCCGCTTTGGGCAGCGCGGGAATCGTGCAAACCAAAGCAGTTTTCACCGGGCCGAGGCAATCGGCCCGGCGTGCCCCGCCACGAGGGGTCAGCCGGCAGCGCGCCGCTCGAGGATCTCGAATGCGGGCAGCGTCTTGCCCTCCAGCACCTCGAGGAAGGCGCCGCCGCCGGTGGAGATGTAGCCGACGTCCTTGTCGATGCCGTACTTGGCGATCGCGGCCAGCGTGTCGCCGCCGCCGGCGATGCTGAAGGCCGGGCTCGCAGCCACCGCGCGGGCGATCGTCTCCGTGCCCTTGGCAAAGGCGTCGAACTCGAACACACCGACGGGTCCGTTCCAGACGATGGTGCCAGCCGCCTTGAGCTGCGCGGCCAGCTGCGCCGCCGTCTTCGGGCCGATGTCGAGGATCAGGTCGTCGGCCGCCACCTCGGCTGCGGCCTTCACGGTGGCACGCGCGTCGGCCTTGAACTCCTGCGCTACCACCACGTCCTGCGGAATCGGCACGTCGGCGCCGCGCGCCTTCATCGCGGCGATCACCGCCTTGGCCTGGTCGACGAGCGCCGGCTCGGCCAGGCTCTTGCCGATCGGCAGGCCCGCCGCCAGCATGAACGTATTGGCAATGCCGCCGCCGACGATCAGCCCGTCGACGTTCTTCGCCAGGCTCTGCAGGATGGTCAGCTTGGTGCTCACCTTGCTGCCGGCCACGATGGCCACCAGCGGCCGCCTGGGATTGGCCAGCGCCTTCGAAATGGCGTCGATCTCGGCGGCCAGCAGCGGGCCGGCACAGGCCACCTTGGCGAACTGCGCGATGCCGTAGGTGCTGGCCTCGGCACGGTGCGCCGTGCCGAATGCGTCGTGCACGAAGATGTCGCACAGTGCGGCCATCTTGCGCGCCAGCTCCTCGCTATTCTTCTTCTCGCCCTTGTTGACGCGGCAGTTCTCCAGCAGTACCAGTTCGCCCGGCTTGACGTCGACGCCGTCGACCCAATTGGCGCGCAGCGGCACCGCGCGGCCGAGCAGCTCGGCCAGGCGTGCCGCCACCGGCGCCAGCGAGTCCGCGGGCTTGAGCTCGCCTTCGGTGGGCCGGCCGAGATGCGAGGTCACCATCACCGCGGCGCCGGCATCGAGCGCCATGCGGATGCACGGCAGCGAGGCGCGGATGCGGGTGTCCTCGGTGATGCGGCCGGTGTCGTCCTGCGGTACGTTGAGGTCGGCACGGATGAACACACGCTGGCCGCGCACGCGGCCCTGGTCGATGAGGTCTTGCAGGCGGAGGATCTTCATGATGTCGTGGTGAAAGGGAGAAGGGGAGAAGGGGAGAGTTCATGGCGGTCGACGTGGCCTTCACCAGCCGAGGCCGAGACGCAAGGCCACCATGGTGCCCGTGCCGGCGACGATGGTGCCGAACATGTCGCGGCGCCAGAAGAACCAGGCCGAGCCGGCCGCAGCGCCATACAGGCGCGCATCTTTCCACGTGCTGACGAGCGCGCCTTGCGTCATGACAACTTCCGGCGCCACCACGGCCACCAGCGCGGCCAGCGGTGCGTAGCGCAGGCCTTCGATCAGCCAGCCTGGCACCGGCAGTTCGGCGCGCTGCAGAAAGAAGAAGCCTCGCGTCAGCAACGTGATCCCGGCCATGCCGGCGATCGCGATCAGGATTTCGATGGTGCTCACGCCGCCTCCTTCGGCGCTGCCTTGAGGCGGGGTCGTACGTGGTCGATCACCACGCCCATCGCCACCGCGGCGGCGATGGCGACCACGATGTTCAGGCGCAGCGGCAGCGCATAGGCGGCCACGGCAGCGCAGGCCGCCACGGCCGCAGCGAGCCAGGTCGCGCGGTCTGACACGAGGGTGTATGTCATCGCCAGCAGCGCCATCGTGCCGGCGAAGCCGAGGCCCCACTCGACCGGCAACTGATGCGCGAGCGCGATGCCCAGCAGCGACGAGGTTTGCCACGAACCCCAGTTCACCGCCATCCCGCCCCAGAAGTAAGGCCACTGCTCGGGCGCCGGCCGCGGTTCGCGAAACCGGCGCAGAAAGGTCACGTAGTTCAGGTCGGCACAAAAGTAGGCAACGAGGACGCGCCGGCGCAGTGGCAGGTGCACCCAGAAGGGCCGCCAATGCAGGCTGAAGACCACGAAGCGCAGGTTCACGCACAACGCCGTCGCCCACACGACCCACATTGGCGCACCGCTGATGATCAGCGGCAACGAGGCGAGCTGCGATGTGCCGGAGAACACCACCAGCGACATCACCACCGACAGCGTGACGCCCAGGCCGCTCTTGACCATCGCCACGCCCGCCACCAGACCCCATGCGGAGATGCCCAGCGCAATGCCGACCATCTCGCGCGCGCCGCGGCGGAACTCAGGGTGCTGCCAGAGCGAGCCCGGGCGGGCGTCGGGATTCACCATGCATCGATTGTCCTATGGCGCCCGGCGGGCCCAGGCGCCGGCCGCCCGCCCGCGCGATCAGGAGTCGTGCTTCTTGGCTGCCTCGCCGTCGCCGTCCTTGGCTTTCGCCTTGGGCTTTTCGGCCGGCTTGTCGGCGGCGGCTTTGTCGGACGCCTTGCCCGACTTCTTGCCCTCGGCCGCATCGCCCGAGTGGGCGACCGCCGTCTCGTTGTTCAGTTGCGGCGCCACCGGCTCGAGCTTGTTCTCCCGCATGTAGTCGTTCATCTCGCGCCAGCCGGCATAGACGGCCGCCTTGTCGGCGCGCCGATTCAGCGAGTAGCAGTCCTCGATCGCACGGCCGGCATGCCGGCAGGCGCCGCCGACCGCCTTGCCGTCGGCTTCGCGGCGGGCGGACACGGCCTCGGCCGATTCGCCGCCAAAGGGATTGCAGCCCGACAGGCTCAGCCCGGACAGCACCACGAGAACAGCAGTCGGCGTGAAACGCATGGGACGCACCACCTGGGGATGCACAACGTCCCTGCATATCGGCCGTGCCGGTGACCGACTTGAGGCGCAAATACGCCGGCCTAGCGGCCCGCTGCCATCGACAGCAGGCGCTCGACCCGCTCTTCGGTCGACGGGTGCGTGGAGAAGAGGCCACGCAGACCGCCACCGGACAGCGGATTCATGATCATCATTTGCGCCGTCTCGGGGTGGCGTTCGGCGGCCTGCATCGGGATGGCCTGTGCGTAGCGGTGGATCTTCTGCAATGCCGAGGCCAGCGCCTGCGGATCGCCCGAGATGACCGCGCCGCCGCGGTCGGCTTCGAATTCACGCGCCCGGCTGATCGCCATCTGGATCAGGCTGGCTGCCAGCGGGGCCAGGATGGCCACCAGGATGCCGGCGATCGGGTTGGACGGGCGGCCGTCGCCGCCGCGCCCGCCGAAGAACATCGCGAAATTGGCCAGCATGCCGATGGCACCGGCCATCGTGGCGCTGACGGTGGAGATCAGAATGTCGCGGTGCTTCACGTGGGCCAGCTCATGGGCCATCACGCCGCGCAGCTCACGCTCGTTGAGCGCGCGGATGATGCCGGTGGTGGCCGCCACGGCTGCATGCGACGGGTTGCGACCGGTTGCAAACGCATTGGGCGCTTCCTCGTCGATCAGGTAGACGCGCGGCATCGGCAGCCCTGCCTTGGTGGCCAGTTCGCGCACCATGCCGACGAACTGTGGCGCCGAGCTGTCGTCGACCTCGCGCGCCTTGTACATGCGCAGCACGATCTTGTCGCTGAACCAGTAGCTGAAGAAGTTCATCGCCAGGGCAATGACCAGCGCCAGCATCATGCCGCTCTGGCCACCCAGCATCTGGCCGAGCAGCATGAACAGCGCGGTAATGGCCGCCATCAGGATGGCGGTCTTCATCAGGTTGAACATGGATGTCCCGATTTGTTGGTGGCAGACGCGGCGGTAGATGCGGTCGGAGCCGCGCAGTTCAATCCATCGGCAGCGGCAGCCGGGTGCCGAGCGGAGGGCCGCCACGCGGAAAGCACAGCTCAGCGGCCTGGCGCCGACCGCCGGGGCGCTGCAGTTCGGTGAGTTCCAGGCTGCCGACGCCGCAGGCCACCACCAGCGCCTGCGGGACCGTGGAGACGATTTCGCCCGGCGCCGCCGACGGAGCGGCCGGCCGCACCACGCCGCGCCAGGCCTTCATGACGTCGCCATCGAGCCGGAAGATCGCGCCGGGGAACGGATCGAAGGCCCGCATTCGGCGCTCGATCGCGTCGGCGTCGAGCCGCCAGTCGATTGCCGCCTCGGCCTTGGCAATCTTGCTCGCGTAGGTGACGCCCTGCGCCGGCTGCGGCATGGCTGTCAACGGTCCGCAGGACAGGCGGGTCAAGGTTTCGACGATCAGACGGGCGCCGAGCCCGGCCAGCCGCGTCTGCAGCGAGGCGCCGGTATCTGTTTTGTCGATCGACATTCGTTCACACAGCAGCATGGCACCCGTGTCGAGGCCGGCATCCATCTGCATGATGGTGACGCCGGTCATTTCGTCGCCGGCCTCAATCGCGCGCTGGATCGGCGCCGCGCCGCGCCAGCGCGGCAGCAGCGACGCGTGGATGTTCAGGCAGCCGTGGCGCGGCAGTTCAAGCAGCCAGGCCGGCAGGATCAAGCCATAGGCGGCGACGACCAACACGGCCAAGTCCGCACCGATCAACGCTTGACGGGCTGCGTTGGCCTCGACGGCATGGCGGCCGTCCAGCCGCAAGCCAGCGGGCTGCAGCACGGGAATGGCGTGACGAATCGCCAGCTGTTTCACGGCGGAAGGCTGGAACTGCAGACCGCGCCCGGCCGGTCGATCGGGCTGTGTCACCACGATCGCGACCTCGTGCCCGGCATCGATGATCGATTGCAGCGCGCAGGCGGCGAAGTCCGGCGTGCCGGCGAAGCCGATCTTCATCGGGCCGCCCGGTCGCGCCGCGCGGCGGCCGCTGGCAAGGGCGCGCTCTTCGACGCCGCTTCACGTGGCGGGATCAGCGCTTGGAGGCTGTCGCGCGCGCTCATGCGCGGTGCCGCTGCTCCTGCTGCTCTTCGCGTGTCCGCTTGGCCATCTTGCTGCGGATGCGTTCGCGCTTCAGTGGGCTCAGGTACTCGACGAATACCTTGCCGAGCAGATGATCCATCTCGTGCTGCACGCAAACGGCGGTCAGCCCCTCGACCCGGCGCTCGAAGGTGCTGCCGCCACGGTCGAGTGCACGCACGGTGACCGCGCTGTGGCGCTCGACCTTGTCGTAGATAGCCGGCACCGACAGGCAGCCTTCTTCGCCGAGCACGATGTCGGCGCTGCGCCAGACGATCTCCGGGTTGATCAGGATCAGCGGCGAGCGGCGCTCCTCCGATGTGTCGATCACGATGACTCGCCGGTGCTCGTCGACCTGGGTGGCCGCCAGGCCGACGCCTTCGGCCGCATACATCGTGTCGAGCATGTCGTCGATCAACCGGCGCACGCGCGCGTCGACCTCGTCCACCGCAGTGGCGATCTTGTTCAGTCGAGGATCGGGATAACGAAGAATCGGGAGCAATGCCATGACGCAGGGTGAACGACGAGATACAGGCGGCTACGGCTGTGGACCCGTTGCAACGGGCAAACGCGTGACGGGCTGCACACGCTTCGGTTGACGAGCCGACTTTCGTTGCGATATCAATGGTTTATAGGCAGAATCTACCAAGAAGCATGAGCATTCTGGCGGTCCGTTCCCACCAGTGTGCCTGCATCGGGCAATGACCTTGGCCCGTCCTTGATTTTGGCATCGCTCAATCAGCGGAGACTGCGTTCATGAATCGAACCGAGATGTGCCCGAGCCTTCCACGCAGGTTGATGCCCTGGTGCCTGGGCGCGGCCCTCGTGTCGTTGACGGCGATGGCGCAAGCGGCCACCTGGCCTGTCACCCCGGAACAGCGCGGAACCGCATCCCAGGTCGCCCAGGCCGGCGTGCCGCTGTCGGAGCTGGCGCCCAACGCGCCGGACTCGCACACAGTGCAGAAGGGCGACACGCTGTGGGACATCTCCAAGCTCTTCCTGCGCTCGCCGTGGCGCTGGCCCGAGCTATGGGGCATGAACATGGACCAGATCCGCAATCCGCACCTGATCTACCCGGGGCAGATGCTGATGCTGGTGAAGGTGGGCGATCGCGCGATGCTGCGCGTGGGCCAGGCCGCTGGCGTCGAGGCGCCGACCAACACCGTCAAGCTGTCGCCACGCGTGCGCTACGAGACGCTCGACAACGGTGCGATCCCGTCGATTCCGCTGCATTTGATCGGGCCGTTCCTCAATGAGGCGGTCGTGTTCTCCACCGACGAGCTGGCCACGGCGCCGCGTATCGTGGCGTCGCAGGAGGGCCGCGTGCTGATGTCGCGTGGCGAGACGGCCTACGTGCGCGGCGACCTCAAGGGCAACCGCGACTTCCGTGTCTTTCGCGACAGCAAGCCGCTGCTCGATCCAGTAACCCGCGAGCTGCTCGGCTATGAAGCGCGCTACGTGGGAACCGCGGAGTTCGTGCGCGACGGCGGCTTGGCGACCGTGGATGGCAAGAACGCGCAGATCGTGCCGGCGACCTTCCGCATGACCAGTATTCGCCAGGAAGCCGGCGTCGGCGACCGCCTCGCGCCGGTGCCGCAACGCGACTACTCGGCCTACGTGCCGCATGCGCCGGCCAAGCCGATGGACGGGCGCATTGTGTCGATCTACGGCGAGGCCATATCGGCCGGTCAGAACCAGATCGTCACGATCAACCGCGGCGACCGCGACGGGGTCGAGCGCGGCCATGTCATGGCCCTGTGGCGCGATGGCACGCGCGAAGTCGACAAGACCGATCCGTCGCGGCCGGTGATGAAGCTGCCGGACGAGCGTGTGGGCATGCTGTTCGTCTTCCGCACTTTCGAGCGAGTGTCGTACGCGTTGATCCTGACCTCGCAAGACCCGATCAAGCCAGGCGACCGGTTTACCCAGCCCTGACGCGGAACGGGGCAGGCCGGCGCGATGGCGGCCGACGACGGCGAAGACGAGCTGGCCGCTTGGCTGCGCCTGCTGAACGTGCCCACAGCGGGCCGGCAGCAGATTCGCCGGGTGCTCGCGGAATATGGCTCGCCACAGGCGGTCTTGTCGGCGCCGCGAGCCCAGTGGCGCCAGCATTTTGGTGAAGCCGGCGCCGCTGCGCTGGAGGCCGACGACGAGCGCCTGCGCGCCGAACTTGACCGCGCTCGATCCTGGCTCGCCGACGCGGCCGATCGGCATTGGCTGGCACTCGGTGATCCGCGTTACCCCGACGCGCTGCTGCAAACGGCCGATCCTCCGCTGCTGCTGTATCTGCAAGGCCGGGTCGAACTTCTGCGCACCCGGTGCATCGCCGTTGTGGGCAGCCGCAACCCGACGGCGCAGGGCGCCGACAATGCTCGCGGGTTCGCCGAGCAACTGGGGCGTGCCGGCTACACGATCGTCTCGGGCATGGCGCTTGGCATCGATGCCGCGGCTCACCTCGGTGCACTGGCAGCCGGCAGCGGGACGATCGCGGTCGTCGGCACCGGCCTGGACCGTGTCTACCCGCGTGGCAATCGCGATCTTGCACACCGTATCGCCGAGTCCGGCCTGCTGGTCAGCGAGTTTGCGTTCGGCACACCGCCGCTGCAGCCGAACTTTCCGCAACGCAATCGCATCATTGCGGGCTTGAGCCTCGGCACGCTGGTCGTCGAGGCCGCGCTGCAGTCGGGGTCGTTGATCACCGCCGCACAGGCGGCCGACGCCAACCGCGAGGTATTCGCGATTCCCGGTTCGATCCACTCGCCGCAAGCACGCGGCTGTCACGCGTTGCTCAAGCAAGGCGCCAAACTGGTCGAGACGGCCCAGGACGTGCTCGACGAACTGGACGACCTGTTCGCGACGGCGCCACCGCCTGCTGCGACGCCCGAGCAGAAGGCGGCGCCAGCGGCCGCACGTGACCCGGTGCTCGAGGCCATGGGCTACGAACCGGTCGGTCTCGATGCCCTGCAGGCGCGCACTGGGCTTGCGACCGGTCCGCTCAGCGCGCGTCTGCTCGAACTGGAACTCGCGGGACAGGTCGCGCGTCTGCCTGGCGGCGCATATCAGCGTCGGGCAGCCGGCTGACCAACCAGCCCAGGACGCTCGGGTATAGTGAATCCATGTTCGACGTACTGGTGTATGTGTACGAAAACTACTGGCGGCCCGACGCCTGTCCGGACCATGACCAGTTGACGCGCAAGTTGTCGGCGGTCGGTTTCGAGAACGACGAGATCCAGGAGGCGCTGAGTTGGCTCGACGGGCTGGCGCAGGGCTCGCAGTCGTTGGCAGTAGCACCCTCGGGTGACAGCCTGCGCGTCTACACCGAGTCCGAACGCGAGCTGCTGGGTGACGAGTCGATCGGCTTCATCAGCTTTCTCGAGTCATCCGGCGTGTTGCCACCGGTGATGCGCGAGATGGTGCTCGACCGCGCCAAGGCCGCGTGCCAGGGGCCGATCGCGCTCGAGGACCTGAAGGTCATCGTGCTGATGATCTTCTGGAGCCTCGGGGAGGAGCCCGACGCGCTGATCCTCGACGAGCTGTTCGTCGGCACCGATCAGCGTCTGATCCACTGACGCGCGGAGCCGCCTGCTTTAGTTCAGCAGGCGTGAGGGGTCGGCATCCAGCTTGGCCAACGCGGTGCGCGTGGCACGCACCGTGAGCGACTCCTCCTGCGCCGGCAGCAGCAGGCCCGCCTGCAGGAATGCCGCCAGCCGCTGCTGCTGGAACAACACGCAGCGCCCCTGCGGCGTGACGAACAACGAGAGCTGACGCCGCATGCCCTGCCACGACAGCTGGACGGGTTCGTTGCGGCCGCGGTAGTCGAGCATGTACCAGCTGCCCACCTGAAGTTCGCGCGCCCACGCCAGCATCGCGGGGGTCGGCATCGAGCCTCCCTCGGCGACCACCTCGAGCTCGGAGCTCTCGTGGCCCGACAGGTCGAGCACGATCGATTCGTCGATCTTCACGTCGGCCGCATCGGGCAGCAGTTCCTCGAGTGATTCCAGGCGTTCGGTCAGATCGTCGAGCCGGTCGCTCGGGATCACAGCGGCCTTGGCGGTGAAGGCGGCCGCCAGCGAGTTGTTGAGCACCTGGATGTGCTCGTCCTGCTTTTCGGCGCTCATGCCGGCCGACGCCATGCCGTCGCGCAAGGTCTTCAGCAGCGGCGGCAGCCGGCGGATGACTTCGGCGCGCTCTTCCCGCGTGACCTTGGCGCCGGCCGACCAGATGACGTCGGTGGCCGCGCGCTTTATGGCCTTGGTCTGTTCGGCCTGCTGGCCGTAGCGCACTGCAGTGGTGGCCAGCACGTCGGCCCAGACCTGGAACAGGAACTGGCGCACATCTTCCTGCACCGGCACCTCGTTGAGCATGCGCCGCAACTCGATCGTGTACTGGATCGCCAGCGTTTCGCGCTGCTCGATCTGCTGCGCCAGCGAGACCCCCTTGCGGGTGGCCTCGTTCTCGTTCTTGAAGTAGTGCTCAAGGAACTTCTCGAACTCGATCAGCACGGTCTGGAACACCCTGCGGCCGGTGTCCGGATAGGCCTCGACCACCTGCACCACGCGCTTCACCTCCTTGCTGAGGGCTTCGCCGGCGTTCTCGGTCGAGCTGTCGAAGCCCATCACGCAGGCGCCCATGCGGTCGATCAGGCGTCGCGCCGGATGGTCGATGGTGGCAAAGAAATCCGGCTCGCTGACCGCGACACGCAGTACCGGCATCTGCAGCCGCGCGAACCAGACGCGGATCGCCGCCGGGATGCGGTCTTCGGTGAGGATGGCCTGGAACATCATCGCAACGATCTCGATCGTCGCGCGTTCGATCGGCGTGCTGGCGGCCTGCTTGAGCGCCTGCTTGCGTTGCTGCAGCTCGGCCAGCAGCACCGGCGTGCTGACGGCCTGCGCCGTATCGCCGCTGCCCGGGCGCACACCCAGCCGTTGCTGCACGCCGACCTGCGCCTCGTTGATGGCGTAGACCAACCCCGGCGAGGCCTGCCTGATCTGCGCGGTATCGGCAAAGCCAGGCAACTGCCGGCCGACCAGGTTGTTCAGCCGGCCGAGCACCTCGCCGGCGTGTTCGCGGCGCAGCGGCGAGGCGCGCGTCATCAGCCGCGTCTCATCGCCGACACGCTGGCCACCCAGCGCGCCGCGCACAGACGACTCGGGGAAGCTGCCGCTGGTCTGCCCCTCGGCAACCTGCGCGCCGCCGCCGCTCATCGTCATGCCGGAATTGCCGGCGCCACGCGAACGCCGGATGAACGGCCGCAAGTCGACCTCCGGCAGCACCTTCTGCGAGATCAGCCAGCGGTTGGTCTCGTGATAGGCCTCCTCGACGAGGTGCGCGAACTCGTCGTGCACCACTGCCTGCAGCTCGCGCCAGCCTTCGTTGTTGAGCCCGGCCCCGCGCCAGCCGTCCAGCACCACGCGCGCCAGCACATGGGCGCGCAGCATGTCGTTGGTGTCGAGCTCGCCGCGCTTCTCGAGCGTGGAGATGCGCGAGCGCAGGTCGGAGAACTCCCACGAGGCCCGATCCATGATCGCCAGCGCCAGTCGAGAGGTCAGGATTTCGCGCTCGATCGTGTCGTCGTCGACCAGGGACAGACCGGCGCTCGCGGCGCCGGGTGGCAGATCGCTGGACTTGGTGGCGGTGGCGCCTTGCTGCGCGAACCGGCGCACGCCCTCAGCCATCGACTGCTGCCACGCTGCACCCGACAGGCTCAGCGCCTTGGCCAGATCGCGCCGCATCAGTGCGGTGGCGGGGATCGAGGGCTTGTCCTGCAGTGCGCGCCCGGTCTCGACAACGGCGCTGGCCACACCGGCGAGGCCAGCGATCAGGTGTTCGGCGTATCGGCGCCGCGCCTGTTGGGCGATGGGGCTGGGCGCGACGCCGGGTGTCATGTAGCGAGTGAGATCTAGTTCCTCGGCTACTCTACACCACGGCACCCGCGTTCGGGTCGTTGGGATCGTGCTCCTTGCCACCCATGCGCACCAAATCCTCGCGCTTGACGCCCAGCCACATCGCGATGGCCGCCGCCACGAAGACCGACGAGTAGATGCCGAACAGGATGCCGATGGTCAGCGCGACCGCGAAATTGTGCAGCGTCGGGCCGCCGAACATAAGCATCGAGAGCACCATCATCTGCGTCGAACCGTGCGTGATGATGGTGCGGCTCATCGTGCTGGTGATGGCATGATCGATCACCTCGCGGGTCGACATCTTGCGGTAGCGCCGGAAGGCCTCGCGGATCCGGTCAAAGATCACGACCGACTCATTGACCGAGTACCCCAGCACGGCGAGCACCGCGGCGAGCACCGCGAGCGAGAACTCCCACTGGAAGAAGGCGAAGAAGCCCAGGATGATCACCACGTCGTGCAGGTTGGCGACGATCGCGGCGACCGAGAACTTCCACTCGAAGCGGAAGGCCAAGTACAGCATGATGCCGATCACCACGAAGATCAGCGCCTTCACGCCGTCGGCGTAGAGTTCCCGGCCGACCGCAGGGCCGACGAACTCGGTGCGCGACAGCTTCACGGGCTCGGCGCCGGTTGCGGCAGCGCATGCCGGCCGGCTGACCTGGGCGCCTTGCGGCGTGCTGAACTGCCGAGCCGAGACGGAGCCTCCCTCCGCGGCGCACAGTCGTTCGAACACGCCGGCGGCGACTTCCGACTGTTTCACATCACCGCGGATCGGCAGGCGGATCAGCACGTCGCGCGAGGTGCCGAAGTTCTGCACCAGTACTTCGCCATAACCCATGGCCTCGACGGTCGAGCGTGTTTTGTTGATATCGGCCGCCTGCGCGTACTCGACCTCCAACACCGTGCCGCCGGTGAATTCGATCGACAGGTGCAGCCCCCGCGTGACGAGGAAGAACACCGCCGCGGCGAAGGTGAGGAACGACACCACGTTGAGCACCAGCGCGTGGCGCATGAACGGGATGTCGCGCTTGATGCGAAAGAACTCCATCGAGCCTCCGGCTTCAGCCCTTGGAATCGGCGGCAGGGCTCGCCGCGCCGTCGGGTCGCCACACCTGGCCGATCGACACCGCCTTCAGCCGCTTCTGCCGCCCGTACCACAGGTTGACCAGTCCGCGCGAGAACATCACGGCCGAGAACATCGACGTCAGGATGCCCAGGCAGTGCACGACCGCGAAGCCACGCACCGGACCGGAGCCGAAGGCCAGCAAGGCCAGGCCCGCGATCAGCGTGGTCACGTTCGAGTCGAGGATGGTTGCCCAGGCGCGCTCGTAGCCGGTATTGATGGCGGCCTGGGCCGACACGCCGCTGCGCAGCTCCTCGCGGACGCGTTCGTTGATCAGCACGTTGGCGTCGATCGCCATGCCGAGCGTCAGCGCGATGGCCGCGATGCCGGGCAGCGTGAGCGTGGCCTGCAGCATCGACAACACGGCCACCAACAGCAGCAGGTTGAAGGCCAGCGCCAGCGTCGAGAACACGCCGAACAGCAGGTAGTAGGCGCACATGAAGGCAGCGATCGCCGCGAAACCGTAGGTGACGCTGTTGAAGCCCTTGTCGATGTTGTCGCGGCCGAGGCTCGGTCCGATGGTGCGTTCCTCGATGATTTCCATCGGCGCGGCCAGCGAGCCGGCCCGCAGCAGAAGGGCCGTGTCGTTGGCTTCCACCGTGGTCATGCGGCCCGAGATCTGCACGCGGCCGCCGCCGATTTCGCTGCGGATCACCGGCGCCGTGACGACCTCGCCCTTGCCCTTCTCGAACAGCAGGATCGCCATGCGCTTGCCCACGCTCTCTCGCGTGACGTCGCGGAAGATGCGGGCGCCCTTGGCATCGAGTGTCAGGTGGACCGCGGGTTCCTGGGTCTGGCTGTCGAAGCCGGGCTGCGCGTCGGTGAGGTTCTCGCCGGTCAGTATGACCTGGCGCTTCACGATGATCGGCGCGCCGCCGCGCTCGAGGTAACGCTCGGTGCCGAACGGCACCGGCGCGTCGCCGCGCAGGGCAGATGCCGCCTCGGCGCTCTCGTCGACCATGCGGATCTCGAGCGTCGCCGTGCGGCCGATGATGTCCTTGGCCTTGGCCGTGTCCTGCACACCCGGCAACTGCACCACCACGCGGTCGATCCCCTGCTTCTGGATCACCGGCTCCGAGATCGCGAGCTCGTTGACGCGGTTGTGCAGCGTGGTGATGTTCTGTTGGATCGCCTGTTCCTGCACACGCCGCGCAGCCTCGGGCTTCAGCGTGCCCGTGAGCCTGAGGTCACTGCCGTCTGCGCTCTCGGCCCACTGCAGATCCGGCAGCTGGTCGGCGAGCACGGCCAGCGCTTGCGCCAGCACTGCGCGATCGCGGAAGCGGATGGCGACGTCGTTGCCTTCGCGTGTGATGCCGGTATGGCGGATGTTCCTGTCGCGCATCAGACTGCGCATGTCGCCGGCAAACGACTCGGCCTTCTTGGTCAATGCCGACTTCATGTCGACCTGCATCAGGAAGTGCACGCCGCCTCGCAGATCGAGCCCCAGGTACATCGGCAGCGCGCGCAGTGACGTCAACCAGGCCGGCGAGCGCGACAGCAGGTTGAGCGCGACGATGTAGCTCGGGTCGCTGGCGTCGGGGTTGAGCGCGCGCGAGATCGCGTCCTTGGCCTTGATCTGCGTGTCGGTGTCGGCGAACCGCGCTTTCACCGTGTTGCCCTCGAACTGCACGAAGTCGGCCTTCACGCCGGCTTGCTGGAGCACCGACTCGATGCGCGGCACGATGGCGGCGTCGAGCTTCAGCGTGACCTTGCCGCTGGACACCTGCACGGCAGGCGCCTCGCCGAAGAAGTTGGGCAGTGTGTACAGCAGCCCCACCACCAGCGCCACGGCCAGCAGCAGATACTTCCAGAGCGGGTAGCGGTTCATGATGGCTGACGCCCGCTCAGGCGCGGCGCGTCGTCACTTGACGGTACCCTTGGGCAGCACCTGGACCACCGCGGTGCGCTGCACCTGTACCTCGACGCCGTTGGCTATCTCGACATGCAGGTAGCTGTCGCCAAGCTTGGCCACCTTGCCGATCATGCCGCCCGCGGTGACGATCTCGTCGCCCTTGGCCAGCGCCTCGATCAATGCCTTGTGTTCCTTCTGGCGCTTCATCTGCGGCCGGATCATGATGAAGTACAGGACCACGAACATCAGCACCAGCGGCAGCAGGCTCATCAGGCTCGACTCGGTGCTCCCGGTGGCGGCAGGCGCGGTCTGTGCGAAGGCTTGGGATATGAACACGTCGGTATTCCTCTCGGCATGCGCGCGCCGGCAACGGCGGCGAAACGGCGGATTCTAAAGGGAACGCCCCACGTGCCGTGCAGGGCAGCGGCGGACTCAGAACAACGCCATGCTCAGCTTGCGACGGTACTGCTCGATCACTGGATCGGCGGTCGTCGGCGTGGCCCTGCCGGCGACCTCGAGCGTGCCCTTGGCCGGCTCGGCCGCCGCCGCTGCCTTGGGCGCCGGTTTGGTCATGAGTTCGAGGATCGCCACGTAGGTCTTGCGCGCCAGTTGCTCGTTCCACTCCTTGTCGCGCATCACGATCTCCAGCAACTCGTCCATCGCCTCGGTGAAGCGCGACGCAGCGAAGTGCCGCTGTGCCAGCTCGAAGCGGGCGGCAAAGTCGCGCCGGTCGGCCGCGATCGCGGCGGCCAGCGACTGCGGGTCGCGTGCCTGCGGCGCCTGCTCGCAGGCCGCCAGCCAGTGGCCGAGCGCGGCGATGCGGGCATCAAGCGCCGTCTTGTTGGCGATCGGTTCGTAGGCCATGCGGGCCTGCGGCACGCGGCCGAGCTCGAGCAGCAGCTTCAAGTAGTCGCAGCGAGCGGTGTCGTTGCCGGGGGCCATCGCCACCGCCTGCTGCAGCTTGGCCAAGGCGGCGTCGGTGTCGCCGGCGGCCTCGAGCTCTTCGGCCTCCTCGACCTCGGCCTCGGCTTCGGCCTCTGCCAGCGTCGGCACATGGCGATCGAGAAACGCGCGGATCTGCGCCTCGGGCTGGGCGCCGACGAAACCGTCGACCGGCGCGCCCTTGTCGAACATCACGCAGAACGGGATGCTGCGTACCCCGAACGCCTGGCTCAGCTGGCCGGCGATCTCGGGCTGCTCGTCGCTGTTCAGCTTGGCCAGCGTGAAGCGGCCGGCATAGGCGGTCTCCAACCTTTCCAGCAGCGGGCCGAGCGTCTTGCACGGTCCGCACCAGGGGGCCCAGATGTCCAGCAGTACCGGTGCCTTCATCGAGGCGTGAATCAGGTCGGGCTCGAAGTTCTGCAGCGTGATGTCGATCATGGCGTCGTCGCGAAGGCCGTCAGCAGGAGTAGGTGAGGGTGCCCCGCCTACAATGCAAGCCGGTCCACAGGCTGAAAGCGAAAGAGAGCGACTTCCGTGTCCACCGAAGCGCCCGTCGTGGGCGTGCTGATGGGTTCGTCCAGTGACTGGGAGACCCTGCAGCACGCGGCCCGGATTCTCGCCGAGTTCGGGGTCGCGCATGAATGCCGCGTCGTTTCTGCCCATCGCATGCCGGACGACCTGTTCGCCTATGCCGAGGGCGCCGCAGCACGTGGCCTGCGCGCGATCATCGCTGGCGCCGGCGGCGCTGCCCACCTGCCGGGCATGCTGGCGGCCAAGACGGTGGTGCCGGTGCTCGGCGTGCCGGTGGCCAGCCGCCACCTGAATGGCGTGGATTCGCTGCATTCGATCGTACAGATGCCTACCGGCATTCCGGTGGCAACCTTCGCGATCGGCCACGCCGGCGCAGCCAACGCCGCGCTGTTCGCGGTGGCGATGCTGGCCCATGACGACGCTGTCCTGCGCGAGCGGCTGCAGGCCTTCCGTGTGCGCCAGACCGAAGCGGCGCGCGCGATGAGCCAGGAATTGCGGTGACCGGGCCGATTGCGGTCGAGCCGGGCGGCACGCTCGGCGTGCTTGGCGGTGGGCAGCTCGGGCGCATGTTCGTGCATGCCGCGCAACGGCTCGGCTATCGCTGCAGCGTGCTCGATCCCGATGCCGACTCGCCGGCCGGACGGGTGGCCGAGTCGCATATCCGCGCCGACTATCTCGACGACGCCGGCCTGACACGCCTGGCGGACGAAACGACAGCCATCACCACCGAATTCGAGAACGTGCCGGCGCAGGCGCTGCGCCGGCTGGCCTCTCGCCGGCCCGTGGCGCCGGCCGGTGACGCCGTGGCGATCTGCCAGGACCGCGCGCTGGAAAAGGCGCACTTCGCCGCCTGCGGCGTGCCCTGCGCGCCGTATCACGTGATCGACTCGGAGGCGGCGCTTGCCGCAGCGCCCGACGCGCTACTGCCCGGCATTCTGAAGACCAGCCGGCTCGGCTACGACGGCAAAGGCCAGCGTGGCGTGCGCGACCGCGCCGCGCTGGTGCAGGCATGGCGCGATCTGCGCAGCGTGCCCTGCGTGCTCGAGCAACGCCTCGCGCTGGCGTGCGAGATCAGCGTGGTCCTGGCGCGTGCCGTCGACGGCCGCCAGGTGCACTTCGCGCCGTTGCAGAACACCCATCGCGAGGGCATCCTCGCGCTCACCCAGTGGCCGGCGCCCGACGTGGCACCCAGCCTGCAGGCGCAGGCGGTCGACGCCGCGATGGCGATCGCCGCGTCGATGCGTTACGTCGGCGTGCTGTGCGTCGAGTTCTTCGTGCTGGCCGATGGACGCCTGTGCGTCAACGAGATGGCGCCACGGCCGCACAACTCCGGCCATTGCACCATCGATGCCAGCGACTGCAGCCAGTTCGAGCTGCAGGTGCGCACACTGGCCGGACTGCCGCTGGCGACGCCGCGGGCGCATTCTGCGGCGGCGATGCTCAACCTGCTCGGTGACCTGTGGCTGGTCGCGGACAGCTCGGTGCGCGAGCCACCGTGGCGCGAGGTCCTCGCATTGCCCGGGGTGCACCTGCACCTCTATGGCAAGCGCGCCGCGCGCGGCGGACGCAAGATGGGCCACCTGACGGTGACGGCGGCCACGCCCGAGCAGGCGCTGCAGACCACGCGCGAGGCGGCGCGGCGGCTGGCGCTGGCCTGGCCGCTGGCTGTGACGGCATGAGCCGCAGGGCCGCTCCCAAGGTGAATGCCGGAGTGCGCAGCACGGAGGATGCCCCATGAGCGCGACGGGCCGCTCCCGAGCGCGAACCCCGCAGCGCGCCGCGCGAAGGGTCGCCTCGTGAACCTGCTCGACGGCCGCCGTGCCGAGGACGTCGACCGGGCCGCGCGCCAGTTAGCCGACGGCGGCCTCGTGGCGATGCCGACCGAGACGGTCTACGGTCTCGCCGCGCGCGCCGATGATGACCGTGCGGTCGCCGCGATCTACGCCGCCAAGGGCAGGCCCGCCGACCACCCGCTGATCGTGCACGTGCTCGACCGCAGCGGTGCCGAGCACTTTGCCGACGCCCTCGGCGGCGATGCCGGGCGGCTGATCGACGCGTTCTGGCCCGGGCCGGTCACGGTGATCGTGCGCCGCGCGGCAGGACAAGCCGACGCCGCGGCGGCGCGGCTCGGCACGATCGCCTTGCGCTGCCCCGCGCACCCGGTGGCGCGCGCGCTGCTCACGCGTTGCCGCGAGCTGGGCGTCGAGGGACTGGCGGCGCCGAGCGCCAACCGCTTCGGCGGCGTCAGCCCGACCACGGCCGGGCATGTGCGTGCCGAGTTCGGCGAGTCGATGCTGGTACTCGACGGCGGTGCCTGCGAACTCGGCATCGAGTCGAGCATCGTCGACTGCTCGCGCGATGCGCCGGTGCTGCTGCGCCCCGGCGTGCTGACGCGCGACCGGCTCGAAGACGCGCTCGGCCGCGCGCTCGCCGAGCCTGGCGACGACGCTACCGCGGCGCCCGGCACGTTGGACAGTCACTACGCGCCGGCCGCCACGCTGCGGCTGATGGCGGGCGAGCAGCTGCGCCAGGCGATCGCCATGCTGCCGCCTTCGATGAGCGGGCTGGCTGTATATTCGCGCACCGCGCCGCGGCGTCCGTGGGTCCGCCCGATGCCCGACGACGCCCGCGCGGTGGCCCATGAGCTGTACGCGGTGTTGCGGGAGTTCGATGCCCGCGGCGTCAAGTTAATCTGGGTCGAGCAGCCGCCGGACACGGCCGAATGGGAAGGCGTCAACGACAGGCTGCAACGCGCGGCTGCGCCCTGAAGTGCAGGCGACGTCGCGACATCAACAGGAACCGATTGCGATGGTGACTTGGAAATCCTGCCGCCGCGTGGCTGCCATGGCCACCGCGCTGCTGGCCGTCTGGGTGCAGACGTCATGCGGCGGCGGCACGTCGCAGATCGAGCCCTTTCAGCCGCGGCAGGTGATCGTGCTCGGAGACGACCTCAGCGCGCTGCAGGCCGACGGCAAGCGCTTCGGCATCAACTTCCTTGATGCCAACAGCGTGTTCGACTGCGGCCAGTACGCCCTCTGGACGCAGATCGTGGTCGCCAACTTCGGTCTGTCGCTCGATCGCTGCCCCAATGCCAACCTGGCCGCTGGCGGCATCACGCGAGGCGCGCCCGCTGCGAAGGCGGCCGACCTCGACGCGCAGATCGATGCGCAGATCGCAGCCGGCGCGTTGACCTCGAAGGATCTATTCCTGCTGATGATCGGCATCAACGACGTCATCGAGATCTACGAACAGAACCTGGGCCTCGCCGAGGCGGCTGCCCGCGGCCGCCATGTGGCCGAGCAGATCAACCGGCTGATCAACGCCGGCGCCCGCGTCATCGTGTCCACGCTGCCGGACCTCGGACTTACCCCCTACGCGCGCGCCAGGGAGGCGACCACTGCGGGTCAGGCCGCGGTGCTGACCGAGCTGACGGCCGCCTACAACGCACGGGTGCGTGTCGACATCGTGCAGGATGGACGTTCGGTCGGGCTGGTCCTGGCCGACGATCTGGTCCTGGCGATGACGCGCAATCCGTCGCTGTACTCGCTGTCGAACGCGACCGACGCGGCCTGCACGACTGCCGTGCCCGATTGCACCACCTCGACGCTGGTCACCGGCGCCACCGGCACCACGCACCTGTGGGCCGACGACCGCCGCTTCGGTCCCGTGGCGCAGTCGCAGCTGGCCAACCTGGCCATCACTCGCGCTCGCAACAACCCGTTCTGAGGCGCAGCCCCGCGGCCCCTTTGGTCACGACGCGCGCGACCACCACGCCAGCACGAGGATGGTGCCGGCCAGTGCCAGTGTCACGGCATTGGCCAGGATGATCGGCCACTGCGCGAGCATCAATCCGTAGACCAGCCACAGCGTGATGCCGGCGCAGAACAGCGCGTACATGCGCAATGACAGGCCGTTGAAATCGCGCGTGCGCAGGCTGTGCCAGACCTGTGGCACGAACGACAAAGTGGTCAGCGTAGCAGCGACATAGCCGACGAGGTCGGTCGCGTTCATGCTTCGACGCGGCAGGGGCGGACGTCTTGCTCTCGCATGTCGACGATGATCGCACGGCTACACTGGCGCCCCTCATGCAAGCGCGCCTGCTGGCTCTGGATACGTCCACCGAGGGCCTGGCCCTCGCGGTCGGCGGGCCGGGCGGGCCTTGGCTGCTCAATGAGTCGGGTGGTGCCCGTGCGTCGTCGCGCCTGCTCGGCGCGGTGGCGGAGTTGCTGGCCGCCGCGAAGATCGACGCGCACCAGCTCGACGCGATCGCGTTCGGCGCAGGCCCGGGGGCGTTCACGGGGCTGCGCACCGCCTGTGCCGTTGCGCAGGGGCTGGCTTACGGACTCGGCCGACCGGTGATCGCGGTCGACAGCCTGCTGCTGGTGGCCGAGGACGCGCTGCGCCAGCAGCCTGCCGGTGCGCCGGGCAGCATCTGGGTGGCCATGGATGCGCGCATGGACGAGGTCTACGCCGCATGTTATCGACGCACCGACGGGCGCTGGCACACCGCGTCGGCGCCCGCGCTCTGGACCATCGATGCGCTGACGCGGGCCTGGCTGGCCGAGCCGCCCGAGGCGGTGGCCGGCTCGGCGATCGAGGCGTTCGGCGCCCGGCTGCCCAGCGGCGCCGCGGCGCGCTTTCCGGTTGAGCTCGACCGTGCCGCCGCGTTGCTTGCGCTGGCCGAGGTCGGCTGGCGCCAGGGCGCGTTGCGTGACGCGGCCGACGCGTTGCCGATCTACTTGCGCAACAAGGTGGCACTGACCCGGGCCGAGCGGGCGGCTGGGCGCTCGGGCGCGGGCCGGTCGACATGAGTCGCACTACCGACGGACCGGCGCTGCGGCCGGTTCAGCTGCACGAGCTCGACCAGCTGATGGCGATCGAGACGCAGGCCTATCCGTTTCCCTGGAGCCGCGGCAACTTCATCGATTCGATCGTCGCCGGCTACCGCCTGTGCAAGCGGATCGATGGGCAGGGCCGCTGGCTCGGCTACTACGTCGCGATGGCCGGCGTCGACGAAACCCATCTGCTCAACCTCACCGTGGCGCCGCCGTTCGAGCACCGGGGCCACGCGCGGGCGATGCTGGACGAACTGGTGGCCTGGAGCCGCAATCGTGCGGCGGCCCGGCTGTGGCTGGAGGTGCGGGCGAGCAACCAGCGCGCTCAGGCCCTCTACCGGCGCTATGGCTTTGCCGAGGTCGGCCTGCGGCGCGGCTACTATCCGGCCGGCCCGCTCGGACGCGAGAATGCCATCGTGATGAGTCTCGACCTGCAGGAACGCGGCGATGCGCTGGACTGAACGCCAGCGCACGATGCTCGGTGCGATGGGCATCACGGTGTGGGGGCCGCCGGCGCTGGCGGCGCCAGCCGAGATAGCGCCCGCGCGCGAACCGGCGGCCGAGGCCGGGCTGGCCCCGGCTGCGTCGCCGCGCGCAGCCGCACGCTCGACCACGCCGCCGGTGCGGGCCACGGCGCCCGCCGCGTCGCTGCACGCCGCCCCGGTCGACGACCGGGAGCGGCGCGCGCTCGAGATCGCCGGTCTCGACTGGGCTGCCTTGCGCGACCGCGTCGCCGCCTGTCGGGCCTGCAAGCTGTGCGAAGGGCGCACGCAGACCGTATTCGGCGTCGGCCACCCGCAGGCGCACTGGATGATCGTCGGCGAGGCCCCCGGCGAGCACGAGGATCGGCAGGGCGAGCCCTTTGTCGGCTCCGCCGGCCAGCTGCTCGACCGCATGCTCGCTGCGCTCGGCCTCACGCGCAGCGAGGCGGCGCCCGGGCAGCAGGTGTATATCGTCAACACGCTGAAGTGCCGGCCACCTCGCAACCGCAACCCCGAGCCCGACGAGCTGGCGTTGTGCAGTGTGTTCCTGCAGCGCCAGATCGCGCTGGTGCAGCCGCGCATCATCCTGGCGATGGGGCGCTTCGCCGTGCAGGCGCTGCTCGGCAGCAGCGACCCGATCGGCCGGCTGCGTGGTCAGGTGCACCGCTATCGCGACACGCCGGTCATCGTGACCTACCACCCGGCCTACCTGCTGCGCACACCCACCGACAAGGCGCGCTCCTGGGCCGATCTGTGCCTGGCGGCGGCGCAGCTTGCACACTGACGCGCGACTGGCTCCGCGGCGATCAGGGAACTCCTTGCCGAGGCGGCGCCGATCGGTTCAGGGCTTCTTCTTGACCGGCCGTGTCCAGCCGCTGATCGACACCTGCCGGGCCCTTGCCACCGTGAGCTGGCCGGCCGGCGCCGGCTTGCCGACCGTGCTGCCGGCGCCGATGGTGGCACCGTCGCCAACCGTCACCGGCGCCACCAGCACGCAGTTGGAGCCCACGTGCACGTCGGCGCCGATCACGGTGCGGTGCTTGTTGGCGCCGTCGTAGTTGGCGGTGATCGAGCCGGCGCCATAGTTGACGCGTTCGCCGACGGTGGCGTCGCCCAGGTAGGCCAGGTGGTTGGCCTTGGCGCCGCGCGCCAGCGTCGAGTTCTTCACCTCGACGAAGTTGCCGATGTGCACCTCGGGTCCGAGGTCGGCGCCCGGTCGCAGGCGAGCGAACGGGCCCACCTGCGCGCCGGCGCCGATGGTGGCGTCGGTGAAGTGCGTGAACGGCAGGATCTCGGCGCCGGCGCCGATGGTGGTGTTGCGGATCACGCAGTTCGCGCCGATGCGCACACCGTCGCCCAGAACGACCCGGCCTTCGAAGATGCAGTTGACATCGATCTCTACGTCGCGTCCGCAGTGCAACTCGCCGCGCAGGTCGAAGCGCTCCGGATCGGCCAGGCGTACGCCGTCGCGCATCAGCGCGTCGGCCTGCCGGCGCTGCACGCGGCGCTCCAGGTCGGCCAGCTGCACGGCGTCGTTGATGCCGAGCACCTCGGTCTCGTCGGCCACCACGTGTGCCACCACCGGCACGCGGTCGGCCACCGCCATCGCCACGATGTCGGTCAGGTAGTACTCGCGCTGCGCGTTGTCGTTGCGCAGCGCGGCGACCCAGCGCTTCAGCTGCGCCGTCGGCGCGGCCATCACGCCGGTGTAGACCTCTCGTACCTGGCGTTGCGCCGGCGTGGCGTCCTTGTGCTCGACGATGCCGAGCACCGCGTCGCCTTCGCGCAATACGCGCCCGTAGCCGGACGGCTCGTCGAGCCGCAAGGTCAGCAGCGCGAGCTGGCGGCCGGCGCAGGCATCGACCAGTGCCCGCACGGTGTCGGCGCGGATCAGCGGCACGTCGCCGTTCAGCACCAGGGTCGTGCCGTCCTCGTCGAGATGCGGCAAGGCTTGCTGCACCGCATGCCCGGTGCCCAGCTGCGGCTCCTGCCGCAGGCAGCGCGCCGGCTGGCCCTGCAGCAGTTGTTCGACCGCGTCGGCGCGATAGCCGGTGATCACCAGCGTGCGGTCGGCCGACAGTGCCGTACAGGTATCCAGGACATGCTGCAATAGCGCACGGCCGGCCAGCCGGTGCAACACCTTGGGCCGGTCGGACTTCATTCGCGTCCCTTTGCCCGCCGCCATGATGACGATGTCGAGTGCCATATCCGCCGTTCCGCTCTGCAGAGCGTGGATTATCGCGGTCTGCGTGGCGCTGCTGTCCGGCTGCAGCGCCGTGCGCCTGGCCTACAACCAGGCGCCCGAGCTGGCCTATTGGTGGCTCGACGGTTACTTCGATTTCGACGAGCGCCAGGCTCCGTTGGCACGCGCGGGGCTGGACGACTGGTTTGCCTGGCACCGCGGCAGCCAGCTCGGCGACTATGCCGCGCTGCTGGTGCGTGCGCAGCAGGAGGTGCTGGTCGACGCGACCGCCGAGCAGACCTGCCGCTGGTGGGCCGAATTGCAGCAGCGCGCCGCTGCGGCCTTCGAGCAGGGCGTGCCGGCACTCGCCGGCATCATCGCCACGCTGCGGCCGGAGCAGGTGCTGCACATCGAGAAGCGTTATCGCAAGGCAGACGAGGACTTCCGCGCCGACTTCCAGCAGCGCGAGCGCGCCGAGCGCGTCGAAGCCGCCGTCAAGCGGACGGTGTCACGCGCCGAGACGCTGTACGGCCGGCTCGACGATGCGCAGCGTGCGTTCGTCGCGCGCACGCTCGCCGGCTCGCCGTTCGATGCCGGCCAGTGGCTGGCCGAGCGGCAGGCGCGCCAGCGCGAAGTCGTGCAGACGCTGCGCGCATTGGTCGCCGAGCATGCCGACCCCGGCCGCGCGCAGGCAGCGCTGCGTGTGTTCGCCGCGCACGCCTCGCGCTCGCCGCGGGCGGACTACCGCGCCTACAACCAGCGGTTGACCGACTTCAACTGCACCTTCGCCGCCCAGCTGCACAACACCACCACGCCGGAGCAGCGCCGCGCTGCGGCCGACAAGCTGAAGGGCTGGGAGGATGATCTGCGCAGCCTGGCCGCCCAGCGCCGCTAGAGGGGCGCGACTACTGCGGGCGCAGCGGCACCGTCACGCTGCGCGGATTGACCCCGGAGCGCGGAAAGTCGAACAAGGCCGCGCGGTACATCGCGCCGAGCACCTCGGCGCCGCCGGCGGTGTTGCCGTCGCTGGTCGCGCGCGCCTCGTACAGCGGCGCGCCGGTGGCGCGATCGCGCAGCAACAGCGCCACCTCACGGTCGTAGCGCACCGAGGCGCCGTAGTAACCGCCTTGCACGCCCCAGTAGGGGCCCGCCCATGGCCCGCGTCGCCAGGGTCCGAAACCGCCGCGCCACCACAGCGGGTCGTCCCAGGGCGAGCGGTCGAAGCGCGTGATGCGCGCACCCACCTGCACCAGCACGTCGGGCGTCGCACCCGGTGCGGCGGCGGCGAAGCCAGCGGCTTGCAGCGCGGCATGCGCCGCGTCCTCGAGCCGCTGCTGCGATTCCGCCGACGCCTGCTGCGACGGTAGCCGGTCGAACGCGTAGGTGCCCGGCGCGCGACCGGTCGGCCACTCGCCGTAGGTGGCGATGTCGGCCTGCAGACTGGACATCGCCGCGCAGCCGGCCAGCAGGGCAGCGAGCGCGACAGCGGCGAAGAGGCCGATGCGACTGGGCTTCATGGGACTCGTCCTTCGGGGTCGTCCAAGTTGGCACGCCGGGGGCGGCACTAGCCGCGCTCGACACGAATGGTCTGCTCCACGGGCGCTGCGCAATCACCATCGTCGTCGAATGCCTTGTCGCCGTCGGGATCGCACCTGCCCTGCGGTTCGAGCGTCGTGAAGGGGTAGAGGTTCCGGTCCATCAGATGCGAGAGCGTGATGCGGCCCATCGCGGCGAACATGTTGTCGACGCGACCGGGCTGGATGCGATCCCATTCGCGCAGCATCCTGCGGATCTGCACGCGCTGCAGGTTCTCCTGGCTGCCGCACAGGCTGCACGGGATGATCGGGAAGTGCCGGTGTTCGGCCCAGCGCTCGAGGTCGGTCTCCGCCACGTAGGCCAGCGGCCGGATCACGACATGGCGCCCGTCGTCGCTGACCAGCTTGGGCGGCATGCCTTTCATGCGGGCGCCGAAGAACATGTTCATCAGCAGCGTCGTCACCATGTCGTCGCGATGGTGGCCGAGCGCGATGCGCGTGGCGCCGAGCTCGCCGGCCACGCGATACAGGATGCCGCGGCGCAGCCGCGAACACAGCGAGCACATGGTCTGCCCCTCAGGGACCAGCCGCTTGACGATCGAGTAAGTGTCCTGTTGTTCGATGTGGAACGGCACGCCGCGCGAGGCCAGGTATTGCGGCAGCACGTGCTCCGGGAACCCGGGCTGCTTCTGGTCCAGGTTCACCGCAACCAGCTCGAACGGCACCGGGGCGCGCTGGCGCAGCGACAGCAGGATGTCGAGCAGCGCGAAGCTGTCCTTGCCGCCGGACACGCAGACCATCACCTTGTCGCCGGCGCCGATCATGTTGAAGTCGCGGATCGCCTGGCCGACCTGGCGGTGCAGGCGTTTGGCCAGCTTGTTGGCCTCGAAGGCCGAGCGCCGCGCGGCGCTCGGCAAAGCGTCGTCAGCCAGCTCGGTATTGGTCATCGTCATCATCAGGTCGCTCACCACAGTCCGGCCTCGCAGCGGATGGCCACTTCGCAGTCGTCGAAGATCGCCAGCTTGGCGACGCGGATGCGCACGCCCAGTACGCCGGGCAGTTGCATCAGCCGGCGGCACAGCTTGGCCAGCAGTGATTCGAGCAGATCGGTGTGCTCGGCGTTGCACTCGTCGATGATGAGTCTGCGCACTTTCCGGTAGTCGAGCACGTGGCGCAGCTCGGCATCCTGGGCGAGGGCGAGCTGGCGGCCGAGGTTGAGCTCGGCATCGACCTGGATCGGCTGCGGCGCGTCGCGCTCCTGCGGCAGCACGCCCAGCCGCGCGGCGAATCGAAGTCCACTCAGCTGCAGTACCTGGCTGTTCAGCGCCGCGACAGTGCCGGCCGTGGCCGCCGGCTCCGCAGCGCCGGCGCGGCCGAGGAAATGCATCACCTGCTGGCTGGCCCGCACGCCGTCGGCCAGTGCCGTCTGCACGCATGGATGGGCGCGGCCGCTGGCATCACCGGCGACGAAGACGCCCAGGCGCTCGAGCGGCCGGCCGGGCGTCAGGTACTCGCCCGGCAGTCGGCCCGCCAGCGCCTCGCGCAGCCACAACCAGGGCGCAGGGTCGGGCTCGGTACCGAACAGCACCGCGGCATGGTCGAAGTGCTCGATGCCGTGGGCGACCGATTCGGCGTGAAAGCCTCCGCCCGGCGCCGCGCGCAGCACGGTCGGCAGCGGCGTGCGCCGGCGCTGCGTGACACCGCCGTGTCGGTCGAGCGCGTTCACCAGTGCCAGCCGGCCGCGCCAGTCGCTGCGCGTCCACACCGTGACCGCGTGGCCACGCGCGGCCAGGTAGGCCGCGTTCTCCAGTGCGTTGTCGCCACCACCCAGCAGCAGCATACGCCCCGGCGCCAGGCTGCCGCGGCGCTCGGTGAGCGACACGGCGTCGAGCACGTCGGTGCGTGAGCGGTCGGCGCCGAAATACTCGACGGGGTACACCGGGCGCACGCCAGTCGCCAGCACCAGCGCGCGGCCATCGAGCGTGCGCGCGTCGGCTAGCTCGACGCGCCAGCCGTCGTCCAGCCGGGCCAGCTGGCGCACCGGCACACCGAGCTGCCACGACACGCCTGCGCGTCGTCGTGCGTGATCGACCAGCGCGGCGCCGACCGCGGCCAGCGGCATGTCGGGAAACCCGAGCACCCAGTCCTGCGGGAATCGAAGCGCAGCCAGCGAGGCACACGGCGCGGCGGCCCGTTCGACGACGGCAACCGACAGTCCCATCTGCGCGGCCCACGACGCGGCGCTGCAGCCCGCCGGCCCGGCTCCGATGATCACGCAGTCCAGCATCACGCGTTGCCCTTCGTGCGCCACCATGGCGTCAGTCGTCCGCCGCGCGCGCCGGCGGCAGCAACCCTGCCTTCAGCAGCTCGCGGAACAGCACGCCGACCAGGATGACGGCGTCCTCGGCGTAGTAGCGCTTGAGGAACGGCGAGCCGAGGAAATGGTCGCGCAGCTTCTGGCGGAACGACAGATGGGCCTGCACATGACCCTCACCGTCGGGCTCGAACAGCACGCGCACCTTGTAGTCCTCCTCGACCGAACCCTGGATCGTCATCGACAGCCCGCGCAGCAGCGGGTGCTCGAACACTGCGGCGATCGTCTGCCGGTCGTACAACGCGTTGGGCGGCAGCGCGCCACGCCAGGTCAGCTGCAGCGTGGTGCCGACCTCGAAGTTGATGACGTTCATCTTCACCCACACGGTCGCCGCCGGCGGCAGCGGCAGCTCGGGCCGCTGCTGGCAGCGTTGACAGAGCGCGCTGAGCCGGAAGTCGGCATACGAGCGGCCGAAGGTGCGGCGCGCCAGGACCACTTCCGAGAACGGGTACGGATGCGCCTCGTGATGGGTGCATGCGAGCTCGAAGCGCTGCAGCACTGTCTGCTCCAGAAAGGCAGTGACCAGCTGATCGACCTGTCGCGTCGACGTGCGGCGGATGCCGATCGCCGCCGCCACGATCACCAGCATCGGCAGCAGTACCAGCAGCACGGACTTCGCCACCTCCTGCAGGCTCTGCGTCGTCGAGTTGGTGGCCATCCACGCGGCACCGATCGCGCCGGTTACCAGCAGCACGACCAGGCCGATCACGACCGGGCGCGGCAGCGTGAGGATCACCTCGTGCAGGCCGGAAGTGGAGGTGGATGCTGGGGAGTCGGACATGTCGTGCCGGGCAGCCTGGAGCGCCAAGTTCCTAGAATCGCACGATGCGCACAGACGGGAACGGCAGTGTATCGGCGACGACGCTGCGCGAACGGATCGCCAGTGCGGTGGCGCGAGCCGGCGGCTGGCTGCCGTTCGATCGTTACATGAGTCTGGCGCTGTACGCGCCCGGGCTCGGCTACTACGCGCGCGACGCCCGCCAGTTCGGTGCCTGGCCCGAGTCGGGCAGCGACTTCGTCACCGCACCGGAGATCTCGCCACTGTTCGGCCGGGCGCTGGCGGTCCAGCTGCGCCAGGCCCTGCAGGCCTGCGGCAGCAGCACGTTGATGGAATTCGGCGCCGGCTCCGGCGCGCTCGCCGCGACGCTGCTCGACACCCTCGAGGCGGACGTGGTGCAGGAGTACCGCATCGTCGACCTGTCGGGCTCGTTGCGCGCACGGCAGGCCGAGCGCCTGGCGCGCTTCGGTGGGCGCGTGCGCTGGCTCGAGCGCTGGCCCGAGCCGTTCGACGGCGTGGCCATCGGCAACGAGGTGCTCGACGCGATGCCGGTGCAACTGTTGCACTTCGACGGCACGCGGTGGTTCGAGCGCGGCGTGGCTGTCGTCGGCGACGCGCTCACCTGGCAGGACCGGCCGACGACGACGCGGCCGCCGCATGACGCGGCCTACGTGCCCGGCACGGTGACTGAAGTCCACCCGCAGGCCGAGGCCTTCGTCGCCACGCTGGCGCAGCACCTGCGATGCGGTGCTGCGTTCCTGGTCGACTACGGCTTTCCGGCGGCCGAGTACTATCACCCGCAGCGCATCGGCGGTACCTTGATGTGCCACCGCGCGCACCGGGCCGACGCCGATCCGTTGCAGGACCCGGGGGACAAGGACATCACGGCGCATGTCAATTTCACCGGCATCGCGCTGGCCGCGCAGGAGGCGGGTGCCGAGGTACTGGGCTACACCTCGCAGGCACGCTTCCTGGTCAACTGCGGCCTGCCCGGGATGATGCAGGCCGCCGCGCCGCGCGAGCGCGCGGCTGCGCACAAGCTGGTCGACGAGCACGAGATGGGCGAGCTCTTCAAGGTGATCGGTCTGGCTCGGGGCTGCACGTTCGACGCGCTCGGCTTCGTCGACGGCGATCGCACGCACAGGCTGTAGCGTCGATGCGCTGGCTGATCGTCTTCGTCGTCGCCTTCCTGATCTTCAATGGCCTGCGCGGTTGGCTCGAGCGCATGGGCCTCGGCAGGTTGCCCGGCGATTTCTTGCTGCGCATCGGCGGGCGTGAGGTCTATCTGCCGCTGGCCAGCAGCGTGGTGCTGAGCCTGATTGCGCTGGGCGTCGGCTGGCTATTCTGACGGCTCGTCCTCAGTCTTCGATGGACCACTGGTGCGAACAGTCGCGACAACGCACCAGGACCCCCGCGCCTTCGACGCCACCCTCCACCAGCTTGAAGCGCGCGTACACGCCGCACTGGGGACAGTCGGCCTGCTTGGCCACGGTCTCGGCATGCATCAGCAGGTAGAGATATCGGCGGAGCGCCCACACGCCGATCGCACCGGATCCGACGATGGCCGCCGCGTTGAGCACCTGATCGTGCAGGCCGCGGAACTGCGCCGCCGCTTCGAAGGCGCCGAGCAGGGCCACCGTGCAGAAGAAGGTCAACGCCAGATGGGCGTGACTCTTCAGCAGCTCGCGTTCATACCATTTGCGGAAGCCCAGTCGCCGGATGCCGTCAGCCAACTGCACGACCCGCTTGTACCGGAGCCGCCGCGTCGGGGAACCGACGGCGCATCAAGTCCCAGCGAATGCCTGGGCGATTGCCTGCTCGCGGGCAGCCCGCAACGCCCGACCGGTCGCCGGGCCGTCGAGCGCGGGCAGCCTGCCTTGCCGGCGCAACGTCGCCACTTGGACCTGCTGCGCCACCTCGAGCGCGGCCGTCAGTCGCGCCGCAGCCGCCCTTGCGGGCGCTGCGACCGCGTCGAACTGCGTCGAGCGGAAGGCGCTGAGCAGATCACCGAAGCGCTCGGGCCGGCGAAACGCGTCACAGCGCTCCAGCAGCGACAACGCGGCAGGCGCGTCCAGCGCCGAGCCTTGCCGCAGCAACACCTGTTCGCGCAGCAACGCCCCGGCCAGCTCGCGGCAATCGTTGCCGACGCGCCAACGCTCCGAAAGCGCGCCGAGCGCCTTCGTGCCGTCGTCAGCGGCCGACGCGTGGCTGTCCAGCTGGTGGCACAGGCAGGCATAACGGATCGCCAGCGACAGTTGCTCTTGGGCGCAAGTGGCGAGCGCGCGCGCAGTGACGCCGCCCCCCGCAACCCAAAGCGGCGCCAGCTCGGGCGCCAGACGGGCCAGCGCGCCGCAGTCGTGAAGGATCTGAAACAGCCGGGCCGGCGCGCGCTCCATCAGGCCGCGCGACACCTCCTGCCATACCCGCTCGGCCACCAGTGCGTCGACCTCGCCGTCGTCGACCAGCCGGCGCATCAGCTGCGCGGTCTCCGGTGCGATGGTGAATTCCGGCCAGCGCGCGCCGAAGCGGGCGATGCGCAGCAGCCGCACCGGATCCTCAGCGAACGCGGGCGACACATGGCGGAAGATCCGGGCCTGCAGGTCCGCCCGACCGCCGAACGGGTCGATCAGCGCGCCGGTGTCGGGGTCGAGCGCCATCGCGTTGATGGTCAGATCGCGGCGGGCGAGGTCCTGCTCGAGGGTGACGTCAGGCGCGGCGTGGAACTGGAAACCGTGATACCCGGCGGCCGACTTGCGCTCGGTGCGGGCGAGCGCGACCTCCTCGCCCGTCTGTGGATGCAGGAAGACCGGAAAATCGCGCCCGACCGGGCGGTAACCCAGCGCGAGCAGTTCCTCCGGCCGCGCGCCGACGACGACCCAGTCGCGATCGTTCACCGGCACGCCGAGCAGGCCGTCGCGCACCGCGCCGCCAACGACATAGGCCTTCATCGCAGGGGCCGCATCAGAGGCGACCGACCGTCGGTGCTCAGGGCAGCTCAACGTTGACCGCCGGCGCGCTGTCCTCGCGCGGGCCGATCGGCGAGCCGAGCCAGGCCTTCAGCGACAGCGTGCGACCGCTCATCAGCGAGGCATAGACGGCGGTGTTGGACAGCACCTTCTTGACGTAGTCGCGCGTCTCGTTGAACGGGATGTTCTCGGCCCAGATCGACGGCTCGATCGGCGGGCCCTCGCGCCAGCGGCGCGGTCGACTCGGGCCTGCGTTGTAGGCGGCCGCGGCCATCGCCTGCGAACCACCGAAGTCCTCCAGCACCATCTTGAGATACGTGGTGCCGAGCTTGACGTTGAACGTCGGATCGACGATCTGGTCGGGCTTGTAGTCGAGCGCGAACTTCTTCGCCACCCAGCGCGCGGTATTGGGCATCAGCTGCATCAGACCCGATGCGCCGACGCTGGAGCGGGCGTCCGAGACGAAGCGCGATTCCTGGCGAATCAGGCCGTAGACATAGGCGGGGTCGAGCCCGCTTTCGCGGCTGCGCGCCAGCACGACGTCGCGATACGGCATCGGGTAACGTTGCTCCAGGTCGACGTCGCCACGGGTTCGGTCGCTGGTGTTGATGCAGCGGTCCCACACCTCGCGTTCGCAGGCCCACTCGGCGGCGGCGAACAGGTCGCGGTCGGACATGCCGCGCAGCGTGAAATTCCATTCGCGCACGCCTTCGCTGCGCAGGCCGATCACGATCAGCTGCAACGCGCGTGCGAGGCCGGGCGTCGCCCGTGCCCGCTCGCGGTCGATGTCGCTCGGCGTGGGCGTCAGGCCGGGCAGCTCGGGCACGAAGCCGAGTTCCTCGGCCGCGAGCTTGCCGTAGAACGTGTAGGGGCCGGCGATCGAGGCGAAGGCCTCCCGCGCCTGCTCGCGCTGCGCGTCGCCATTGTTGCCTTCGGCCGCGGTGGCGATCTGCGCACGCGCCTTCCAGTAGACCCAGGTCGGATCGGCCTGTTCACTCTCGCTCATCGAGCCGATGGCGCGCAGCACCAGCGCCCAACGGTCGCCGTTGGTGCCGGCGCGCAGCGCGCTGCGCGCCGCCCAGGCCAGCGTGTCGTCGCTCCAGTGCGCTGCCTTCGGCGTGCCGCGCAACTGGGCCCAGGCCCGCTTGAAGTAGGTGGGCGCCTCGTTGGACAGCTTCAACGCCGCCTGCTTGCCGATGACCGACCAGGCCCACGCGGCCCGATCCGGGCCGAGTGCGGCTTGCCAGCGCTCGTCCATCAGCGCAGCGGTGGCCTCCGGATCGCCGGTAGCCGCGCGCAGCACCGCCAGCAGTGCGAGGTCCTGGTGATGGCGACCCGACACCGCGCCCGGCCGGCGCAGGTAGCGCACCGGATTGTCGAGCAGCTCGCCGACTTCTGCGGCCGCCTGCTTGTCGACCAGCGCCGCGACGCTGCGCGCCAGACGGGCGCGACCCTGTTCGACGCTGAGCCGCAGCTTCAACCAGATGTCGTCGCTGCTCAGCACCTTGGCGTCAACCAGCGTGGCGGCCATCAGCGCGCAGCCGTCGTCGCTGTCGCGCTGCGCGAACCACAACGCGCGCGCCGCCTCGCGCACCGGCTTGCCGGACTGGTGCTCGGTGAGCTGCCAGTAGCAGCTCACCTCGCGATCGTCGTTCATGCGAAAGCGCGGATAGTCGCGCGCAAAGGCGCTCCAGTCGCGCCGCCGGCCGAGCTCGAGCAGCCAGTCGTTGCGCAGCCGGTCCTCGACATAGGTGCCGCTCCAGCGTGTGTAGAAGTCCTCGACCTCCTCGGTCTTGACCTCGCTGATGCGGTTGCCGATCTCCCAGTAGTCGACCCACATCGCCAGCGCATGCTGCTCGGAACGGGTGCTGTTGCGCAACGCGTTCAGCCGCTTGGCGTCACGTTTGCGCAGCGCTTCGCGGGCCTCGTTGATGGGATCGGGCGTCACGGCGGCGCAGGCCGATTGCGGCAACACGCTGCACACGCACAGCGCCGCCAGCAGCGTGCGCAGCGAGAGCAATGTCGGGGAACAACGGGCGCGCATCGAGAGAACTACAACGGGACGGGGCGGCGGTCCGCCGACCGCGCCGAGGTGGCCGACTGTAGCGCAGTCAATCGCGCGCTGATCGATACGGCTCCTCGAAATCCAGGAAATCGGCCTCCGCCAGCGCGTCGCGCACCCAGGCCGCGACGGCGGGGCTGGCGAACACACGATCGATGTAGTCGCGCGCCTGGGCCGACACCGGCAGACCATAGCTGCGGATGCGGCCGGCCACCGGTGCGTAGTAGGCATCAGCGTTGCAGAAGTCGCCGAACAGGAACGGCCCGCTGCTGGCGCGCAGCGCTTGCGTCCACATCGCGTCGATGCGCTGCAGATCGTCGCGCACGCCGGCCTGCTCGGCGACGATGCGCTTGCCCACCGCGGGCAGCGAGGCCTCGATGTTCTGCGGGCAGTGGCTGCGCAGCGCCGAGAAGCCGGCGTGCAGCTCGGCGCACAGGCTGCGCGCGCGGGCGCGCTGGCGCATGTCACGCGGCCACATCGCTTGTTCCGGGAACTTTTCCGCGAGGTACTCGGCGATCGACAGGGTGTCCCAGACCACGAGGTCTTCGTCGACCAGCACCGGCACGCGGCCCGCCGGCGACAGCTCGGCGACGCGGCGCTTGAACAGCGAGTCGGTCTTCATCGAATCGAAGCGCACCATCACCTCGTCGAAGGGGATGGCGAAGTGGCGCATCAGCACCCATGGGCGCATCGACCACGACGAGTAGTTCTTGTTGCCGATCAGCAGCTGCATGCAGGCCTCCAGGGACGGGCGCGCATGATAGGACGCCGTGGGCGCGCCACGCATGCAGCTTTCGCATCGGTCGCCGCCGGGCGGCGCATGCATCGGGCTCGTCAGGCCGGGGCTTCGCCGAGGGCGGCGCGGGTGCGCGTCGCCTCGGCGCGGATCCAGGCGGCGCAGTCGCGCACCTCGGCGCGGGCGCGCGCATGCGGCAGTTCGAACAGGTAGTAGTGGCCGGCGCTCGGGATCCGGCAGCGGCCGTCGAACAGCTCGACCAGCTCGCCGCGCTGGAGCAGGTCGTGCACGAGCGAGATGCGCGCCAGCGCGATGCCCTGGCCGGCGAGCGCGCCCTGCACCTGCTGGTGGGTGTAGTTGAGGAACAGCCAGCGCCGCGGTTCGAGCGAGCCGAGGCCTTGCTCGGCCAGCCAGCGTCGCCAGCTCAGCCGGTACGACGCCGGCGTGCGCGGGTCGTCTTCCTCGAGCAGCCCATGGGCCGCCAGGTCGGCAGGCTCGCCGAGCGGCGGCGCCTGCCCGGCGAGCGACTGTTCGAGCAGCCGCGCACTGGTCACCGGTGTCAGGATCTCGCCGAACAGGCGCTCGGCGCCCGGCGGCGCGTCCTGCGGGGAGCAGTAGCGCAGCAGCAGATCGAGCTCGGGGTCGTCGAGCTCGTCGAGCCGGTCGGCCGCCGAGATGCGAATGTCGAACGCCGGCTGCGATTGCTGGAACTCGGCCAGCCGCGGCAACAGCCACAGCGTGGCGAACGAGGCGAAGGTCGACAAGCTCACCTGCGGCCGGCCACGCCGGTTGCGGATGTCGCGCACCACGCGATCCAGGCTGCCGAGCAGCGGCGCGACCGTGTGTGCCATGGCAGCGCCGGCCGCGCTGAGCTCCACGCGCCGGGTGCCGCGGATGAAGAGCGTGGTGCCCAGCTCCTCCTCCAGGCCCTTGATCTGCCGGCTGATGGCCGGCTGCGTGAGGTGCAGTTCGTCGGCTGCCGCGCTGAACGAGAGCCGGCGCGCCACCGCCTCGAAGGCCCGCAGGCTGTCCAGGCTGAGCGGGCGTTGGCGCGGTCTATTCATGCGTTCCGTGCATTCATCGGGTGAGCCGAATTCATTGGATTCCAGGCTTCCGCAAGACCATCATTGACCTCGTGAAACGGCGGTGCGAGCAGATTGTCTGCTGATCCGATCGACGACAGGAGATTGATGATGTTCTTTGATCTTACGGTGACCCGCGATCCGCTGCGCGAAGGCCCGCTGCTGCTGGCCCGCGCGATCCGCCTGCGTGCCCGCCATGGTGGCGAGCTGAGGGTATCGACGGGGCGGGTATGGCTGACGCAGAACGGCCGCTGGGACGACCTGGTGCTGTCGCCCGGCGACCGCGTTCGGCTGACTGCCGGCCAGGACGTCGTGGCCGAGCCCTGGCGGGCTGGCAACAGTGCGCGGCTGACCTGGTGCGCCGATCAGCCGTTGCGGCCGGTGGATGTCTTGCGCGCGGGGCTGGCGCGCGCCTTGCGAGGCGCCGCGCGCGGCGTCGACGCTTTCGGCGCCCGCTTGGCGGCCTGGGCGCGCAGCGCCGAGGCGAGTGCCCGGCGGGCCCAGGGCAGCATGGCTTGCGGAGAGTCCATCGCCTCGTCAGGCGCACTCCAGTAGCTCAGCGTCACGGCCCCACGATCGCGGCTCGAATAGGCAAACGGCTCGCAGCCGGCGCGCTCGAAGTCACCGCGCGTGTCGTCATCTGACTTCAGGTACAGGCGTTCGCCCGCGATCAAGGCGATGAACAACTCACCGGCGTAGAGGCCGTGGCCACCGAACATGCGGCGCGAGCGCACGTCGCCGAGCGGCGCCAGCAGCTCCAGGCAGTGTGCGACCAGTGGCGGCGTCTGGGCCATGCGAGGCAGTGTAGGGTGCTCGGTTCGTGCGGTGGGCGGCACAATGCCGGGCATGACCCTGCCCTTCAAGCTGCCCCTAGAACCCTCGCGCGACAAGGCGACGCTGCGCAAGCAGCTGCAGGCCGAGCGGCAGGCGATGATCGATCGTCACCAGCGCGCGATGCACCTGCAGGAGGTGCTGCGGGTCTGGCTGGTGGCCCGGCCCGACCAGACCATCGGCGCCTACTGGCCGATCAAGGGCGAATTCGATGCGCTGCCGGCGCTATACCGCTGGAGCGAGGCCGATCCCGACGGGCGGCGCATCGGCCTGCCGGTGATCGACCGCGAGACGCGGCAGCTGCGCTTCCACGTCTGGTTTCCCGGCTGCCCGATGGAGGAAGACGCCTACGGCATCCCGAAACCGAAGGACACGGCGGAGTTCGAGCCGACCTTGCTGCTGGTGCCCTGCGTCGGCTTCGGACCCCAGGGCACGCGGCTCGGCTACGGCGGCGGCTTCTACGATCGCACGCTGGCGGCGCTGCGGCCGCGGCCGTTCACGGTGGGCGTGGGCTACAGCCACGGCTACATCCCGTGGCTGACGCCCGAGCCGCACGACGTGCCGCTGGACGCCGTGCTGACCGACGAAGGCCTGGCCTGGCAGCGGCCCGACTGAGCCGGCGAAACGCGGTGCAGGCGCACCGCGTGGGTCACGTCAGAAGCGCTTGCCGACGCCCACGCCGAGCAGCGTCGGGTCGACCTTGAACTTGCCCTGATCGGCGCCGTTCAGGTAGACGTTGGTCTTGATCTGCACCTTCTTGAGATCGACATTGACCAGCCATCCGCCACCGAACGGGATGTCGACGCCAGCCTGAGCCGCGAGGCCATAACTGTTGCGCTTGAGGTTGACCGCGCCGTTGAGGATGTGCACGTCGGAGATGTTGGTGAAGTTCACACCCGCGCCAACGTAGGGGCGAAAGCCCTTCAGGCCGGTGAAGTGGTACTGCGCCGTCAGCGTCGGCGGCAGGTGCTTGAAGGTGCCGATGTCGCCGCCCACGACGCTCGAGGTGACGGTCTGCTTCTGCGGGTAGGTCAGGACGAGCTCGGCCGCGAGGTTCGGCGTGAAGAAGTAGCTGATGTCGACCTCGGGGATGGTCTTGTTGTCGATCGTCAGGCCGAGTCCGGTGCTGTCCTTGTTGGCGGAATCGAGGTGGACCGCACGTGCGCGGACGATCCAGCTACCGCTGTCCTGGGCCCAGGCGGCAGGCATCGCTGCAACGGCCGCGGCAACGGCAATGATCGAACGCAGTTTCATGGTTTCTCCGATGATGAAATGGCCGGCCACATGGCCGTGACTTCATTGGAGCGATCCGGTCCCGGCAACGACTTGCCGAAGCGCAACGCAGCGCCCGCCGGACGGCCGGTTGCGCCGGGCATTGACGACCGTCAGAGACCGGTGATGCGGCGGCGCAACATCGCCGCCGCGGCCGTGTCAGGCCGTTTCCAGCAGCGCGGCGTCGAGCTGGTGGTTCTGCCCGCCGCGCTGGGCGATCTTGAGCGCGCCGACGCGATTGCCGAGGGCGGTGCACCGCGGCAGCGGCCAGCCGCGCTCGAGGCCATAGAGCAGCGCACCCCGAAACGCATCGCCGCAGCCGGTGGGGTCGACCACCGCGGTCGCTGCGACGCCGGGCACCTGCGTGCGCGCGCCCTGTTGCCAGACGTCGCAGCCCTGCGCGCCGAGCGTGACCACCACGCCGCGCAGGTGCGAGCGCGACAGGTCGGCCAGTGTGGTGCCCATGCGATCGCACAACATCTGCGCCTCGTAGTCGTTCACGGCCACCCAGGTCGCCTGCTCGACGAAGCGACTCAGCTCGCCGCCGTTGAACATCGGCAACCCCTGGCCGGGGTCGAAGACGAACGGGATGCGGCGCGCGGCAAGCTGCTCGGCGTGCTGCAGCATCGCGTCGCGCCCATCGGGCGCGACGATGGCCAACGCGATGTCGTCGCGAGCGGGCACCACGGTCTCGTGGGCCGACTGCATCGCGCCAGGGTGGAAGGCGGTGATCTGGTTGTTGTCGGTGTCGGTGATGATGATCGCCTGCGCGGTGTAGCTGTCATCGACCACGCGCACGAGCGAGGTGTCCAGGCCCCAGCCGGTCAGCCGCTCGAGGTAGCCGCCACCGTCGCTGCCGAGCGCTGCCATCACCAGCGGTGTGCCGCCCAGCTGCTGCAGCGTATAGGCGATGTTGCCGGCGCAGCCGCCGAACTCGCGGCGCAGCGTCGGCACCAGGAACGACACGTTGAGGATGTGCACCTGCTCCGGCAGGATCTGCTGCGCGAAGCGCCCCGGAAAATCGGTGATGGTGTCGAAGGCGAGGGAGCCGCAGATCAGAGTGGACATTCGGTGCTTTCGCGCGCAGGACGCTCAGGAGTCAGGGGTAGAAGATCTCGATCGTGTAGCCCGTGAGCGGCCGGTCGGCCGACATCAGCAGCGCCTGCAGCGGCATTTCCTGGCCCGGTGCGATCGTCGTGCGGGGCGCGCCGAGTTCGGCGGCGCTGAGGATACGGCGCGACACCAGCGCGCCGCCGGAGTCGGTGAGCGAGAGGTCCACCGCGGGCAACATCAGTGGCGTGTCACCGCGATTGCGCAGCACCATCGCCAGCCGATACACCGGCCCCTCGGTCATGCGCGTCAGGCCGCTGCTCTCGACCGCCAGCCGCTCGATGCGTCGCGGCGCCTCGATGCGGCAGTCGAGCGGTGCACACAGTGCCTCCAACAGCGGACGTGCGCCCGGCCACCGCGCGGCGACGCTGTCGCGTGCGCCGACGGCCAGCTGCGCCGCCAGCGTCAGAGCCAGTACGCCCGCCGCCACGGCGAGGCCGGCACGCACGCGCGGCTGCTGCCAGCGCGCCGCCTTGTCGGCCTGTTGCACGAACGACAGCAGCCGTGAGTCGACGGCGTCGCCGTCGCCGGCACTGTCCTGACCGTCGAGCACGATGTCGATGGCAGAGGGGTGTGCAGTCGGCGAATCGAGTTCGCCCGTGCTGCGGAAGAGCGACTCATAACTGCCGCTCGACGGGCCGGCGTCGGCCGGCTCCGCGCTCAGCGGCGCGGGGTCGGCTCGCAATGCCACCGGGGCTTCCGACATCGGGGCGGGCAGGTTGGCCGCCGCAGCAGGCGCCTGCTGCGCGGGGCCGGTCGCGCGGGGGGACGCTGCCACCGGCGCGGGTGACAGCACCGGCGCCGCGGCCATGTTCGATGGCACCGGGGCCGGCGCCGACGCCATGGGTGTGGCGGCGATCGGTGCTACGGGTGCCACGGCGGGCGGCGCCGCGGCGGGCAGTGACGCCGGCCTGCTCTGCGACCACGCGGGCGGGGGCTCCGACAAGGGCGCGGGTCGGCTCACCGGCCCCGGCGATGCCGGTTTCGGCGCGTGGCCCAACGGAGCAGGTCGGCTGGATGTCCACGCAGTGGCTGCCGGGGGCGGCGGGGCGGCGGGGGGTGGCGACAGCGCGGGCCGCGTGGTCGAGGTTGCAAACGCCGCCGGCGTCGTGCGCATGGCGGCCGGCTCGGTCGGCGGCGACACGCCTGACAAGGGCGCGTGGCCGCTGCCGCGAAACGCCGCACCGGCGTCGAAGTCGTCGCCTGGCCAGTCGGCGCGCGGTTTCGGATTGCGGTTGCGCTCGGCCAGGTCCTGCAGCACGCGCTGCGCCGGCGTGACCGAGGGTGGCGCCATCGCCGCGATCTCGCGCTCGAGGTCGAACAGGCCCTCGAAGGCGTTGAACACCTTGGCGCATCGGCCGCAACGCACCCAGCCTTCGGAGACCTTGAGTTGGTCCTGTACCACGCGGAAGACGGTGCTGCAGACGGGACAACGCGTGGCCAGGCTCATACGGAAATCATGCCATGCGCCGTGCGTTGCCGCGCCGCATCAGGCCGGGCGGCGAGCGGTCATCAGGATCCAGCCGTCCTGCTCGTCATCGACCGTCAGCTCGAGCTGCCAGGGCGCATAGGCCTCGCGCAGCTGCTCGGCCTGCCGGGCCAAGATGCCCGCGAGCACCAGGTGACCGCGCGATGCCACATGCGCCGACAGCAGTGGCGCCAGCACCGTCAGCGGCGTCGCCAGGATGTTCGCCAGTACCAGCGGATAGGTTGCGCTGGCGCGGTCGGGTAGACCGGCGGCGATCTCGACGGCGTTGGCCCGTGCATTGCTGCGGGTGGCCTCGACCGCCGCGGGATCGATGTCGACGGCGTCGATGCCGCGCGCGCCCCACAGCCCGGCGGCGATCGCCAGCACGCCGGAGCCGCAGCCGTAGTCGAGCACACGCGTCCACTCGGCGGCCCGGGTCGGCGCCATGCGGGCGATCCAGCGCAGGCACATCTGCGTGGTCGGATGGGTGCCGGTGCCGAATGCCTGGCCCGGGTCGAGCCGGATCACGCGGCGCGCCGCGGCCGGCACCTCGTGCCAGCTCGGCACGATCCAGAAGTCGGCCGTCACCGCGACCGGCGCGAATTGCGCCTGCGTCAGGCGCACCCAATCCTGGTCGGGTACCGGGCGGATGGCTTCGACGTGGATCGCATCGTTCGCGCCCGCTCGGGCCAGCGCCCAGGCCGCCGCGGCGTCGGCCTGCGCCTCGTCGCCGAACAGCGCCACCAGCCGCGAGTGGCGCCACGCTGCTGTCGGTGGTGCCAGACCGGGCTCGCCATAGAGCGCCTGCTCGGCCGCGCTGTCGGCGTCGGCATCCTCGACCGACACCGAGCACGCATCGAACGCGTCGATCAATTCCTGCGACAGGTCCTCTACTCGTGACTGGCTTGCCAGCAGCACCAGCTCGAACATGGCCTGTCGCCAGCGGGCCGCCTCAGCGCGTGCGCTGCGCGAGCCAGTTCTCGAGGTAGTGGATGCTGGTGCCGCCCTCGACGAACTTGGCATCGGCCATCAACTCACGGTGCAGCGCCACGTTGGTGTGGATGCCTTCGACCACCGTCTCCGACAGCGCGGTGCGCATGCGGGCCAGCGCCTGCTCGCGGGTGTCGCCGTGCACGATGATCTTGCCGATCATCGAGTCGTAGTTCGGCGGCACCATGTAGTTGGTGTAGGCATGCGAGTCGACGCGCACGCCCGGCCCGCCCGGCGGGTGCCACATCGTGATGCGCCCCGGCGACGGGGTGAACTTGTAAGGGTCCTCGGCGTTGATGCGGCACTCGATGGCATGGCCACGCATCTGGATCTGCCGTTGCGTGAAGGGCAGCTTCTCGCCGGCGGCGACGCGGATCTGCGTCTGCACGATGTCGATGCCGGTCACCATTTCGGTCACCGGGTGCTCCACCTGGACGCGGGTGTTCATCTCGATGAAGTAGAACTCGCCTTCCTCGAAGAGGAATTCGAAGGTGCCGGCGCCCCGATAGCCCATCTTTCGGCAGGCGGCGGCGCAACGGTCGCCGACGCGCTCGATCGCGCGCCGCGCGATGCCCGGCGCCGGCGCCTCCTCGATGATCTTCTGGTGGCGCCGCTGCATCGAGCAGTCGCGCTCGCCCAGCCAGACCGCGTTCTTGTGCTCGTCGGCCAGCACCTGGATCTCCACGTGGCGCGGGTTCTCCAGAAACTTCTCCATGTAGACGGCCGGGTTGCCGAAGGCGGCGCCGGCCTCGCCGCGCGTGGTCTGCACCGCGTGGATGAGCGCCGCCTCGGTGTGCACCACGCGCATGCCGCGGCCGCCGCCGCCGCCCGAGGCCTTGATGATCACCGGGTAGCCGATCGCACGCGCGGCGCGGATGATCTCTTTCGGGTCGTCGGGCAGCGCGCCTTCCGAGCCGGGTACACAGGGCACGCCGGCCTTGATCATCGTCTGCTTGGCCATGACCTTGTCGCCCATCGTGCGGATCGAATCCGGCGTCGGGCCGATGAAGACGAACCCGCTGCGCTCGACGCGCTCGGCGAAGTCGGCGTTCTCCGACAGGAAGCCGTAGCCCGGGTGGATGGCCTCGGCGTCGGTGACCTCGGCCGCGCTGATGTTCTACGCACTCACCAAACCGACCTCTGTCGTTCCCCTGTTCGGAATCGCGTTCGCCTTCGGGATCGCCCGGGCCTTTCAGGCACCGGCGATGCGGGCGATGCCGCCGATGGTTGCTCCTGCCGGTGCACTACCCAAAGTGATCGCGCTGTACTCGGCTGTGTGGACCGGGGCGATCATCGTTGGTCCGGCGGTCGGCGGTTTCCTGTACGCCGTCGATCCGTGGGTGGCATATCTGGGCGCGACCGTGTTGATCTTCAGCAGCGCGCTGGTGCTGTCGGTGCAGACGTTTGTTCGCGAGCCGCTGCCGCCGGACCCCGACAACCGGCCGACGCTGCGTACCGCCGTGGAAGGTCTGGTGTTCATCCGCCACACACCTGTGTTGTTGGCGGCGATCGCCCTCGACCTGTTCGCTGTCTTGTTCGGAGGGGCGGTGGCGTTGATCCCGGTGATCGCCAAGGACCGGCTCGGAGTCGGCGATGTGGCCTACGGCTGGTTGCGAGCCGCGCCTGGCTTCGGCGCAGCGGCGATGGCCTTGGTGATGGCCGCGCGGCCGGTGCGTCGACACGTCGGCAAGACATTGCTGACGGTGGTCGCGGTGTTCGGCATCGGCACGGTCGTTCTTGGCATCACCCGAAACTATGCCGTGGCGTTCCTGGCTCTCGTCGTGCTGTCGGGCCTGGTGCACATGCGGCTCGGCATGCAGACCATCATCGAGGACTATGTGCGCGGCGAAGGGTGCAAGGTGGCGCTGCTACTGTTGAATACTTTCTTTGCGACGGTGGTCGGCGCAGCCGGCCTGTTCGCAGTGCTGAAGCTCAGCTTCGGAGCGTGAGGATCATGGCGGCGAAGATGAAGGGTACGAACGGGGCAGGGGCGCCGGCGGTCAACGGCCGGGCCTACCCCATCACCGATCACAGCTACGACGTGGTGGTGGTCGGTGCCGGCGGCGCGGGCTTGCGCGCGACGCTCGGTTGCGCGGAAGCAGGCCTCAAGACGGCGTGCGTGACCAAGGTGTTCCCGACCCGTTCGCATACGGTCGCGGCACAAGGCGGCGTCGCCGCCGCGCTCGGCAACATGGGGCCGGACGACTGGCGCTGGCACATGTACGACACCGTCAAGGGCGCCGACTGGCTGGGCGACCAGGACGCCATCGAGTATCTGTGCCGCAACGCGCCGGAAGCCGTGTTCGAGCTCGAGCACTACGGCATGCCGTTCAGCCGCACCGAGGACGGGCGCATCTATCAGCGCCCGTTCGGCGGCATGTACACGCAGTTCGGCGAGGGCCCGCCCGCCCAGCGCACGTGCGCCGCCGCCGACCGCACCGGCCACGCCATGCTGCACACGCTGTATGGGCAGTCGCTGCGGCACTCGGCCGAGTTCTTCATCGAGTACTTCGCCATCGACCTGATCATGGACCAGGACGGCGCCTGCCGCGGCGTCGTCGCCCTGTGCCTGGCCGACGGTAGCCTGCACCGGTTCCGTGCCAAGAAGACCATCCTGGCCACCGGCGGCTATGGCCGCATCTATTTCACCTGCACCGGCGCG
>CALMQI010000420.1 GCA_937871935.1 uncultured Burkholderiales bacterium
CTCGCCATGGCGCTGCCGCACGGCCTCGAGGCGAAGCTCGCGCCGGCGTTGCTGTTCGAGCCCGCGCGCTACGTCTGGTCGGTGCTCGGTTCGTTGCGCGCGGTGATGAGCCTGCCGATCAAGCCCGAGCCGCGCGAGGGCTGGGTGCTGGTGGCGACACTCTTGGTGATGGGGCTCGTCGTGATCCGGTTCGTCACGGACCCCGACGCCCGCGCACGCATGCGTGCCGCGCGTGGCGTGATGATCTCCGGCGGGGCGTGGTTCGTGCTCGCCACCGGGACCCTGCTCACGGTCTACCCGGTGTGGTCCCCCGAGCGCGTGGTCTACGCCAGTCTCGGTCTCGGGGCGGCACTCGGGCTCGCGCTGGCAGCCGCGCACCCCGCGCTGCCGTTCGCGTTGCTCGCCATCCGCCTCGTGACCTTCGCGCTTGCGCCCGGTGCACCGGCCCGCGTGACGCGCACCGCACCCGAGCGCGGCGCTTTCGTCGACTTCGAACGCCTGACGCGCCTGCAGCGGCTCATGGTCGAGGCCCGCACCACGTTGCGGCGTGAGTTCCCGGCCCTGCCGCGAGGTGCGAGTGTCGCGATGCTGCACCCGCCGTTCATGGCCGACTATGCTTCGGGCGATCGCGCGCTGCAGGTCTGGTACCGCGACTCGACATTGCACTGGGTGCGTTGGGACCAGATGGAGAAGACCGGCGCGCGCGGGCTGCGCTCGATCCTGCGCCAGGACCCCGACGTCATCATGGTCGGCGAGATCCGCGACGCCGAGACCGCACAGATCGCCGTCCAGGCCGCGCTGACCGGGCATCAGGTCTTCACCACGGTCCACGCCAACAACGTCTTCGACGTGATCGGCCGCTTCGCCAACATGGGCGTAGACAGCTACAGCCTGGTGGCCGCGCTCAACGGCATCGTGGCGCAGCGGCTGCTGCGCATGAACTGTCCGAACTGCGCAACCGCGACTGCCTTGTCGCCCGAACTGGCCCGCCGCAGTGGCTTGTCGGCCGAGCGCACCGCAGCCGCAACGTTCATGCGCGGCCAGGGCTGCGCGCACTGCCGCGGCACCGGCTACAAGGGCCGCCGCGCCATCGCCGAAACGCTGCCGATGAGCGACACCTTGCGCGACCAGTTGGTGCAACGCGCCCCGCTGTCGCAGATCCGGCAATCGGCACGCGATGCGGGCTTCACCAGCCTGCGCGACGCGGCCGTGGCGCTTGCGATCAGCGGCGAAACCACCCTCGAGGAGATCAATCGTGTCACCCCGGTGGAATAGCCTGGTGAGGCTGCGCGTCGTGCCGGGCTCGGTGTGCGGCACGCTGGAGCGCGGCTGGCTGCGCCCGCAGGTCGTGGCCAGTGCGACCCAGGCGACCGGCACCTGGGATCCCGAGTCCGGCGAGGCCGACGGTGCGCCGTCCGGCCCGTCGCTCGACGAGCAGACCCAGGCCATCGCCGCGGTACTCGGCGAGCTGGCCCGGACCGCGCCGTTGACTGGTGCCGGGCTCTATGTCGAGCTGGCCGACGCGTTCCTGCATCTCGACGTGGTCGAAGGCGACTTCGCCGCCAGCAGCGACCGCCAGCTGCAGGCGGTGGCCTCTGCCTGCGTGCTCGAACTGCTCGGCGACGCCGCCTCGCAGCACGAGGTGCGTTGGCAGTTGCAGAGCGGCAGCCGGCACCTGCTGATCGCCGCGGTGTCCAAGGCGCAGATTCAGGCCCTGATCGACTTGGCCACACGTCATCGCCTGACGCTGCGCCGCGTGCAGCCTGACTTCTGCACCCAGTGGAATCGTCATGCGCAAGCGCTGAAACCAGGCTCTGCTGTCTTCGCGGTCGCGAGCGGTCGCGAGGCCGTCGTGGCGCAGGTCGCCAACGGTGCGATCGCCGCGATCAGCAGTGGTCCGTGGCTCGACCGGCCGGATGCGCGACTGCACAACGAACGTGCCGAGCGCCTGATGTGCGGCTTCGGCCTGGCACCGACGGCCAGTGCGGGGCTGCTCGATACGCGGGTCGATCGGCTGCTGGCGACCGCCGGCCTGGACATTCACAAGCAGTCGGCCTACGTGCTGGTGGCCCCGCAGCTGCCCGGCAAGGCGGTGGCGTCGCGCTGGACCGTATTCGACCGCGAGGCGCAGACGCCATGAAAGCGGCCCGTTTGCACCTCGACTTCGCGCCGCAGACGCGGCGCATCTCGGCACGCGGCGCCGCGATGCTGCTGGTGAGCGGCGTGATCTTCGCGGCTGGCGCGCTGCGGCTGGGCATGATGGTGGCCGACACCGCCGAGCAGGCCGATCGCCTGGCGACGCTGGAGGCGCGGCGCGCGTCGGTCGCCGGCAGCACGTCGCGCGCGAAGCCCCTGGAGCCCGGCGAGGCAGCGCGCGCCAAGGTGGTCAGCAAGTTGTCGCAGGGCCTGACCACACCGTGGGCCGACCTGCTGGAGACGCTGGAGTCGGCGCCGATCCAGTCTGTCGCGCTGCTGTCTGTAGAGCCGTCCGTCGCCAAGAAGAGCATTCGACTCACCGCCGAGGCCCGCAACCCGCAGGAGATGCTCGGCTACCTGGATGCCCTGCAGAAGGATCCTCGGCTGTCCTCCGTGGTGCTGGTCTCGCACCAGGTGCAGGCGCAGACACCGGGCTCACCGGTGCGTTTCCAGGTTCAGGCCGGCTGGGGGGTGGCGCCATGAACCGGCTGCTGCTGATCGGTTGGCAACTGGCGCTTCGCCGCCTGGGCTACACGGGCCTTTCTTCGTTGGTCCTGCTCGCACTCGCGGCGGTCACGCTCGCCTGGATGCCGCAGGTGAGTCGCCAGGCGGAGTCCATGCGCGCGAGCCTGGACGTACAGGCCAGCGCCGTGGCGCGCCAAGGCCCGCCGGCCCGGCGCCCGACCAGCGGCGAGCAGTTGGTCGAGTTCATGTCGCGCTTTCCGCCGCTGACACAGTGCTCGAGCGATCTTAGGGCGGTCTTTGCCATCGCCGGGCGGCACAAGGTGGTGCTCGCCAAGGGCGACTACCAGCTGAAGGCCGAGCCCAACACGTCGCTGGTGTCGTACAGCGTGACGTTCCCGGTGCGCAACGAGTATGCAGCGTTGAAGTCCTTCACCGCCGATGTTCTCGAAGCGATGCCGCACGTGGCGCTCGACGAATTGCGCATGTCGCGCGCCGACTCCGGCAGCGGCGCGCTCGATTCCCTGGTTCGGTTCACGTTCGTGTACCGGAGCCCGTGACATGGCCACGCCCAGCAAGCCCCTGCGCCTGTTGTTCATTGCCTGCGCCGGCATCTCGACGTTCTATGTCAGCGCGCAGCTGTCGCGCAGCCACCGCGCGGCCGGCGACGACGTGGTGGAGGAAGTCGCGCGCGCGGCGGCACCGGGCAGCAAGGCGGCCAGTTCACCGTCGAGCGTCTCGGTGCCGTCGCCGGCCCCGGTGCCGGCGGCGGACGCGGCGGCAAGCGGACTGCTGGTTGATCGCACGAAGACGATTCCGCGAACCAAAGGCACTCCGTTCGCGAGCCTGAGCTGGCTGCCCCCGCCACCTCCGCCGCCGCCTCCACTGCCTCCGCCCCCGCCGCCTCCCAAACCTCAGCCGGTCACGCCACCGCTGCCGTTCAGCTTCGTCGGCCTGCTCGAAAGCGGCGCCGCCAAGCCGCAGGCGTTTCTCGCCAAGGGCGACGCACTACTGGTCGTCGGGGCCGGCGACATGCTCGACAACAACACCTACCGGGTCGACGCCCTCAACGCCAACGAGGTGGTGATGACCTATCTGCCAACCAACGTTCAGCAGACGCTCAACGTTTCCGGGAGAAGCAAGTGAACATACTCAAGGGCACTGCCAGACGGCTGCCGCTCGTCGTGGCGCTGCTGTTGTGGGGCTGCGCCGGCAGCAGAGTTCACACCGACGGGATGCGCCTGCTCGCAGAGGGCAATCGCGACGCGGCGCTGGCCAAGCTGCAGGAGGCCAGCCGGCTCGAGCCGACCAACGCCGAGTACCGCATCGACCTGCTCAAGGCCACCCAGGCGCACAGCCGCGACCTGGTGGAGCGCGCCGAGTCGGCTCGACGCAGCGGCAACGCCACCGAAGCCGCCGAGCTCTTCAACAAAGCGCTGCTGATCGACGTGAGCAACGATCGGGCGCGACGCGGGCTGCGGATGATCCAGCTCGACGCACGCGGCGCCAAGCTGCTGGCCGAATCTGAGAACCTGCTGCGTGCAGGCCAAGTCGGCGCCGCGCAGGAACGGGTCGACGCCGTGCTGGCCGACAACCCCTCCAACGCCGCGGCCCAGCGACAGAACGCTGCGATCCGTGAGCACGTGGAGAAGGCACGACAGGCGCGTGCCGCCCAGGCCGCAGCCCAGTCGATCATGCACAAGCCGGTGACGCTGCAGTTTCGCGACGCCAACCTGCGCATGGTGTTCGAGGCGCTGTCGCGCACCACCGGGTTGAACGTGATCCTCGATCGGGACGTACGCGCCGACCTCAAGACCACCATCTTCGTGAAGGACGCCGCCGTCGAGGACACGGTGGACCTGATCCTGCTGCAGAACCAGCTCGAGAAGCGCGCACTGAATGCAACTACGCTGTTCATCTACCCGGCGACAGCATCCAAGTTCAAGGAATACCAGGACCTGCAGGTGCGGACGTTCCAGGTGACCAACGTGGACGTCAAGTACATGCAGACGGTGTTGAAGTCGGTGCTGAAGATCAAGGACGTCTCGGTCGATGAGCGCAGCGGGACGCTGGTGATGCGCGACACCGCCGACGCGATCGCCGTGGCCGCGAAGGTCATCGCCGCCCACGACGTGCCCGAGTCGGAAGTGATGCTCGAGGTCGAAGTGCTGGAGGTGTCGCACGACCGGCTGTCCAACCTGGGCGTCGAGATTCCCAACGCGGTCAGCATCTCCACGCCGGAAAGCGCCAACACCATCGGCGGCCTGAAGGCGCTGACCCGCAACGACCTGCTGGTGAACCAGCTGAGCCTGGGCGTCAACCTGCGGCTGGAGGACTCCGACTCCAAGCTGCTGGCCAGCCCGCGCATCCGCGCCCGCAACAAGGAGAAGGCACGCATCCTGATCGGTGATCGTGTGCCGATCATCACCAACACGGTGACACCCACCAACACGGGCAGCGGCGTGGTGACCGGCTCGGTGCAGTACCAGGACGTCGGGCTGAAGCTCGAATTCGAGCCGCAGGTCTACTCCGACCAGGAGGTCGGCATCCGCATCAGCCTGGAGGTGAGCAGCATCGTCAAGGAGATTCCGGGACCGAACGGATCGTTGGCCTACCAGATCGGCACGCGCAATGCGCAGACCGTGGTACGCCTGCGTGACGGCGAGACGCAGATCCTGGGCGGCCTGATCTCGGCCGATGACAAGAACACATCGGCGCGCGTGCCGGGCCTCGGCCACTTGCCCACCGTAGGCAAGCTGTTCGGCAACAACAGCGGCTCGGACAAGAAGTCGGAGATCGTACTTTCGATCACTCCGCGCATCGTGCGGCCGCCGGCCACATTGGACGCCTCGGTTCGAAGCGTGTTCTCGGGCACCGAAAGCAGCGTGCGCGAGCGCGCGCTGCAACTCGATCCGATCGGATCCGCAGGAGGCCAGTCCAGCGGTGGCATCGCGCCTCCAGTGACCGGGGCGCGGCCCGCACCAGGCCGCCCGTCCCTGCCCGGACCGAATCGCGGCGGCGGCCCGGTCCCATCGACGCTTCCTGCCCCAGCCACGGCGCCCGGTGGCGCTGGGTCGCCACCATCTGCCAGTCCGGCGAGTCCGGCGAGTCCGACCCCGTCGGGCCAGAGCCCGAACCCCGGCGTTCCCGCCACCACAGAGCCGACGCCATTGGCGGACGAACCCAAGGTCAAGCCGTGAGGATGATGGCTCGCTCCACAGCAGCGACGCGCGGGTTCACGCTCGTCGAGATGCTGATCACGTTGGCGATCGTGGGTCTGCTCGCGATGGTGGCGCTGCCACTGTACGAAGTCTCCACCACGCGCTTCAAGGAGGCCGAGTTGCGACAGGCTTTGCGCACGATCCGAAACGGTCTGGACGCCTACAAGGCAGCAACCGACTCTGGCGTGTTGCCCAAAGCCGCCGGCGAATCGGGCTATCCACCGTCACTGGACAAGCTGACCGAGGTGCTCGACATGGCCAACAAGCGCGACTTCGGCCTGGGCCAGACCGAAGCCTCGCAACGCATCGTCATCCTGCGTCAACTGCCGAGGGATCCGTTCTTCCCCGACCCGCAGGTGCCGGCCGCGCAGACCTGGGACCTGCGCGCCTATGCCAGCCGCCCGGGCGACACAGCGGCCGGCGCCGACGTGTTCGACGTGTCCTCCAAGTCGAACCGCGTGGCGCTCGATGGCACGCTCTACAACGCCTGGTAGCGCACATGCGATTCGCGCCATGCCATCACGACGACAGGCGACTCGATGCGCGAGGAGCGGCCGGCTTCACGCTGATCGAACTGATGGTCGTGCTCTCCCTCATTGCGCTGCTGCTCACGCTGGCGATCCCGCGTTACTTCACCGCGGTCGACAACGGGCGCATCAGCGTGCAGCGGCAGAACGTGGCCACCATCCGCGATGCCATCGACAAGTTCTACGGCGACCAGGGCAAGTACCCGGAGTCCCTCGAGGAACTGGTGGTCAAGCGCTACCTGCGCCAGCTGCCGCTGGATCCCGTGTCCGAGGCAGCCAACTGGGTCGTCGTCGCGCCGCAGGACCCGACCCAGGGTGCGGTGTACGACGTGCAACCCGCGCCGCGTTCGGCGCAGCCCAGCGTCGTGGTGAAGGGGCCCGAATGACTGCACACGCCGGTCTCGCCCGCCGCCGCACCCGCAGAGCCGACGGGATCGTCCTGCTCGCCTTGCTGATCGCGCTGACGCTGGGTGGCATCGCGCTGATGGCGGCGGTGGACGTGTGGGCCCTGGCTCGCCAGCGCGGCCAGGAGCAAGAGCTGCTCTTCGTTGGCGACCAGTACCGCCGCGCGATCCAGCGCTACTACTTCGGCGCGCCGCCGGGCACGCCGCGAGTGCTGCCCGCCCGCATCGAGGATCTGCTCGAGGACGACCGCTACCCGATGCCGGTGCGCCACCTGCGGCGCGCCTATCGCGACCCGGTGACCGGCAGCGACGAGTGGGGCCTGTTGCGCCTGGGCGACCGCGTCGCCGGCGTGTACAGCCTTTCGGAGAAGGCGCCGGTCAAGCAGGCCGGCTTCGCCGCCGGATACCAGCACTTCGAAGGCCTGAAGTCGTATCGCGAGTGGTTGTTCGCGATCTCGTCCACGGGCCGTCCGCTCAGCGCCAACCCCCATCTTCCCGGCGCGCCTGCCCATGGCGACGTGCCCTCTTTCCCTCCGCCAAGGCCGGTCCCCCGGAACAAAACATGAGCATCCGCGTGCTGCTTGTCGACGACAACAACCTCTTTCGCCTGGGCCTGTGTGCGCTGATATCGGGGCACGATGATTTCACGGTGGTCGCGCACTCGAGCAACGGCAAGGAGGCGGTCCAGGCGTCGCTCAACTTCGACCCCGACGTGGTGCTGATGGACATCGTGCTGGCCGGCGTCAGCGGGCTGGAGACTGTGTCGCAGATCAAGCGCCGGCAGCCGCAAGTCAAGGTGGTGATGCTGACCACGCTGCGCACAGAAGACTACGTGCGCGAGGCCCTGCGCGCCGGCGCCGATGGTTATGTGCTCAAGGACGCGTCACTCGATGAGCTGCTGATGGCGATGCGCTCGGTGGCCAGCGGCAAGAACTACCTGAGCCCGGACGTGTCGCGGCACGTGGTGCAGAGTTTCTTGCATCCGGGCAGCAACGGTACCAAGTCGTCTCCACTGGAAAAGCTGACGCATCGCGAGCGCAGCATCCTGCAGCTCATTGCCGAGGGGCGCACCAACCGCACCGCAGCGGAGTTTCTCAGTGTCAGCCCGAAAACGGTGGAGAAGCATCGCGCCAACCTGATGCACAAGCTGGGCCTGCGCAATGCCGCCGAGCTGACGCTCATCGCACTCGAGCTGGGCCTGATCGAGCGACCCTTCGCGTTCGCCCGCCTGGTGAAGGACTCAGCGGAAGGCGGTCTCGCGGCCTGAATGGCGCCGCGCCGCAAGGTGCGATCAGGGCACGATCCAGCCCGAGAGCGCCTTCAGCTGCTTCTTGTCGGCGTCGAGCACCTGCACCACCGAACTGCCCTTGGCCGCGAAGCGCTGGCCAGGGCCGAGGCTGACGCTCTGGTAAACCGACGCTACCGGCGTCTGGCCAACGACATGCTCGATTCGCTCGACGAAGTAGTCGCGCGAAAAACTGTCCATGATGTGGCCCACCACGTCGTTGACGACGGTCATCGTGAACTGGGTGTTCATCTGAACCACCTCGTCGGTGATCGTTATGCCCTTGTTGTGCAGCCACAGCTTGTTGCGCAGCAGGCGCGCATCACGCTTGGGCGGCAGGTCGGACGGGTACACGAGGCGGGCATTCGCCTTGGCGAGCGAGTCGGGAAGCCGACCCGACAACAGACTGGACGACAGGTACACGGGGGGCGCATCGCCGCCGCCCGGCGCCTGCACCCCCGTCAGATCCGAAGCGCCGAGCCATAACACCAACGTGCCGGGATTGCCGGCGTGCACCCGTTGCCAGAACGCCTCGTTCGCCGGCCCCTCGAGCACTTGATCCTCCATCGTCGTGCCGGGCGTCAGCGCCGCACGGAATGCCGCGGCGGCTGCTGCGCCTGCCCCCTCGCGGCGATAGACCTGGACGATCCGGCCCGCGTCAGCCTGCTCACGCACGAACTTCGCCAGCACCTCCGCCTCGAGCACCACGCCGCGCGAGAAGTAGAAGGTGTATTGGTTGGTGCCGGTCAGCACCGGCAGGTCCACCTGCGGAAATACGCTCGGAATCTCCAGGCGCTCGGTGAACGCGTGGATCGGGCTCCAGCTCACGTCGCCCAAGCCGCCGATCAGCGCGAACACCGGCTGCTGGGCATAGAACGCCTCGAGTTGAGCGCCCCAGGTTTCGCTCGGCCCACTCAACTCCCACACATGCAGCATCCACTTGCGGTAGGAACGGTACATGCGCATGTTGCCGGCCTCGCGGCGCTGCTCGTCCGAACGCACGTTGGCGCCCTTGTCCTTGACGAAGGCCCGCATGACATCAAGCATGGCCCGTCGCCGCTCGGGCGCCACGCCTGGCTGGATCACGGTGGCGAAGTGGATGTCGTGCTCGTCCACACCCGGAGAGGGTTTTGCAGCGAGCGAGAACAGATAGGCGGACAGCGCCTTCATCTCCTCGTCGCTCAGCGCGTAGCGCGGCATCACGGGGTCGAGCGGCTTGCCCGTGGCGTCCAGCCCGCCGCGGATGGCACGTGCCAGCGAGCTCTCGTCGTACGGCGGGCGCTGGCTGACGCCAACCCTCGCCCTCACCCGGGGCGCATGCACGGGCACCGTCTGCTGCTGCAGCAGCGCCGGGCCGATGATCGGCCGGATGACGAACTTGCCCTCGCTGGTGCCATATCCACTGCGGCGATGGCACGTGGTGCAAGCCACATCCTTGCCGGAGAGCGCCGTCTGCGCCGCGCCAAGCGCCTTCAGCGGCTGGCCCGCCACGCCGGTGCCGTCACGATAGATGCGCTGACCCAGTGCCACTCGCTCTGCTGCCTGCGCCGCATCACCGCCTGCGCCGTGGCTGTTGGTGCCCTGTGCACGGACGGCGTCGACCGCCAGGAGTTGGCAGGCCGCCGTGCCCAGAATCAGCAGGGCGCTGCGCAGCGTCATCCAGTGCTCCGATGGCTCCGGCAACCTCACTGAACGACGGCCTTGCGGTACTCGCTGACCAACTCGTCCGGGTTCGCGAAGCCGTCGATTCGAATCCAGGGCCTGCCCGCCGCCTGGCGCATCAGCGTCAGTGGCTCATGGTTCATCTTGTCGCCCCGGTAGCCGTCGAAGGCCAACTGCACCGCCTTGATGTCCTGCATGCGCCCGGTCAGGAATGTCCAGTGCTTGCCCACCGCGAAGTTCTTGGCGTAGGCCTTGAGCTGTGCCGGCGTGTCGTTGTCAGGGTCGATCGAGATCGAGATCAGGTGCAGGTTCTGCGATTGCGCACCGAGTCGAGCGGGCACGTCGGCGAATACTTTGACCATCACCGGGCAGATCGTGCCGCAGGTCGTGAAGACGAAGTTCATCATCACCGGGTCGCCGTTGGCCAGCAGCTCGCGCAGCCGCACCGGTCGCCCGTTGCTGTCGGTCAACACCACGTCGGGTACGGTGTACGAGCGCACGGATCGCTGGTAGTCGTTGGTTCCGGGCCAGCGCGTGATGTGCTCCTTGCCGTCATGCGCCAAACCGGCGACAGGCATCAGCAGCGATCCGCCGGCGATGCACGCGGCCATCGCCACAGACCGCAGGAATCGAGCACGAATGTTCATCACCAGCCTCTCCAGAAAACGATCTCAGCGACGGCTCAACGCGGCCGAAGCGCGCGCGTCCTGCAGTATCTTGAACGCGGCCCAAGCATCCGTATACCCGTATCCGAAGGTGTTGTCGGCACCAGACTCGCCCAGGTCCCTAGCGCCACGTACCAGCGCACTCTCCAGATCAGCCACTGAAGCCGAGGGGAACGCGCCGGCGAGCAGCGCCAGCACGCCGGCCACGTGAGGCGCGGCCAGTGAACTGCCTGATGCCGTGGCGTATGACGCCACCCCACCGTGCGAGAGATCCGCTGTCCGCACGTTCACGCCGGGCGCCACCAGCCGAGGAAAGATCTCACCATCGCAGGAGGACGGGCCACGGCTGGACTGGCGCTCGACCGCCAGGTCGCGCCCCACCGGGCCGACGGACATCACGCCAGGGTTGTTGCCCGGACTGCTGCTCGTGCGCGCCGCGGGCCCATCGTTGCCGGCTGCAAAGACGACCGCAATGCCGGCGTTGCGCAGCGCGCGGATGTCGTCGCCGAATTCGCGGATGCACGCCCCAGGGCCTCGGCCCGTCAGTGCCCAAGAGGCGTTGACGACATCGGGTGCGTCTGTCGTGGCGAGGTCGCCATCGGGGTCCATCAGCCACTGGAATGCGAGGTGGATGTCGCTCATGCGCGCACGGCCATCCGCGTTGTACAGCTTCGCCGCGATCCAGCGCGCGTCCGGCGCCACGCCCAGCGCCGAGACGCCAACCATGATGCCCATGGCCTGCGTGCCGTGGCCCATCGCATCGTGCGGCGCCGGCTGCTCGCCGTGCGGGTCGTACCAGCTGTTGGCGCCACCGCGCCATTGCCGCCGCAACAGCGGATGCGCAAGGTCTACGCCCGTGTCCATCGACGCCACCACCACCCCACGACCGGTATGGCCGAGTGCCCACAGCTCGGGTGCATGGATCGTGGTGATGTTCCAGCCTGGCGCCTTGTTCATGGCCGCCACGGGGTCGCCCACCTGAGCAGCCGGCGCAACTGGCGGCTCCGGCCGTGCGGAGGGCGGGCGCATCGCAGGCGCGCGCGGCGAGCGCCCACCCTGGACGAACGAGTCCAGCTCGACATGCGCGACACCCGCCTGGTCGGCCAATTGCTTCACCGCCACGGCGGGCAGCGTCACCGCCAGCCCATTGATGATCCAGAGATCTCGCCGCCGTGCCGCGCCCTGCGCTGAAAGCAGTGGCTCGACCGCCGCGCGATTGCGCGCCGCGCGCGCTTGCAGCGCCGCGGCGAGACGGTTATCGCGCACGCGTCGATCGCCCACCACCAGCGGCTCTTGATCCAGCGGATCGGCGAAGCGCACGATCACGGCCGTGTCGGCGTGCGTGCCGCGATGAGCCATGGCGCGCTCGAGGTCAGGACTGATCACGCCGGCGCGCGCAGATGCGGCCGTCATCGCGACGAGCCACACGGCGGCGGCCATCGGCCGGGCTTGTGTTGGAAGACCTGCGCTCGCCATGTTGTGCCATCTTGCCCGAGCCGCTGCCGACCCTGGCGTGACTTCGTACTCGGCCGGCCGCAGCGCTACTGCACCGTGAGATCGGTGATCTTCACGGCGCCAAGCAGCAACGACAGCTTGTCGCCGCTGCGCACTGCCTTGCCGGGATTGCCGAACATCACGAAGTAGCTGCGGTCGGTGTGGATCACGTTGTTGCGCGCAGTCTGCCGGATGCGCCCGAGCACCGGCGTGTCCGGCACGCCGAGCCGGGCGCTGCGCGCCGTGTCCATCAGGTAGGGCTGAATCTTGCCGTTGAGCAACGGCGCCGCCTTGGCTGGGTCGAGCACACGGTAGCGCAGGTCGAGCATCGAGCCCGCGGCCGACAAGCGCAGCCCCTCGACGCGAATGCCGTAGGCCGCCACCACCGTGTCGGTCGAAGTGCGCACCGCCTCGACCGGTGGCGCCGGCGGCGCGCTCGCACAACCTGCCAGCGTGGCGGCGATGCCCAGCCATGCCGCACAGGTGAGCACGCTCGCACGGCGAGCACAGCGGCCTTGCGCAGGCCGGCACACGAAGACAGCGGAAGTCATCAACAAGTACCTTGTCAGATCAGAGGTTGCCGCCGACGAAGTCGTCGACCGCTGCCCCGCTGCCGAGCTTGACGCCGATGTTGCCGCCGGCGGTCCACGACGGCAGCTGGATGCCACCGACGAACGTACCGTTGAGGAACACGGTGACCAACCCCTTGAAGTCGACCTTGGCACTCAAGGTGCCGGAGCCCGATGCGCCGGCAAAGCTGGCCTGCAGCACTTCGGTATAGCCGCCGCTGCCGATGCTGCCCACGGTGTAGACCTCGACCGCGCCGCCGGTATGGCGAACTTCGATGTAGCCGTTCGGCTGGGACGGCAGGTTGCCCCCGGTGGCCTTCAGGATCAGCGACGCGCCGGCCAGCGATGTGCTGTTCGTGAACGCCGCGTACTGTGCGCCGCCGAACGTCGTCGCGTTCCAGACCGCCAGGCCCCCGGTTCCAGTGGCGGCCGCGCTCAGCGCGGCGCCGACGCCGACGTAGTTGGTGCCGTCGCTGGCATAGGCCCAGTTGGCGCTCAAGGAGCCCGCGGTGTCAAAACTGTCGAGCGCTGCGGCCAGGGTTGGCGCGACAGGATCGATCACGGCGACCGTCACCGTGGCAGCGCCGCTGAGTGCACCGAACGGATCGCGGGCCTGGTAGGTGAACGTATGGGTCCCCGTCGGCCCCGTCAGCGTGAAGGAGCCATTGGTGTTGAGCGTGTACGTTCCAGGCGTCGTCGTCGAACTGGTCGCAGCGTTCGTTGCGGCCACGGCCGTGATCGCCTGGCTCAGGTTCGGGTCACTGTCGTTGGCCAGCACGCCCGTCGCGGCGACGTTCAACGCCACGCCCGTCACCGTCTCGTAGACGGCACCGGCTGCGGGATCGTTGACCGCGACCGGCGGTTGGTTGCCACCCCCACTACCGCCGCCCGGAACACCACCCGCTCCGCCGCCCCCCGCCCCGGGTCCTGGCAGCACGAAAGCCATCATCCCGCCGACGCCCTGGGCCCCGTTGTTCGACAAGCCGAGCCTGCGGTCCACGATCGCGTAGCGACCCGTGCCTGGCTGGTGCTGCACCAGTACGTCGAGCGTCTTGGCCGCCGGCAGCAGCGCGGTGTACTGGCTGCGCAGCTGCGGCTTGGCGGTGCCACCCTCGACGTAGCTGTAGGGCTTGCCGTCTTCGGCGATCACGTCCCAGTGCCGACCCATGGCCATGGGCACACGAGTCGTCAATCCGGCATTGAGCAGGCGCAACAGCGTCGTGCCCCCTGCACCGGTTGGGGCGATCGTCGGCAGTTCGGGATACGCCTGACCGTTGATCAGGAAGTACTTGGGGGCGTAGTTGATCGTGCTGGTTGGCGCAGGCGACGTCCCGTAGCTGCCATCGTTGATCGCCGCGTGCATCGCGGGATCGATCTCGCTGTAGAGCAGCACCGCCTGGTTATCGTATTGGTACAGATCGTCGGCGTAGGCGCGGGCGCGCGTGGTCGAGTCCGCGTCGCGCTCGTTGCGGCCGACCATGCCGTACAGGCCCATCTGCACCTGCACCTGCGGCTGCGTGCCGCTCTGGTAGAGATAGGTGCCCGGCTTGACGTTGGACCAGGTGTAGTCCTGAAGTCCATTCGCGGCGGCTTCTGCGTCGAAGGACCGCACGCGCCGCCGCGCCAGCGCGTCGGTGTCGGTCGTCCAGACCGGTGCCATCGGCTTGATCAGCCCGTTGATGACCAGCGAGGTCGGCACGCCGAGGTTGTTCCTCAGGTGCACCGTCAATGACGTGTCACCCACCGGCACCGTCAGCGCCGGTCCCGGGACGGTGCCCGCCCCGCTGCAGGCATTTGGCCAACCCGCCGGCACGGTACCCGTGCCGCACAAGGCATAACCCCACATCGGCACCGGAGTGCCGGCCACGGTGACTGTCGTCACGTCGGCCTTGAGCCAATACTCGATGGCCAACGCGGGGCTACCGGCCAGCGACAGCCCGGCGCAGGTCAGCGCCGAACCGACGTGCCTGAGCGTGAGTTTTCTGGTGCGCATGGTTGCACTCTCCCCTTTGGGCTTACTCGAAGTCCAGGTCTTCCGACCAGGGCTCGACGATCAGCATGGTCATCATCCCGCCTGGGAAGATGTCGTCGGTGGTGATCTCTTTTTCATTGTGGGAGTGCCACATATGGAAGTAGCCTCCCCTTGTGTTCAAGCCCGGATGGCCCTGCGGCAGGTTGCCGGTCAGGCCCAGGAACGGGCTGCCACCCCAGCTCTCGCCGAATGACAGGTCGAGCGTGCCGGCGAGCGTGACCGGCATCGGCCTGCCGTGATCGGCGCACCACTCCCAAGGATGGTCCGCATCCAGGTCTGCGAAGCCGTCAGCACCCGGCAGTCCAGTCCTGTTGTTGACGACGTCCTTGCAGGTATGCGCAGGCGCCCCGCCAGCGGGCGTGCCATAGACGTCCCAGCCGATGCCCTTGCCTGTCCACTCGAAGATCAGGTCCATGGTCTGGCCTGGCACCGCGCGAACAGTGAAGTCCGGCGAGGTCAGATCGGGCGCTTTGGTGAGGACAGTCGGTGCGCTCGACAGCACACGCCCATCACGCGCAATCGGATAGGCGTGGTTGCCGTGGTGGTGGAAGGGGTGCAGGTCGCGCCCGGCGCTGACCACGCGCATCAGCAGCCGCTCGCCGGGATGCATGCGCGGCAGCGCGCCGTAGGGCTGCGTCGGCAGCCAATACACGTAGTCGGGCAACATCGTGTCGGGCGCATTGCGCCCGTTGATGAACCAGATGCTGGGGCGGATCGTGGTGGTATCGACCGTGACGTTCACCGGCTGGCCCGGCATCCCCGAGATCACCTGGCCGTAGACCTGCCAGTGGAAGTCGGGGTCCATCTCGCTGAGCAGGAACAGGTGCTCGCGGTCATAGTCCGTGCCGGCCTGCTGGTAGGCCTTGCGATCGGGGTGGGAGCCTTTCGTGCCTCGAGCGAAGCCCGTCGGGCGCACGATGATCGCGCCGACGAGTCCCATCTCGACCTGCAGGTCCGGGTTGGTCCCGCTGTGGTACATGTAGGTGCCGGGCTGCGCGGCGACGAACGAGTACTCGACCACCCCGCCCCGCTGGATCTCCTTGGTCAGCAGGCCGTCAGCGCACTGGGTGACGCTGATGCAAGCCGACTGCACACCCTGCTGCCCCGGGAACACGGCCGACACCACCACCGGCAGTTCGTTCTTCAGCGAGATCTTGATCGTCTCGCCCTGGTAGGCGATCAGCGTCGGCCCCGGGTATTGCATCGGGAAGGCATTGCCGTCGTTGAAGTCATGCGCATAGCCCCACGCGTAGTGGCTGTTGCCATCGGAGGTGCTGATGAAGTCGTGCTTGGCGATCAGGCGAAACACCCGGGTCGACGCGGCGTTCGGGTCGAGCGCGCCCTCCCACCCGGTGACGGCGGCGTGCCCCGGCCCACCGAGGCATACCAGCGCCGCCGTGAGCCCGGCCCGGAACAGCCCGGGCAGCGAGTTGAGTACCGTCATCGTCTTCATTGCGCCTCTCCTGACATCGGCCTGGTGGGTCGTGCCCGTGGTCACTGCGCGGCGATGACGACTTCCGTCATCATGCCGCCGTTGTCCTGATCGAAATTGCTGAGGTAGTTCAGGTTCGTGGTGTAGAGAAAGTACGTTCCCACTGCCACGCCCGTCGTGTCGATCAGCACCTCGGCCGATTCGCCGCCGCCGAGGGTGACCGAGCTGGTCTCGTAGTAAAGATCCTTGCCATCGGGCCCGCGCAGTTGGCGCGCGCCCGAGCCGACCACCTTCATCGGCAGGCCGTGAGCAGTGATCGTGTAGTAGTTGGTGACGCTCAGGTTCGACAGGCGCAGCAGGATGCGTTCGCCCTGCTTGGCCTCCACCAGTGCGCTGATCGGTTGCGACTGCGTGTCGTTGTTGAGGGAGTTTCCGTCTGCGTCGGTCGGCGTGGGCAGCGGAGCAGGATTGACGGTGTCGGGATACCCGCGCCCGTTGATCATCGCGTAGGTGTCCCTCATGTTCTTGAAGGGCAGCGGGTTGATGCTCAGGCTGGCGTCATGGAAGTTGTGGTCCATCGACGAGAGTTGCAGCGCTTTGGACACGTGATAGCCGGTGGAGGCGTCGCCGTCGTTGTAGACATAACCGGCGAGCGGCTTGCTGTTGACGACCGTCGGGATGCTGGTGGGGTTCGGCGCCCCGGGAGCCAGAACTCCGTCCTGCTTGGGCTTCACATAGAGATTGCCGAGCATGCCCATCTGCATGTGCTCGGTCGCCTCCTGGTGGCAGTGGTACATGTAGGTGCCGGGGTCGTTGAGCCGGTAGAAATAGGTCACCGACGAACCCATGTTCACGCCGAACGAGCCCTCGGGCATGCCGTCGAACACCGGCGCGGCCTGCGCAAAGCCGTGGAAGTGCACGGTGTGCGGGTCGAACAGGTCGGGCCGCATCGCCATCGACACGTTGGACAGCGTGAGGTAGAAGTCGTTGCCCTCGGTGAGCTCGATGGTCGGCGCCGAGAAGTTGGCCTCCAGCGGGTCGAGCGTGACGTCGGCCGCGGGCTTGCCGGTGACGTCGGCGAAGCCAAAGACGTACAGGTTGCGCCGATCGGCCATGGTGATGAAGCCGTCACCGGCCGACAGGTGCTTGCACTGCACGCCAGGGGGCAAGACGCTCTTGATCTGTCCCGTGCCATCGACGCCCGTGTTCCCGGGGCCGCATTGCACGAACACCGCGGCACTGGCCGTGGCAGACATCGTCAGAGCCGCGACGGCGGCCACGACAGGAAGCAGCTTGCGGGGAGAAAAGTCGGTCATGGTCAGGCTCCTTCCGGTGACGGTGGGGTGCTCGGCGTTGGCATCGGTCTTGATACGCATGGTCAGTTCGCCCTCACTGGCCGGTCAGGTTGCGGCTGGCCGAGGCGCTGCCGATGCCGCCGACCCCGGTTCCCGTGACGCTCAACGTGCCGGTCGTTGTGCTGTTCCCGCTTGGCGAGGCAAAGCTCACGATGACCGTGCACGTGCCGCCCGCCGCGACGGGGCTTCCGATCGTGCAGGTGCCACCTGCCAGCGCGTAGGTGCCATTGCCGTTGTTGGTCTTGGTCACCGTGATCGTGCTGATGACGAAAGGCGCTGCGGTGGCACCGGTGTTCGTCAGCGTGAGCGTTCGTGTGGTGCTGCCATTCACGTTGCCGAAGGGTTGCGTCCCGGCGCCGAGCGAAGGATTGGGTGCGACACCGGTGCCGCGCACGCCAGCCTGCGGCAGGATCGTCGTGTTCAGGCCGGAGGCCACCGACACATGCACTGAGGCACCCGGCAGCAGCGGATTCCCGAACAAGTTCGTGCCCTTCAGACCCACCGAGGTCGGCGCAAACACCACGCTGAACGTGCAGGACTGCCCCGGCGCCAGGCTGGTTGTGGTGGTGCAGGTGTCGCCGGCGCGGAAAGCGGCCGAGAACTGGCTGGCGTAGGTGCCTGACAGGCTCGGATTGCCCGTGAACACCAGGTTGCCCAGGCTCGCCGACAGGTTGGTCACCGTGAACTGCCGCGGTGCACTCTGCGTACCGACCTGCTGGGCGCCGAAGTTCAGGCCTCCCACCGGATTCGGGTTGATCGAGTAGCCGGGAATGACGCCGGTGCCCGACAGCGCAACCGGCACGCTCGCCACACCGGTGCCGGCGACGGTCAGCGTGGCCGTCTTTGCGAGGATGCTCGTCGGACGGAACGACACCGTGATCGTGCAGCCGGTGAACGGTGCCAGCGGTGCCGAGCAGGTTGTCGCCAAGCTGAACTGGCTGGCGTTCGTGCCGGTCAGCGTCGGCGCAGCCAGTGTCAGCACCGCAGTGCCGATGTTCTGCACCGTGATCGTCGCGCTGCGCGTCGTGTTCAGCGACTGGGTGCCGAAGGCCACCGTCGTCGGCGAGACGCTCATGATCGGTCCCGGGGTCAGGATCTCGTCGGCACCGATGTCGATTGCGGCGGTCGTGCCCGCCGGGCGCGGCTGCCGTTCGAAGTCGGCCGCCGGCACGAACCCGGCACCGATGGTCGTGTTGTCACCCGCGCTGGCGTTCGGCGCCCGGCCGTTGTTGATGGCCACGTTGGTCGTGGTGTCGGCCAGGTGATAGTCGGCACGCGGCAGGCCGACGTTCGGGCCGGACATCTCCCACAGCGTCAACGGACTGAAGATCACGTTGACGAAGTTGCCCGTCTCGTCGAAGGTCAGCGCCGTCTGCAGATTCACCGTCGCTTCAGGCAAGACGACGGGCTGGGTCGGATCGATGATCGAGTTGTAGGCGTTGGCCTTGACGAACAGGTCTGCACTTGCCGCCGCCACGTAGCGATTGCAGCCGATCGGTAGCGATGTCGGCGTCGAGTTGCCGCAGTTGGTCAGGTCGGCGCCGAAGGCCGCGCGATTGGCCGGCGTGTCGGTGAAGACCGAGTAGCGCGGCGTCATCGCGGCGTTGTCCAGCCGGCCCAGGTCGGCATAGGCCGCCTGTCCGGAGACCGGGTCGTACAGCGCAGTGGTCGTGCCGGTGATGCGGTAGATGTAGGACCGGTTGGCCCACAGGATGTTGTTCAGCAGCGTGGGGCTGCTGCCGCTCAGCACCGTCAGGCCGGCGATCTGCGGCAGCGAACCGTCCTGCGGCGCGTTGGCACCGAAGGCCTGTCGATTCGTTGCCGTGCTCACATTGCTCGCGATCGTGTTGTTCACCAGGCGCACATTGCTGCCGCCTTGCGTGATCGCCACGCCACCGCCGGTGTAGGCCGCGACGTTGTTGACGATCATGTTGTTGGTCAACACCACGTCGTCGGCGTTGGTCGTGCGGGCGATGCTGATGCCACCGCCTGCGCCGGCGCCGGCCTGGTTGCCCTGCACGACGTTGCCATCGACCAGCACGTCGCCGGTGCCGGTGGAGGCGCCGCCACCGACCGGAATCTGGCCGGCGATGGACACACCGCCGCCCATCGGGTCGGCCGCCTGGTTGAAGGTCTGGTTGAAGTAGAACTTGTTGTCGAGGACGCGGTTCGCCGGCGTGCTGCTGCCGCTGACGATCGAGCCCGGGGACAGGCCGAGGTGGCTCAGGCCGCCGCCGTCGGACATCGAGAAGTTGCCGCAGACATAGTTGTTGGTGACCGCGTAGCCGTTGGAGCCGGTACCCAGCGTGATGCCGCCTGCGCCGCCCGCTCCGGTGGCGCCGTTCTGCGAGATCCAGTTATGGTGGATGTTCGGCGCACGGTTCACGCCGTCGGTGAAGGTGTTGTCGGGTGCCAGCAGTGCCGTGTGGCCGATGCGCACGCCACCGCCATAGGTGCCGTAGTTGCCGGTGATGCGGTTGTTGGACAACTCGATGCCGCAGGCATAGCCGCTGGCGAGGATGGCGCCGCCGGAGTCGGAGCCGGTGATCGACAGGCCGTCGATGGCAAGCTTGGTCGTATTGCCGAGCAGGCAGTCGCTGAAGGGGCCGATGCCGCCCAGGATGCCGGCCTTGCCGACCACCAGGATGCCGGGGCCCTCTTCCGCGCCGAACAGCAGCGGCTCGTTGTTGGCGGCGTCGATGCCCAACTCCTGCCCGGGCAGCAGATCGAAGGTATTGCCGGCCTTGGCATTGATGCGCCGGCGCCAGTCGGCCAGGCCGGTGGTCGCCGACTTGGCCGCGTTGATGTAGGTCGAGCCCGCGCCCCAGCCCTGCAGGCGGACGCGCTTGTCGACGATGACGTACTCGTTGTACGTGCCGGGCGCCACGGTGATCAGTTCGCCGGCACCCGCGGCCTCGACCGCGGCCTGGATCGTCTTGCACGGCGTCGCGACGCCACAATTGACACCGTCGCTGCCGTTCGGATTGACGGTGCGCGGCGCCGCGCCGCCGACATGGACGGTCACGCCGACCACGGACTCCTTGCCGTCCGGCCCGCCGCGCTTGACCATCAATTGACCCGTCGCCGCGCCGCTGGGCACGGTGGCGGTGATGATCCCGTCGGACCAGTTCACGCCGGTCAGAGGCAGACCGCCGAGCGTGACGCTGCCCGCAGTGGCGCCGAAGCCGAAGTCCCGCACGATGACCTTCTGCGAACGCATGTCCGTCGTGTCTGTGACGCTCGGGTCGAACGCGGGGTTGGTGACTTCGCGCTTGCCCATCGCGATGATCGTGATCGGCGTACCGGCACCAGGAACCCACGGTCCGTTCGTGCCATTGGTGACGCTGTAGATCGCCGGCGTGCCGTCGGCACACTCGCAGTCGAGCGGGTTCTTGTCGATCGGCGCGAACGCCGCGATCGGTACCACCGGCGTGTCGAGGTAAGTCGTCTTGCCGGGCAGGTACTGGAACGTGTAGCAGAACGTCGAGTAACTGCGGTGGAAGTAGGGGTCGATCTGGACCTTGGGCTGACCGGTCGCCGGGTCGATCGCCGGCACTCCGTTGGCATCGAGCACCGGGACCGGACCCGGATGGTTCATGCAAGCCACCATCATGCTGGGCATCACACCCGACGGATAGGGCGGGTTCAGCGTGAAGCTCGACGGCACCAGGAAGTTGTATGAGCCGAACTGGTCGGAATAGACGCGCGAGATCTCGCGGCCGGTCCAGTCCTGGATCGACACCGGCAGGTGCGGCGGCGAATACTTCTCGCCGAAGGTCGGCGCGAAGTAGTTGAATTCGGCTGCGGTGTCGTCGAGGATGAAGCCGACGGCGTGGCCGGCTACCGGCGCCTCGGTGTACATGAAGAAGTTGGGGGCAGCGTTCTGGCCCTGGTTGAGCGGCACGGCCTTCATGTCGCACTTGCGCCACTTGCGCTGGCCGGCTTCGTAGTTCGGGTTGGCTTCACCCGGGAACAGGCTGAGGACTGCCGGCACATCGAGCTCCATGCCGACGCACTCGTGCGGCAGCGCGGCGGGCGACGCCTTGAGCGTGTCGCCGAACACCACGTTCTTGTCACCATTGCCCTGGTGCAGATAGCCCGCAGGCGCGACGGCCTCGACGATGTACTTGCCCTTGCCTTGCGCGCCGAGGTAGACCGGCAATTCGGCCTGTCCCGCCACACTGCCGAAGCCGAAGCCACCGTCGAACAGCGCGGGGCGCACCTGGTTGAAATTGCGCAGGCCGTCGAAGCAGTCCAGGCGCTCGCCTGTGCTGGGCACGGAATACGGCGACGGATCGGGGCAACCGCCCGGCAGGTTGTCATCCCAGCTGTCGGTGGCACCGATGCCGATATCCTGCGAACCCGTTGGCCCCCACACGAAGACATCGCCTTGGCTGAATGTGGTGAGGCTGCCGGTCCTGCTGCGCTTGCGGTCTTCGGGACCCTTGCTGCCGCCATCGCGCCAACCGAAGGGATAGTTGTCGACATCAGGTGGGTCGGCCTTGTAGCCACCGCCGGGAAGGCTGGACCCGTCGGACGCCACGTAGTTGGTGTCGGTGCTGAGCTGCGAGCACTGTCCCGGATTCGCGGGATCGGGCTTGTCGGCCAGGCCGTCACCATCACAGTCGATGAACAGATTCATCTGCACGCGCGGAATGCCGGGCTCCCATGGCTCGGCCGCCGCAAGGCGCGGGTCGTCCTCGGCGCGGGTGATCGCGTACTGCACGATGCCGGCGATGCCGCCGTTCTTCTCGAAGCCGTAGGGCTGCTTGCCCCACTCGACGTGGTTGGTCTGGCCGAGGAAGGTCTGCATGCCGTAGGTCAGCACGACGCCTTGATCGGTGCTGTGGTACCTGAGGCACGTGATCGGGCTTGTTGTGCTGTACTGCTGGCACTGCGGATTCAGCCGGCCCCACGGGTCGTACGCGAACACCGGGTCGGTGCTGCCGAACAGGCCCTTCGGCGCGTCCCACAGCTTGCTCTTGTTGGCTGTGGCGTTGACTTCTCCGCCACCGTCCACGACCGTCGTGGCACCGGTTGCCTTGAAGCGGGCGAAGTCGATCTCGGCGATCATCCAGTTGAAGAACGGGAACACCTCGGTGAAGCCGAAGGTGCCGTCGTCCTTGGTGGCCACGGACTGGTAGATGCTGCCGTCGCGGAAGCGGATGTTGCTGGCGATGCCCGAGCCGAACGGCGGCTTCAGGTCTCCCGCCAGCGGGCACAGCTCGCGACGGCTCGGCAGGACTACCCCTTCAGGTGCGACGGCAGGCAGCAGAAGGGCGCAGTCGACCTCGTATTCCTTGCCGGTCATGCGGTCGACCCGGATGTACTTGCCCGTGAAGTCGCTTTCGAACTTCGGCGAACCGGTGCCGTCGATGTCCTGGAACACACGGCCCTGGTAGCGGCCGAACCAGCTGCTGACCGGGACGTCACCCAGCGCGAGCGGCGCGTTGCCCACAGTGATCGTGGTGGCCGCGATGATCATGTCGAGCGGCTCGTCCCAGACCACCAGCTCATAGATGCCGGCTGGCACGCTCGGAATGCTGAAGGTGCTGTCCTTGTTGCACGGCGCCGCATAGAGCGCGCGGCCGCCATTGGCCTCGTTCAGGCCGACCCAGCAGTTGTCGACTGGCGCGCCGTTGAAGAACGTGTACACCGGCGGCCGCGAGTGGTGCGTATTCACGATCCGGCCGGTCACCGCGTTGCCGACGGCGGCCGGCACGATGGCGGCGCCATTCGCTTGCGCGATGCTGCCCGACCTGGTGAAGCCGATGAAGACGTGGTGACCGGGCGGGCCGAACTCCTGAAAGAAGCTCGGCTCGTTGTTCTTCACCCAGGCGTCGACGCCCCTGGTGCCTTCGATGGTCGAGGTCTGGTGCCAGTCGGAACCGTTCGGCGGCACGACCAGGATCGTGTATTTGGCCGGATAGAGGTTCTTGATCAGGGCCACGCCGTTGGCATCGGTCTTGATGATTCCAGCGCCCCTGCCGTTCGGCGCCACGGTTCCCTGGTCGTCCGCGTAGATGGTGCCGAGCGGGTTGCCGAACGCGTCCTGCGTGACCTCGCCGCCGGACATGCCGTAAGTGCCACCGGCTTCGATCAGCCGCACGTGGAAGCCGGCCAGACCGGTTTCCTGCGGCAGGTCGGGCGCACCGTTGATCGGGCTGTTGTCGTTGAAGACGAACACCGAGATCTGCGCCGTGGGCAGCGGGTACTGATTGAGGTAGACCGTGGCGGAAGGGTTGCCGTTGCCGTCAAACACCACGGGAGCGCCGCCCATCTGGTAGCCCTCGGCGGCCACAGAAACGTAGTAACGCTTGCTGGCAACAAGGTCCGGCAGCGGTTGGTTGAGCAGCCGCGCGTAGTCGGGATCCTGAGCCCGCGCAGAATTGAGAACCTCATCCTTGGCGCCGCCCACGCGACCGGCTGCCACCACGGGCATGTAACTCGTGTGGAAACTGAACGAGTAGTTGCTGGTGTCGGCGGGCCTGCCGGGGACAGAGGCCTTGGTCGCGTCCTCTTCCACCGTCCACCTGTAGCTGTCCACAGGCATGGTCGCGCCGTTCGCACCGACACCGATGACGTTGATCGTCAATGGCGCGGCATGTACGCTCAAACTGACCAGCAGCCACAACGCCAGCATCATCACGAGCGAGCCGGTCAATTTGAATGCGTCGAACGGCTTGGCGCTGCTCAGGGTTCTCATATTCACGCTCCCGTGATGCTTGGCAGGTACGCACAAAGCGGGCTTGGACTGGTCGCAGTCGAATGGCCGGACCCGTGGCGCACGAGGCTGATGTCCGCCTCGGCTGGCGCAGACCGCAAGTTCGCCAGTCATGCCGAGGTCCACGTCGTCGAACCCGAGCGCCCCGTGGCGCACACCACGCCGGATTGCGATGCCGCCCGATGGCCGCGTCGCAACTGGCAGGTCGTAGAGCTCGAGACTGGTTTCATGACATCCCCCGGACAGGATTTGTCCGCTTGTGACACGACGCCCTTTCGGGCCTCGCATGGGTTGTCAAGGTACCGGCGCAATGAAGTTACGTCGTTGGGGGAGGACCCGCCGCGAAAAAGAGGGGAGTCCCCCAATCGGCGAACCAGAAACCGCGGGGTCTCCGTGCATTCTTAAATGCGCCTGAAACCGAAGCCTCAGCGCCTCTTCAGCGGCCCCCGCAGTCAGGGGGGAACCCCTGGGCATCGATGGGCTTCGACGCGGCAATCACCCGCGTCACCCGCGCCCTCGAATCCGTATTGATTGAGTGATGTCGCGCCGCTACGCGCCGCGCGAAACGTTCGTCAAAGAGACGCCGACGCGCGTGTGTCGCCGAGCTGGTAGCCCACCCCGCGCACGGTCTGGATCAGCGAGGTGCTGAACTTGCGGCGCAGGAAGTGGATGTAGACCTGGACGGCGTTGCTGTCGATGTCGTCGCCTTCGTCGTACATCGCGCCCTCGAGCTGGGCACGCGTGAGCACCTGGTGCTTGCGACGCACCAGCAGTTCCAGCAACCTGTATTCCTTGTTGGTCAGGCGCACCGGTACGCCGTGCCAGGCGGCCGCGCGTCGTGACGGGCTGAACGTCAACGCACCGAGTTCGAGGTCGGCCTCGCAGTCCTTTGCAGTGTGGCGCAACGTTCGCCGCATCACGGCGCGCAGCCTCGCGCCCAGCTCGTTCAGGTCGAACGGCTTGACAAGATAGTCGTCGGCGCCCACGTCGAGCAGCGCGACCCGATCGTTGACGGCGCTTCTGGCGGTCATCACGACGACGGGCAAACGCGCGTTATGCGCCTTGGCCTGGCGGACCAGCACCTCGCCGCCGACATCGGGCAGGCCCAGGTCCACCAGCACGCCGTCATACTGGTAGGTACGCAACACGTGCATCAATTCGCCACCGCGGCGAATCCAGTCGACGGCGTAGCCTGTGCGCAGCAGGGACCTCTGGACCGCCGAGCCAATCAGCAAATCGTCTTCAACTACCAGCAGTCGCATGATTCGGAGGCACTTGTCGTTGGCCGCCATTGTTTCGCCGCGTTGTCCCGAATGAATACAAGCTTTCCCCTCGCTCCATCCAAAACCCCGCGAACAAACGGTCACGCGCCCAACACTCTTAATTGAACTTAAGCAGTGGCAGACTCTCCCCACCCATGTTCGGCCTGACCCGTCCGCCCCACCGCTTGAGTCTGGCCCTGCAAGGCGGCGGAGCGCACGGCGCCTACACCTGGGGTGTGCTCGACGCGCTGCTCGAACACACCTCGCACCAGATCGCTGCCATCAGCGGCACCAGTGCCGGCGCAGTCAATGCCGTGGTGCTGGCGCATGGCCTGCTCGAATCGGGCCCTGCCGGCGCGCGAGCGGCCCTCGACGGGTTCTGGAACGCTCTCGGTGGGTCGGTGTCCTGGGAGGCCGCGGGCCTGGTCGGTGCCAGCGGGGACCGGCTCACACCGGCGGGTCGCATGATGCTGCAGTGGGCCTCGATGTTCTCGCCGACCCAGGTGAACCCGATGCGCGTGGATCCGCTACGCGACTTGCTGAGCAAGACAGTCGACTTCGAGCGATTGCGGCGCCAGCGCGACGTGCGACTGTTCATCGCCGCCACGCAGGCCAATAGCGGCCGGCTGCGCATCTTCGGCAACGATGAGCTGTCCGTGGATGTCGTGCTGGCCTCGGCCTGCCTGCCCACGTTGCAGCGTGCGGTCTCGATCGATGACGAGCCCTATTGGGACGGCGGCTACAGTGCCAACCCGGCGTTGTTCCCGCTCGTGCACGATGTCGCCGTGCGTGACGTGCTGGTGGTCATGCTGAGCCCCTGGACGCTAGGTGACACACCCGAAGCGGTGGGCGAGATCCGGGCTCGCGGGGTCGAGATCGCGTTCAATGCAGCGTTCCTGCGCGAGATGCACTGGCTGGCGGGCGCCACGGCCATGGCACGAGAGGCTTGGTGGCCCGGACCGCTGGAGCGGCGCCTGCGCACGCTGCGCTGGCATTTGATCGACGGTCACGATGACCTGGCCGATCTGCCGGCAGAGTCCAGGCTGTTGGCGCATCCCCAACTGCTGCTGCGCTTGCGCGATGCGGGCCGCGCGCGCACGGCGACATGGCTCGCGCAACATGGCAAGTCAGTCGGTCGCTCCGGCAGCGCAGATCTCGCCTACTTGTTCGGTGACCATCGAACGCCGACGAGCGAGTCTTTCTGAAGTCAGGCTTAAGTCGCGCCTTGGCCCAGCGCATCGTGCGGTCATTGGCGGTGTCGTCGCAACGGGTTTGGCAACTGGATGCTACCCATCGCGATTGACTCGAATCGATCGTCTTGGGGCGCTCTTCGGCCGCCGGCAGTAAACATTGCGCTGCCTGGCGAGTTGAATCGAGGCCATCACCTGCCGCTGACTTAATGGTCGTTAAGAAACCATTGCGCGAGGACCCGCATTCAATGTGGGGGCCATTTCAGCTCGCAACTTTTTCACACCAAAGAAGCGCGAGGTCGACATCACAATGGTCTCTCGCAAAAAGTACATTCCGCACATCTAACCTAACAGCACGCCGGGCGATTCAACTCCGATCGGCGCGTGGATCTGCCCCGCATGAACACCGCCACCCTCGTCAGCTCGAACGCCGATGCCAGTGCAGAGCCGCTGGACCAGACGGTGTTTCCGCGCAGCCGCCGTCGACGGCCCGACGTCGCGCCAAAGGCTGAGCAGGATGCGTCGCTCACGAAACCGGCCCAAGTGCAACTTGAGCCGACCAAGACGACCGCGGAACTAGACGCCACGGTTCCTCCGCGCAAAGCGGCCGACGGCAGCCCCTTCCGCACCGACCTGCTGCTGTACCTGCTGCTCGGCGTACTGGTGTTCGCTGCCTGGGAGATCAACCAGCTTGGTCTCGTCAATGTCAATGACGACACGAACTACTGGATCGGGGTGACCGGCGGATCGATGATGCTCGCGCTGTTCGTGTACCCGCTGCGCAAATACGTCGGATTCATGCGCGGCATCGGCAAGGTGAAGTGGTGGTTCTGGTTCCATCTATTTCTCGGCATCACCGGGCCGTGGCTGATCCTGGTGCACTCGACGTTCAAGATCGGGTCTCTGAATGCCGGCGTCGCCCTGTACAGCATGGGCATCGTCGTGGCCAGTGGGGTGATCGGCCGCTTCATCTACGTGCGCGTGCATCGTGGGCTGAACGGCGAACGCACGACACTGCACACCCTGCGTGAGAACGCAGGCTTCGTCGAGAACGCAGCACGATCGCGCCTTCACTTCGCGCCGAAGGTCGAAGCCCGCCTGCTCGCATTCGAGCAACGCGAACTGCACGCCGACTCCACCTGGATCACGCATCTGCGCCAAGTGACCTGGCTGCCGGTGCAGCAATGGTTCACCTACCTGCGATGTGTGCTCGAGTTGCGCAAGCCGCTGGACCAGATGGCCGTGCGCCACAAGTGGTCGCCCCACGATCTTCGGCGACGCAAGCGGCGGGCCAGGCGCCTGGTGGATCACTACCTGAATGCCGTGGTTCGCGTCGCGCAGTACACGGCGTACGAGCGCGTCTTCGCGCTCTGGCACATGGCGCACCTGCCCTTCATCTACCTCCTCGTCATCAGCGCCGTCGTCCACGTGTTCGCTGTTCACGCCTACTGACGGCCACGAGGATCGGATTGATACCGTGGCACGCCACCCCACACCTATCCTGCCTGCGATGGCTGTGGACGTTGGCGCTCGCGCTCGCAGCGAGCCTTCCGGCGGCCGCGCAGAACATCGAGTCGGTGCTGCGCCCCGGCGAGCTGATCCAGGGGCACGCCAAGTGGGAAGAGGAATGCTCGAAGTGCCATGTGCGCTTCGACAAGAACGCCCAGGATCGGCTTTGCACCGACTGCCACAAGGAAGTGGGCGTCGACATGCGTGAGCGCACCGGTTACCACGGGCGGCAGAAGCGCGAGGCGACCTGCCGCAGCTGCCACACCGACCACAAGGGTCGCGCCGCCCGCATCGTCGTCTTCGACAAGCAGAAGTTCGATCACGACGAGTCCGACTACGCCCTGCGCGGCAAGCACAAGCAGGTGGCCTGCGAGAAGTGCCACGAGCCGAAGAAGAAGTACTGGGAGGCGCCGTCGGACTGCAACGCCTGCCACAAGAAGGACGACGTGCACAAGGGCGCGCTCGGCACCAAGTGCGCCGACTGCCATACCGACAGCGACTGGAAGGAAACGCCGAAGTTCGACCACGACAAGACGCGTTTCGCGCTGAAGGGCAAGCACGCCGACGCCAAGTGCGTGGACTGCCACAAGAAGGGCGACGACTACAAGGCCGCCCCGCGCACCTGCATCGGTTGCCACAAGAAGGAAGACGATTCAACCAAGGGCCACAAGGGCCTGTACGGCGACAAGTGCGACAGCTGCCATGGCGTGAAGGCCTGGAAGCCGAGCACTTTCAATCACGACACCGACACCAAGTACTTGCTGCGCGGCAAGCACCGTCAGACCAAGTGCGCCGACTGCCACACCGGGCATCTCTACAAGGACAAGGTGGGCACGGGCTGCATCGACTGTCACAAGAAAGACGACGACTCCGCCAAGGGTCACAAGGGGAGCCTGGGCCGCGACTGCGCCGCCTGCCACGTCGAGACGGGCTGGAAGGAAAAGGGCAAGTTCGACCACGACAAGACCAAGTTCCCGCTGCTCGGCAAGCACGTCGACACCAAGTGCGGCGACTGCCACAAGAGCACCAACTACAAGGAGGCGCCGAAGGACTGCATCGGCTGCCACAAGAAGGACGACAAACACGAGGCCACGCTGGGCACCAAGTGCGAGTCGTGCCACAGCGAGCGCGACTGGAAGGACGTGAAGCGCTTCGATCACGACAAGACCAAGTTTCAGTTGCGCAACGCGCACGCGGCCAAGAAGGTGCTGTGCAAGGACTGCCACAAGGACCTGAGGCACTACCGCGACACACCGCGTGACTGCTACAGCTGTCACAAGAAGGACGACAAGCACGAGGGCCAGCTGAGCCTGAAGTGCGAGACCTGCCACAACGACCGCGACTGGAAGGTGCCGCGCTTCGATCACTCGCAGACGCGCTACCCGCTGGTCGGCAAGCACGCTCCGGTGAAGTGCGCCGATTGCCACAAGACGCTGCGCTACCGCGACGCGCCGCGCGACTGCTGGAGTTGCCACGAAAAGGACGACAAGCACAAGCTGAAGTTCGGCACCGCCTGCGAGAGCTGCCACAACGCGCGCGCCTGGGGCATCTGGGACTACGACCACACCCGCCGCGCCAAGTACGCGCTCGACGGCGCCCACGGCAAGGTGGCCTGCGAGGCCTGCCACACGCGCCCTGCCCCCAAGGGCAAGGCAGCGGCTGAGACCGGCACCAACTGCATTGCCTGCCACCGCCGCGACGACACGCATGACGGTGCCTTCGGCCCGGCGTGCGAGCAGTGCCATGTGACCGAGAACTGGAAGCGCGTCAAAACGCGCATTGGTGCCAACGAACCCGGCCCCGACTTCGGTCGATGGGCATTGGGTCATTCGAGCCGCCTTGCAGGCGGCCAACCAACAGGGTGGGGACTATGAAGCGGCTTTCGCGATTCCGAACGGCGTATCGAGCCACTACCGCGTGGATCGCTGCCTTGCTGTTGCTGTTCCTGTCCGTCGGCGCCAGTCCGAGCTTTGCGCAGGTGGGGGGCAAGGACTTCGACCATCTGAAGACCGGCTTCGCATTGACCGGCATGCACGTGCAGACGCGCTGCGAGTCTTGCCACTTGAACGGCATCTTCAAGGGCACGCCGCGCGACTGCGCCTCGTGCCACGTGTCGGGCATGCGATTCTCGCGCGGCAACGTCGTCAAACCGCAGAATCACGTACCTATCGCGGCGCGGTTGGGCTGCGAGAGCTGCCACAACACGCAGACCTATGTCGGCGCCCGGTTCAATCACGTCGGCGTAGCGCCGGGCAGTTGCCAGAGCTGCCACAACGGCTCGTCGGCCGACGGCAAGACAGCTAACCATATCCAGACCACCGCCTCGTGCGACACCTGCCACCGCACAGGCGCCTGGTCGCCGGCGGCGAGCTTCGACCACACCGGAGTCGTTCCCGGAACCTGCACGACCTGCCACGGTGCCGGACGCGCCACCGGCAAGTCGACGCAGCACATGCCAACCAACGCGGGCCAGTCCTGCGACGACTGCCACAAGACGTTCACCGGCTGGCGCCCAACGGCGTGGAACCACACCCAGATGGCGGTGACCGCGCAATGCGCCACCTGCCACAGCGGTGGCCATCCGCCGGCCGACGGACGACCGGGTAATCACGTGCCCTACGCTTCGATCGCGGCGGCTGCGTCGGCCAACTGCGACGCCTGCCACAAGGGCAGCTTCGCGACCTGGGCCAACGGACGGTTCCACAGCAACGTCGCGGTGACCAGCGCTTGCGCTAGCTGCCACACCGGCGGCTTCATGAACGCAGTGGGCAAACCCAACACCGCCGTGCACAACGGCGTCACCAACTGCGAGAGCTGTCACAGCGTGACGGGCTGGGCTGGCGCCAAGGTCACACACACCGCATTCAACGCGGCGACCAACTGCGCCAGCTGCCACGACGGCAGGACTGCAACGGGCAAGCCGAGCGCGCACATGCCCACCGGTTCGACCGCCTGCTTCAGCTGCCACAACGTCAGCCCGGCGGGCTGGAAGCCGACCAAGTGGACGCACACGCAGATGGTGGTCACAGCGCAGTGCGCCAGCTGCCACAGCGGCAGCTTCCCGCCTGCCGACGGCAGGCCCCCGAATCACGTGCCCTACCAGAGCGTGCCGGTCGCGGCGGCGGCCAATTGCGACGGCTGCCACAAGGGCAGCACGACGACCTGGGCCAACGGCCGATTCCACAGCAACTACGCGGTAAGCACGGGCTGCGCCACCTGCCACAGCGGTGCGTTCATGAGCGCAGTGGGCAAGCCCAACAACGCCACCCACGCCACGGTGACCGGCAACTGCGAAAGCTGCCACAAGAGTACGAGCACCTGGTCAGGTGCCAGGACCGACCATGCGACATTCACTGCGGCAACCAATTGCGCAAGTTGTCACAACGGGTCCGGTGGCGCGGCCAAGCCTGGCAATCACATCCCGACCACGGCCAACTGTTTTGCCTGCCACAACGTCAGCCCGGCCGGCTGGACACCGACCAAGTGGAATCACACGCAGGTCGTCGTCACCGCGGCCTGTGCCTCGTGCCACACGGGCAGTTTCCCGCCCGCCGACGGCAGGCCGAACAACCATGTGCCGTACCAGACAGTACCGGTCGCAGCTGCAGCGAACTGCGATGCCTGCCACAAGGGCAGCACCACCAGCTGGGCCAACGGCCGCTTCCACGCCAACTACACGGTCAGTACGGGCTGCTTCAGCTGTCACACCGGCACGTACTTGAATGCGGTGGGCAAACCCAACAACACCACACACGCCACGGTGACGGGCAACTGCGAGAGCTGCCACAAGAGCACCGGCACCTGGGGTGGCGCTCGGGTCGACCACAGCACGTTCAATGCGGCAACCAACTGCGCAACCTGCCACAACGGCAGCGGCGGCACGGCCAAGCCGGGCAACCACATCCCGACCACGGCCAACTGCTTCGCCTGCCACAACGTGAGTCCGTCGCGATGGACGCCGACCAAGTGGAACCACACCCAGGTCGTGGTCACCGCGGCCTGCGCGTCGTGCCACTCCGGCGGTTATCCGCCCGCCGACGGCAGGCCGACCAACCACGTTCCGTACCAGACGGTGGCCGTCACCGCGGCGGCGAACTGCGACGGTTGTCACAAGGGCAGCTTCGCGACATGGGGCAACGGCCGGCTGCACGCCAACTACTCGATCAGTACCAACTGCTCGAACTGCCACACCGGCGCCTATCTCAACGCGGTGGGCAAGCCGAACAACGCGACGCACGCCACCATCACCGGCAACTGCGAGAGCTGCCACCGTTCGACCACCAGCTGGTCGGCAGTGACATTCGCACACTCGCCGGCCAACGCGGTGGGCACCGGTACCTGCGACACCTGCCACAACGGCAGCTCGGCCCGCGGCAAGCCGACGAGCCACATTCCAGTCACCACCGGCGTGAGCAAGTGCGACTCATGTCACCGCTCGCAGGCCAGCTTCACCACTGCGGTGACGATGAACCACACGGTTGTCGCCACCACGCAGTGCAAGCTGTGCCACAACGGCAGCTACGTGTCGCAGGGCACCCAAGGGGCGCTCGCCAAACCGACGAACCACATCCCAGAGGTGCAACTGCTCAACGGCGCAGCGATGGACTGCAACGCCTGCCATACCAACACCACGTCGTGGGGCTCGATGACGATGAACCACAACAACAGCCAGGGCAACGGCGCAGGCTGGTGCAAGGGTTGCCACACCAGCGGCCAGTCCTTCCTAGGCGGCATGGAGAAGAAATCGTTGACCCACGAGAAGTCCACCGGAGTCACCGATTGCTCGCAATCGGGCTGCCACCGACCGCTCGGCAACAAGGGCACGGCGTACCGCAATTGGGATTGAGTTCTTGATCACCGGCGCCCCGGCACTCGCCGGGGCTTTTCTACGACCTAGAGGTCGCATCGAACGACACCAGAATAATGAGCTTCAGTTTCCGACCCAGTTTGATCGCCGTGGCGACCGCGGCGGTGTGCGGCATGGCCCAAGCGCAAATGATCGACCAGTTCGAAGTGCGCCGCGAAGGCAACAATGCCGTGCTGCAGTTGCGCTTCGCGCACGAGATCCAGTTCCAGCGTTCGGTATCGACGCGGTCGGGCGATCTGACCTTGATCTTCTATTCGCTGGTCACGGTTTCCAACTCCGAAGTCCGCGCGGTGCAAAGCATGCGCCTGGGTGCCCCTCAGGGACTGCCCAGCATGTCGCTGGCCGATGAGCTCGAGCGCGGCGAACGCGCGCGCAAGATCGTGCTGCGAACGGCCGACGCGACGCGCCTGAACGTCCGCGCCGGGCAAGGCAACCGCAGCATCGAGATCGTGTTCGAAGGCGCTGGCGCCGGCGTCACCGCGGCCCAGGCAGCGCCGATCCGCCGCGCACCGACACCTGCCGCTGCGCCGAGCGCCGCGCCAACGCAGGTGACGCCGGCCACCTTGCCGCAGGGCGAACGGCGCTTCGTGATCGTGCTGCAGTCCTCGACGCAGCCGAACGTACAGTTGTCGACCTTGATACCGCGCGGATTGCAGGACTACGACGTCTTCACGGCGGAGCGCATCGTCAATGGCGTCAGGCGCTACGAGATCCAGCTCGGCCACTTCACGAATCGAACGCAGGCCGAGGCGGTGCTGCAGCAGCTGTCGGCGTTCCCGCAGGCGGCCATCGTCGCGGCCGCGCCGCCGGCGCCCGCTGCCCCCATCGTGGCGACAGCGCCGCCAGCGGCCGTGCCGAGCCCGGTGCCGGCGCCCGCAGTGCCGGCGCCCGCAGTTCCAGCGCCTGCGCCCATCACACCAGCACCGCAACCGGCTCCAGCGCCCGTGCCAACGCCGGTGCCAACGCCAGTCCCGGCTGCACCCGGGGCACCTGTCGCGCCGCCGGTGGCCGCGGCTCCGCCGCCCGGTGCGCCGACGCAGGCCGCGTCCGCCGCTCCTGAGGCCCCGGTGCTCACCGCCGCCGAAGTCGAGGCCCGATCCAGCGCGTTGCTCGCGGCCGCGCAGGCGGCGATGACGCAACTGAACTATCCCAATGCCACCGCTATCCTGAACGACCTGCTCAACCTGCCGCCCAATCGCCACACGCGCGCCGCGCAGGAGATGGCCGGCCTGGCGCGCGCCCGCTCCGGTGACGTGGCCCGCGCGCGCATCGAGTTCGAAACCTACCTGCAGCTCTATCCACAGGGCGATGGCAGCGACCGCGTGCGGCGCGAACTCGCCGCCCTGCCAACGGCGCCGCCGCCGGAAGCGCGGCCGCGGCCACCCACCGAGACCACCGTGACCGGCTCGGTCTCGATGTACGCCTATGGTGGCAATGGCCAGGTGCGCAGCCAGGAGTTCAAAGACTCGGTCGTCGCCGGCGTTCCGCAGGTGGCGGGCGAGGCGCTGTTCACGCCCGACAAGACCAGTCAGCTGTTCAATGACGTCGATCTCAACTGGCGGCAACGCGACGGCGATCGCGACATGCGCTTCGTGTTCCGCGACTCGTACACCAGCGACCTCGAGCGCACCGACAAGAGCAAGAACCGCCTGTCGGCCCTGTATTTCGACTACAAGTCGCTCAGTGGGGGCTACGGCGCCCGACTGGGTCGCCAATCGCCCACCGGCGGCGGCGTGATGGGGCGCTTCGACGGCGTCTCGGCCAACTACCTGCTGCGGCCGAAGATCAAGCTCGGTGCGGTGGCCGGCCAGCCGACCGACAAGTTCTTCGATTCGAAGCGCCACTTCTACGGGGCTTCGATCGATGCCGACGGCCTGTTGCCGAATTTCGGCGCCGCGCTGTATGGCATCGAACAGAAGATCGACGGTGAGGTCGACCGTCGCGCGGTCGGCCTCGAGATGCGCTACTTCAAGGGCGGCGCGTCGGTCTTCTCGCAGTACGACTACGACATCGCGATCAAGGGCCTGAACATCGCCACCGTGCAGGCCACGATGATCATGGAGGACGCCACTGTCTTCAACGCGCTGTACGACAAGCGTGCGCTGAGCATGCTCGCGCTCGGCAACGGCCTGATCTTCGAGGACCCGGCCAATCCGGGGATTCTGTTCACGCGCATCGCCGACAAGCTGGCCACGACCACGCTGCAAGCCATGCGCGAGCAGATCAAGCTGACCACGCCCTACATCACGCAGGGCCAGATCGGCATGACCAAGCCGGTGGACAAAACCTGGCAGGTGGGTGCCAGCCTGCAGCTCACGAGCACCGGCGCGATACCGCCTGTCCCGGGCGTCGTCGGCTTCGAGACCGGGCGGCCGGCCTCGGGCAACATCTATTCGCTGAGTGCGCAACTGATCGGCCTGAACCTGTACTCGACACGCGACACGCATGTGTTCTCGACCACCGCGATCTCGAGCGTCGCTCTGGACGGATTGCTGCTCTCTTACAATCTCTCATCGGTGGTGGGCGGGGTCTGGCAACTCGAACCGTCGCTGCAGTACTACCGGGATCGCACGCCCCAGGGCAGCACGAGTGAGCGCTGGACGCCCGGGTTGCGAGTGACCTATCGCGGCTGGCAGCGCTGGGCGCTGGAATCCAGTGTCACCTACGAACTGGGCAAGGCCTCGCGGGTCGGGCCGGACCCGAACGATCCGACACTGACCGTCACCACCAAGGAATCGTCCAACCGTGTCAACTACTCCCTCGGCGCGCGCTACGAGTTCTGACGCCCGGGAGCTTCCGACACTCACTGCCCTTGACCTCGCCTGCCGCCGCGGCAACCGGGTGCTGTTTCGCGGTGTCAACCTGGCGGTTCGGGCGGGCCAGGCGACCTGGCTGCGCGGGCGCAACGGCCGCGGCAAGACCAGCCTGCTGCGCCTGGCAGCCGGTCTGGCGGTTCCCGAATCCGGGAACATTCTCTGGGGTGACAAGCCGGTGCGCGCGGCGGCCGACTATGCGGCGCAGCGCGTCTACATCGGCCACGCCAATGCCCTGAAAGACGATCTGAGCGTCACGGAGTCGCTCACCTTCCTCGCCCGCATGCACGGGCGACCGAGCGACGCACCGACGATCCGCGCCGCGCTCGAACGTGTGGGCATGGGCTCGCGCCGCGACGCGCTCGTTCGCACACTGTCGCAGGGCCAGCGGCGCAGGGCCACGCTGGCCCGGCTGGCGCTCGAGCAGCAAGCCTCGATCTGGATCCTCGACGAGCCTTACGATGCGCTCGACACCGACGGCGTGCAGGCGGTGAACGAGCTGCTGCACGAGCACCTCGCGCGCGGTGGCAGTGTGCTGCTGACCAGCCACCTGTCGCCCGGCAGTGCCGCGCCGACCTTGGCCGAATTTGACCTAGATCCATTTGCCTGATACTTGCTTGAGCGATCATCCATGGGAGCCGCCTTCAGTGCTGTCTACGTCCGCGACCTGCGATTGGCTCTGCGTCGTCGCGTCGAGGCCTTGCTGCCGGTGGTGTTCTTCATCGTCGCCGTGAGCCTGTTTCCGCTCGGGGTCGGGCCCGAGCCGCAGACGCTGCGCCAGATTGCTGCCGGCGTGGTCTGGGTGAGCGCGCTGCTGGCGTCGATGCTCTCGGTCACCAGCCTGTATGCCGGCGACCATGCAGACGGTTCTCTCGAACAGATGATCTTGTCAGGACAATCAGGCTTCGTCGTGGCCAGCGCCAAGGCGGCCGCACACTGGACGATCACCGGCGCGCCGCTGGTGCTGGCGGCGCCCTTGATCGGCTTGCTGCTCGACATGAGCAGCGCCGCGCTCGGCACGCTGGTCGCGTCGCTGCTGCTCGGCACGCCGATCCTGAGCCTGCTCGGTGGCATGGGCGCTGCGCTCACGCTCGGTCTGCGCAGCGCCGGCGTGCTGCTGATCCTGCTGATCCTGCCGCTGGCGGTGCCGGCACTGATATTCGGCGCCGGCGCGGTCAGCGCGGTCGACAGCGGCGTGTCGACTTCCGGGCACTTCTCGCTGCTGGGGGCGCTGCTGATCCTCACCGCGCTGACGGCGCCGCTGGCCACTTCGTTCGCGTTGCACATTGCGCTGGAGTGAGAGAACCGATGAACCGCACGATCCGTTGGTTCACCTTCGCGGCGCCATCGCGCTTCTACTGGCTCGTCGGCCTGCTCAACCCCTGGCTGTGGGCCATCGCGACGGGCCTCGCAGTAGCCGGCCTGTATGTAGGGTTTTTCGTCGCGCCGACCGACGCCACGCAGGGTGAGTCCTATCGCATCATCTTCATCCATGTGCCGGCGGCGTGGATGTCGATGATCCTCTATCTGGCCATGGCGTTCTGGGCGGCGGTCGGCTGGATGTTCAATGCGCGCATGGCCTCGATGCTGGCCCGCGCGATCGCGCCGACCGGTGCGATGTTCACCTTTCTCGCGTTGTGGACCGGCGCCTTCTGGGGCAAGCCGACCTGGGGCACCTGGTGGGTCTGGGACGCGCGGCTGACCTCGGAACTCATCCTGCTGTTCCTGTATCTCGGCTACATCGCGCTGGTGGCGTCGATCGACGATGTGGTGCGCGGCGACAAGGCCGGCGCAGTGCTCGCCATCGTGGGCGCGGTGAACGTTCCGATCATTTACTTCTCGGTGCGCTGGTGGAACACCTTGCATCAAGGTGCCACCATCAGCATGACGGCAGCCCCGAAAATGGCCCATACGATGCTTGTTGCCATGATGCTGATGACCTTTGCCTTCTGGGCCTATGCCTTCGCGACGGTGTTCACCCGCGCGCAGGCGCTCGCGCTCGAGCGGGAACGCGACACCGACTGGGTGCGCGATCTGGCGCTCGCACGCAAGGAGCGATGATGAACTGGGCTAGCTGGTCCGACTTTTTCTCGATGCGCGGCTACGGGCTGTACGTGTGGGGCTCCTACGCGGTCACCGCCGCGCTGATGCTCGCCGAGCCCTGGCTGGTCGCGCGCCACCGGCGCCAGGCCTTGCACTCGGCCGCCGATCCCACGTCACAAGGGGCTTCGTCATGAAACCACGCCACAAACGTCTGGCCATCATCGGCGGCATCGTCGGCGCCGTCGGCGTCGCGGCTGCCCTGGTGCTCAACGCGTTCCAGAGCAATCTGGTGTTCTTCTATTCGCCGTCGCAGATCGTCGCCAAGGAGGCGCCGGTGAGCCGCACCTTCCGCCTCGGCGGCCTGGTGCAGGAAGGCAGCGTCAAGCGCGACGGCACCGTGGTGCAGTTCGCCGTGACCGACACGGCGCAGACGATCCCCGTGCAGTACCAGGGCATCCTGCCCGACCTGTTCAAGGAGGGCAAAGGCGTCGTCGCCCAGGGCCAGTTGCGCGAGGACGGCATGTTCGTCGCACGCGAGGTGCTGGCCAAGCACGACGAGAACTACATGCCACCCGAAGCCGGCGAGGCGTTGAAGCGCGCGCAGCAGTCGGGCGGCAACATGACCTCCAAGGCCGCCGCCGGAGGCCAGCCATGATCCCCGAGCTCGGCCAGGTCGCGCTGCTGCTGGCGCTCGCGGTCGCCTGCGTGCAGGGCACGTTTCCGATCGCCGGTGCCGCGCGCGGCCGCGCGGACTGGATGGCGCTCGCCCGCCCCGCGGCACAGACGCAGTCCCTGCTGGTGGCGTTCGCCTTCGGCTGCCTGACCTACGCGTTCATCCAGAACGACTTCTCGGTGCTGTACGTGGCATCGAACTCCAACTCCGCGCTGCCGGTGGCCTACCGGATTGCCGGCGTCTGGGGCGGCCACGAAGGCTCGCTGCTGCTGTGGTTGCTGATGCTCAATCTGTGGATGCTGGCGGTCGCGCAGTTCAGCCGCCATCTGCCGGCGCCGGTGGTCGCGCGCATCCTGGCGGTGATGGGGCTGGTCAGCGTGGGCTTCCTGCTCTTCATGCTGCTCACGTCGAATCCGTTCGAGCGTCTGCTGCCGGCCGCCCCCGACGGACGCGACCTGAATCCGCTGCTGCAGGACCCGGGCATGGTGATCCACCCGCCGATGCTCTACATGGGCTACGTCGGCTTCTCGGTCGCCTTTGCGTTCGCCATCGCCGCGCTGATCGGTGGCAACCTCGACGCCACCTGGGCGCGCTGGACACGACCGTGGACCACCGCGGCGTGGATCTTCCTCACGATCGGCATCGCGCTGGGCAGCTGGTGGGCGTACTACGAGCTCGGCTGGGGCGGCTGGTGGTTCTGGGACCCGGTGGAGAACGCTTCGTTCATGCCGTGGCTCGTCGGTACCGCGCTGATCCATTCGCTGGCCGTCACCGAGAAACGCGGTGCGTTCAAGTCGTGGACGGTGCTGCTGGCGATCATGGCGTTCTCGCTGTCGCTGCTCGGCACCTTCCTGGTCCGTTCGGGCGTGCTGTCGTCGGTGCACGCGTTCGCCACCGACCCCAAGCGGGGCCTGTTCATCCTGGCCTTCCTGGTGGTGGTGATCGGCGGCTCGCTGGCGCTGTATGCCTGGCGCGCGCCCAAGGTCGGCCTCGGCGCGCGATTCGAACTGGTGTCGCGCGAATCGATGCTGCTGGGCAACAACGTGATGCTGGTCGTCGCGATGGCCACCGTGCTGCTCGGCACGCTGTACCCGCTGCTGCTCGACGCGCTGGGCCTGGGCAAGATTTCGGTCGGCCCGCCGTACTTCGACTCGGTGTTCGTGCCGATCATGGTCCCGGTGGTCTTCCTGATGGCGATCGGCCCGCTGGCGCGCTGGCGCCAGGCCGAACTGCCCGACCTGGCCCGGCGGCTGCGCTGGGCCGGCGCCGTCGCGGTGATCGCCGCGCTGGCCACCGGCTGGGTGATGGGCCGCATCACCGCGCTGGCCACGCTCGGTTTCCTGATGAGCTGGTGGATCGTGCTCGCGATCGTCACCGACCTCTGGGAGCGCATCAAGCCGACTGGCATCACCGGCGGCGCCGGCGTGCTGGCGCGTGCGCGCCTGCTGCCCCGCACGATGATCGGCATGATGGTCGCCCACCTCGGCGTCGCTGCCTTCGCGTTCGGCGTCAGCATGGTGAAGACCTACGAGGTCGAGCGTGACCTCAAGATGGACGTCGGCGACACCACCGAGATTGCCGGCTATGTATTCACCTATCGCGGCGTGCGCGAGATCCAGGGCCCCAACTACGGCGGCGCACAGGGCCTGATCGAGGTCACCCGCAACGGCAAGGCGGTGTCGACGATGCGCCCCGAAAAGCGCGTCTACCGCGTGCAGCAGAACCCGATGACCGAGGCTGCCATCGATACCGGCTTCACGCGTGACCTGTACGTATCGCTCGGCGAGCCGGTGGGCGGCAATGCCTGGATCGTGCGGGTGTACTACAAGCCGTTCGTCGACTGGATCTGGGGCGGCTGCCTGCTGATGGCGCTCGGTGGCGGATTGGCCGCGTCGGATCGGCGCTACCGGGCGACCAGCCGCGAACGCGCGAATGCGCCGGCCGTCACCGCAGGGGTCGCCTCATGAAGAGCCTGAAGTTCATCCTCCCGCTGGCGCTGTTCGTCGTGCTGGTGGGCTTTCTGGCGGCGGGCCTGAAGCTCGACCCGCGCGAGGTGCCCTCGCCGTTGATCGGCAAACCTGCACCCGGCTTTTCACTGGCACGGCTGGACGATGCCGCCAAGACCGTCCGCCGCGAGGACATGCTCGGCAAGGTGTGGATGCTCAATGTATGGGCCTCGTGGTGCGTCGCCTGCCGCGACGAACATCCGCACCTGGTGGCGTTCGCCCGCACGAAGGCGATGCCGATCATCGGTCTCAACTACAAGGACGCGCGGCCCGACGGGCTCAACTGGCTGTCGCGCTTCGGCGATCCGTACGACATGTCGCTGTTCGACCAGGACGGTCGCGTCGGCATCGACTTCGGCGTGTACGGCGTGCCCGAAACCTTCGTCATCGACAAGCAGGGCGTGATCCGCTTCAAGCAGATCGGCCCGGTCACGCCGACCATCATCGAGACGCGCATCGTGCCGCTGCTGAAGGAATTGTCTTGACCCACCCCCGATGCGCCTTCGGCGCCTTCCCCGCAAGGGGGCGCCATCAGCGGAGCGGCGAAGCCGGATCCACGGTGGCTGCTTGGTTACGAGCAGCTTCGCGGGTCTTGCTCGTGTGTGCGTCCATGGGAGTCGGGCTGGTTTCCGCGAAGGAGGCCGAGCCGGCGTCGGCCGACCCGGTGCTCGAGGCCCGCGTGCTGCGCCTTGCCGCCGAGCTGCGCTGCCTGGTGTGCCAGAACCAGACCATCGCCGACTCGACCTCGGGCCTGGCCGAAGACCTGCGGCGCGAGGTGCGCGACCAACTGAAACGCGGCGCCAGCGACGACCAGGTGGTGCAGTACATGACCGATCGATACGGTGACTTCGTGCGCTACCGCCCGCCGTTCAAGGGCACCACCGCGGTGTTGTGGATCGGCCCGATCGTGCTGCTGCTCGTCGGCCTGAGCGTGCTGGCCGTCGTGCTGCGCCGGCGCACCCGCATGGCGCCCGAGATGTTCGAACCGGACGAAGACGAGCCGCCCGGTGACGCTGCGTCGGCCCCCGGCGCTGGCGAGGTGGCGCGATGACGGCCTTCTTGATCTGGACGGTGCTGCTGGCGCTGGCGGCACTGGCCATGCTGACGCGGCCGCTGTGGCGGCGCCCGACAGCCGGCGCCGCGGTGCCGAGTGCCGACGCTGCGGCGCAAGCGCGCCAGCAGTTGAAGCAGCTCGATGCGCTGCACGCCAGCGGCGCGCTCGACGACGCGCAACACGCCGAAGCCCGCGCCAAGGTCGAACGCCAGCTCGGCGCGGCGTTGTCGGCTGCGCCGGTGACGACGACTGTGCAGCCCGGCGCGCCGAAGGCCTTCATCGGCGCGCTCGCGCTGTTCGTTTGCTGCGTCGCGGCGGTCGGCTACATCACGCTCGGCACGCCCATCGCACTCGACCCGGCTGCCATGGCCGCCGTCCGTGCCGAGCAAGGCGGCGGTGAAGGCGCCGGGCATTCGGTCACGATGGAGCAGATCGAGGGCATGACCGAGAAGCTCGCTGCACGGCTGAAGGACAATCCCGACGACGCCGAGGGCTGGGGCATGCTCGGTCGCTCGTATGCCGTGCTCGGCAAGCACGACAAGGCGGTGCCGGCCTTCAAGCAGGCGATCGCGCTGCGACCGAACGATGCGGTGCTGATCGCCGACTACGCCGACGCGCTGGCGGTGGTGAACGGCCGCAACCTCGAAGGCGAGCCGAGCCGGCTGATCAACCAGGCGCTGCAGGTCGATCCGAACAATCTGAAAGCCTTGTCCCTCGCCGGCACTGCCGCCTTCTACCGCCGCGACTTCGCGGGCGCGCTGCGCCATTGGGAGAAGATGCGGCAGATCGACCCCAACAGCCCGTTCGTCCAGCAGATCCAGGGCGGCATCGACGAGGCCAGGCAGCTGATGGCGGGCGGCACAGCGGGTGCGGCGGCGACGCCGTCGCCTGCAACGCCGCCGGCGCAGGCTGCGGCACCCGTGCCGGCCGCACGGCCCGTGGCCGGCGGTGGCCCGTCGGTCAGCGGCACGGTGACCCTGGCCAGGTCGATCGCCGGCAAGGCCGCGCCCGAGGACACCGTGTTCGTCTTTGCCCGCCCGGCCGAAGGCCCGCGCATGCCGCTGGCCATCCTGCGCAAGCAGGTCAAGGACCTGCCTCTGACCTTCACGCTCGACGACAGCATGGCCATGTCGCCGGCGGCCAAACTGTCGTCGGCGCAGCGCGTCATCGTCGGTGCCCGCATCAGCAAGCGAGGCGATGCGACCGCGCAGCCCGGTGACCTGCAGGGCCTGTCCTCGCCGGTGGCTCCCGGGGCACGTGGCCTGAAGATCGAAATCGCCGAAGTCATCGGACCCTGACCGGTCCGACGTCGCACCCGTCGAACCCATGGGGTACCTGGCCCTCTATGCCGCCGTCTTGATCGCACTGTGGGCGCTGTACCTGCGCCGCCAGCGGCGCATTCAGCGCGAGCACGAGCAGCAGCTCAAGGAGTCGGTCGAGGCCGGTCTCGGCGAACCACCGTCGCTGCACCCGGTGATCGACCCGGCGCGCTGCCTCGGATCGAGCTCGTGCATCACCGCCTGTCCGGAGGAAGCGCTGGGGATCGTCGGCGGTACGGCCGTCCTGATCAACGGAGCAGCCTGCATCGGCCACGGCGCGTGCAGAGCAGCATGCCCGGTCGATGCGATCCAGTTGGTGTTCGGCACCGAAACGCGCGGCATCGACATCCCCAACGTCTCGCCTCAGTTCGAATCCAATGTCCCCGGGATCTTCATCGCCGGTGAACTGGGCGGCATGGGATTGATCCGCAAGGCAGCCGAACAGGGCCGGCAGGCGATGGACGTCATCAGCAAACGCACAGGCGGGACTTTCGACTACGACGTCGTGATCGTCGGTTGTGGACCGGCGGGATTCTCGGCTGGACTGTCGGCGATCCAGCACCGGTTGCGCTACAAGCTGATCGAGCAAGAAGAGTCACTAGGAGGAGCCGTCTTCCACTACCCGCGCAACAAGGTGGCGATGACCGCGCCGGTCAAGCTCGCCCTCATCGGCAAGGTTCGCTTCGGCGAGGTGCAGAAGGAGAAGTTGCTCGAGTTTTGGCAGACCGCGGTCAAGAAGACCGGGCTGCTGATCTCGTTTCGCGAGTGCATGGAGGACATCACCCGCGAGGGCGAGGGATTCGTCGTGCGCACCACCCGCGGGCGCTACCGCACGCGCTGCGTGCTGCTGACAATGGGCCGTCGCGGTACACCACGCAAGCTCGAGGTGCCCGGCGAAGAGAGCCCCAAAGTCGTCTACCGCTTGATCGATCCGGCACAGTACGCGGGCCAGGCGGTGCTGGTGGTTGGCGGCGGCGACAGTGCGCTCGAAGCCGCGATCGCGCTGGCCGAACAGCCTGGCACCGACGTCACGCTGTCGTATCGCAGCAAAGCATTCTCGCGCGTCAAGGCGAAGAACCGGTCAACGCTCGACGAGATGCAGAAAAGCAAGCGGATCCGCGTCGAACTCGAATCGACCGTCGAATCGATCGACACCGAGCAAGTGCATCTGAAGACAGTCGCCGGCCGGCAGTCGCTGCGCAACGAGGCGGTGATCGTATGTGCCGGGGGTCTACTACCAACGCCACTGCTGCAGAAGGTCGGCATCACCTTCGAGACCAAGCGCGGCACGGCATGACAGGTCGATCCGCGTAGAATCGGCTACCGGGCCTGCAATTCGCAGGGCCGGTTTTTTTTTGGCCGCCACAATGGAAATCTTCGACTACGACAACATCCTGCTATTGCCGCGCAAGTGCCGCGTCGACAGCCGCGCCGAGTGCGACGCGTCGGTCGAGTTCGGTGGGCGCCGCTTCGTGCTGCCGGTGGTGCCGGCCAACATGCGCACGGTGATCGACGAGAGCATTGCCGAGATGCTGGCCGGCAGCGGCCACTTCTACGTGATGCACCGCTTCGACCTCGACAGCGTGGCGTTCGCGCGGCGCATGCGCGAACTGGGGCACTTCGTCTCGATCAGCGCCGGCGTCAAGCCGGTCGACCACGCGGTGGTGGACCGACTCGCTGCCGACGGCATCGGTGCCGACTACATCACGATCGACATTGCGCACGGCCATGCCGACAGCGTGCGCAAGACCATCGAACACATCAAGAAGCGGCTGCCCGGCGCGTTCGTGATCGCCGGCAACGTAGGCACGCCCGAGGCAGTGATCGACCTGGAGAACTGGGGCGCAGACGCCACCAAGGTCGGCATCGGGCCCGGCAAGGTGTGCATCACGCGGCTGAAGACCGGCTTCGGCACCGGTGGCTGGCAGCTCAGCGCGCTGAAGTGGTGTGCCCGCGTCGCCACCAAGCCGATCGTCGCCGACGGCGGCATCCGCCATCATGGCGACATTGCCAAGAGCGTGCGCTTCGGCGCGGCCATGGTGATGGTCGGCTCGCTGTTCGCCGGCCACGAGGAGTCTCCTGGCCAGACGGTCGAGGTCGACGGCAAGCTGTACAAGGAGTACTACGGCTCGGCGTCTGACTTCAACAAGGGCGAATACAAGCACGTCGAGGGCAAGCGCATTCTCGAGCCGATCAAGGGCCGTCTCACCGAGACGCTTCGGGAGATGCGCGAGGACGTGCAGAGTTCGATCTCCTACGCCGGCGGCCGCGCGCTGGCCGACCTGCGCAAGGTGAACTACGTCATCCTCGGCGGCGAGAACGCCGGCGAACACCTGTTCATGTAGTCGCCGCTTCGGGCTGGCTGCGGTACTGCCGCAGCCGGGGGCACCATTCACCGCGGGATCATCGTCCCGCGCTCGCCCTCGGGATTGCGGCCCCAGCGGCGCAGCTTGGCCGCCAGCGTCTGCTCGCGCGGCGATGCCGCGGCGGCCACCGGGCAGGCGATGCCGTCGGCATGGTTGCGCGCGGTGACCAGCAGCGGATCGGCGTCGCCGCCGATCGGCTGAGAGAAGTCCTCGGCGACCACGCAGGCCGGCGCGAAGCCGTCGAAGTAGCGCCCTTCGTCGCTCGCATTGACCGCCTCGAAGTTGACGACGTTGAACGTCTCGCCGCAGCCGTCATCGGTCGGCAGAAAGCCGACCGGCTTGCCGCAGGTGGTGTCGCCGATCGGTACCACGGTCACGAACGGTCGCAGCCCGTTGATCACCTGCTCGCTCGCCGAACAGGTGCGCGCGCCCTGCAGCACGTAGACGCGCGTCAACGCCAGCGCGTTCGCCGGCGAGCTGAACTGGAACGACGAGTTGTTGAACGCCGCGCGTTTCACGTTGTAGAGCAACGCCGCGTAGGTCCTGCCCGACGTGAGGGCCGGATTCACGTACGACGCGATGTCGCGGCCGGTGGACACCAGCCCGCCCCCGTTGTAGCGCAGGTCGACGACCAACTCGGTGACGCCCTGTGCCGCGAAGGACTGGAAGGCGCTGGCCAGCGGCGCATCGGCCTGGCTGATCATGTCCTTGACCGCCACGTAGCCCATCTTGCGGCCTCCGGTGCTGGTGACCACGCGCGCATTCGGCAGCACTGGCGTCAGCGGAAACGCCGCGGCGCTGACGTCGACCGTGCGCTGCACGCCGTTGTTGCGCAGCACCAACCGGATGGTCTGCCCGGCCGCTTCGGACGACAGCACCGTGAAGTCGTCGTCGGCGATCATGTCGGCGGCGGTGCGGCCGTCGATCGACACCACCTGGTCGCCGCGCGTGACGCCGGCCGTCGCGGCCGGTGACAGCGGCTCGACGTGACGCACGTACAGCGGTTGGCTTGGCGCCCCGGCCACCTCGAGGCCGGCGACGAAGATGCCGTAGCCCACCGACTGCCCGACGCCGAAGAACCGGTTGAAGCTCTCGGTGCTTTGGTGGAAGCTCCAGCGATCGGCCGGAAAGGCCGGGTCGGTACCGGTGTACAGCAGAGCGCCGAAGTACGCGTCGAGTGTCGGCAGCGAACCCGGCGCGGGATACGGGCTCAGCGCGTACCAGAAATACCAATCGTTGAAGTAGCTGCGCAGGGCCGACTGGCGCGGCACCAGATCGCAACTGAGCTCGTCGCCGCCGCCGCACGCCGTCAGCGTCGACAGCGCCAGGGCGCCGAGCCACAGACGGATTCGGATCCCACGGCCGCGACGGGGCGACAAGGAGGCAGCAATGATCATCATCTACTCCGGGTGATGGCACATCGGGTGCCCGCGACGCATCGAGTGTGACATCGCCAAGAAGTGAACCACCGAGGGCCGGTCGCCGTTGACAGGCCCGGCCCGCATCCGGCGCCGACCGGCAAGCGGCGACGAAGGACCCGCCACCTAGAATCGGGCCCCATGTGCTGGTGCCGGATCAGCCGACACACAAGACGACACAGCCATGACGCAGCCCCTTGCCAAGTCCTTCGAACCCGCCGCCATCGAGGCGCGCTGGGCTCCGCTGTGGGAGAAGAGCGGCGCCTACGCGCCGACGCTGGACCCGACCCGGCCTTCGTTCTGCATCCAGCTGCCACCGCCCAACGTGACCGGCACGCTGCACATGGGGCACGCGTTCAACCAGACCATCATGGACTCGTTGACGCGTTACCACCGCATGCGCGGCTTCAACACGCTGTGGGTTCCCGGCACCGACCATGCCG
>CALMQI010000421.1 GCA_937871935.1 uncultured Burkholderiales bacterium
GACGCCGACTTCGACAAGCTTGCCGCCGAACAGGCCGACCTCGAAGCGCAGATTGCCGCCGCCGGCAGCGAGAACACTGACCTGCAGTTGGAACTGGCCGCCGACGCGCTGCGCCTGCCGCCGTGGGACGCTTCGATCGGCGTGCTGTCGGGCGGTGAAAAACGCCGCGTTGCGTTGTGCCGCCTGCTGCTGTCCAAACCCGACATGCTGCTGCTCGACGAGCCGACCAACCACCTCGACGCCGAAAGCGTCGACTGGCTGGAGCAGTTCCTGGCGCGTTTCCCCGGCACCGTGGTGGCGGTAACGCATGATCGCTACTTTTTAGATAACGCCGCCGAATGGATACTCGAGCTTGACCGCGGCCATGGTATTCCGTGGAAGGGCAATTACTCAAGCTGGTTAGAGCAAAAAGGTGAACGCCTCAAGCAGGAAGAATCCAGCGAATCCGCACGCCAAAAAGCCCTGAGCAAGGAATTGGAATGGGTGCGACAAAACCCCAAAGGCCGTCAAGCCAAGTCCAAAGCGCGTATCGCCCGCTTTGAAGAGTTAAATTCGCAGGAATATCAGAAGCGCAATGAAACCCAGGAAATCTTTATTCCCGTGGCGGACAGGCTGGGCAATGAAGTTATAGAGTTTAACAATGTTTCTAAAGCGTATGGCGACCGATTGCTGATTGACAATCTCAGCCTCAAGATTCCGCCCGGCGCTATCGTCGGCATTATTGGTCCCAACGGCGCTGGTAAATCCACCACGTTGAAATCGATTTCCAACCTCGTCCGCTCCGAGCGCGGCGAGGTGACCAAGGGCTCCGTCGAATTCAAGGGCGAGCGGGTCGACAGACTGACGCCGAGCGATCTGGTGCGCCGCGGGTGTATCCAGGTGATGGAAGGCCGGCACTGTTTCGGCCATCTCACCATCGAAGAAAACCTGCTGACCGGCGCCTTTACCCGCCGCGACGGCAATGCCGCCGTGAAAGCCGATCTCGAACGCGTCTACGCCTATTTTCCGCGCCTGAAGGAGCGGCGATCGAGCCAGGCCGGCTATACCTCGGGCGGCGAGCAGCAGATGTGCGCGATCGGCCGTGCCCTGATGAGCCGGCCCACCATGATCCTGCTCGACGAACCTTCGATGGGCCTTGCGCCTCAAATCGTGGCGCAGATCTTCGAGATCGTGAAGGACATCAACACCAAGGAGAATGTCAGCTTCCTGCTGGCCGAGCAGAACACCAACGTCGCCCTGCAATACGCAACCTACGGCTACATCCTGGAAACGGGCCGGGTGGTGATGGACGGCACCGCACAATCGCTGCGGGAGAACGAGGACGTGAAGGAGTTCTACCTCGGCGCCGGCGGCGGGGACCGCAAGAGCTTCCGCGACGGCAAGAGCTACAAGCGACGCAAGCGCTGGCTCGCTTGAGGGCGTTCAGCGCGCGCTGGCCACACGACCCGAAGAGGTGGCCTCGAGCCCTGCTCTGCCGCACGAGCGCGACGAAGTTGCATCCGCGCCCGCGATTGCGCATTGCGCCGACAGTGGAATTCGCGCGCGACGGAAATCGCCGGGCCGCCCCGTTCTCAAGACCAAGCAGGACGGTCGGGCCGTCCCTTGTGAACAAAAGTCGCAACCAACGGATTTCCGGGAGTAAGCCATGTCCAGACGCAAGCTTGCGATAGCTGCGGGCGCACTGATCGTGATCGGCGGCGCGGCGGCAATCGCTGCGGTCGGTCACCGGGAGGCCCGCATGGGCCATCGCGGAATGATGAATGAAATGGGTGAATTCGAACATGGGTCCGGTCAGCGTGGCGGCCACATACGCGGCGGTATGGGCGAGGATGGTGCGCCTGGAATGGGCCGCGGGTTCCGCCGATCCATGTCAGCCGAGGATTTCGATGCGCGGATGCGCGAACGCTTCGCCCGTATCGACAAGAACAGCGATGGCATCATCGACACGGCAGAGGTCGAGACCGCACTGGCCGCGCAATCGGAGGGACGCGGTCGCTTCGGCGACATGATCCGCCAGCGCTTCAAGGCCCGCACGGATGCCGACCGCGACGGCAAGGTGACGCGACAGGAAACACTCGACCGCGCACGCCGCGACTTCCAGCGCATGGATCTCGATCGTGACGGCCGGATCACCGATGCCGATCTGCCGCCCGTGATGCGCGGACGCGGCGTGCTCAAGGGCGAGGCCGGGGCCAGGGGTAGGCAAGCCAATGGCGCGATGGGCGGTCGCATGGGCCTTGGCGCGCTGATCGCCGCCGATATCAACAAGGACGGCATCATCACGCTCGATGAGGCGCTGGCTGCGGCAGGCGCGCGCTTCGACACCATCGACCGCAACAAGGACGGTGTGATCGATGCTACCGATCACGACGCAATACGCAAAGAGATGACCGACTATCGCGTGCGCCGCTTCCTGCACGCATATGGGGCAGGGCCGGACAACAAGGTGACCCGCGAGCAATTCTTCAAGAGCGCCAAGGAGCGGTTCGCAGAGTTCGATGCCAACAGCGACGGCCGCATCGACCGTCAGGACAGGATGGGTGGACGCGGCCAGGGACGTGGTGGGGAACGTGACCAGGAACGCGGCATTCGGGATCGCGGGGGACCGCGCTGAATGACGATCGGAGTGCTATGCCAGAAGCGACGGCATAGTCGCGAAGCGGCCCAGCGGGTATGATCCCTCAGTCCCCCGCTGTGCGGCTGTTTGCCAGCGGGGCCGTCGATACCCCAGAAGCGAATGGAAAGGGCCGCGTGCTGATACCAGGTGCCGAAAAGACATCGCTCGGTTCGGCCGCGGCAGGCACCGAGCAACCCGAAGAGACGGATCGGGACTTGCTGTCGCGTTTGCGCGCACGCGACGGCGATGCGTTCCGGCTGCTGGTCGAACGACATCTGCCCTCGGTGCTGGCAGTGGCACGGCGCATCTTGCGGGACGACGCGGAGGCAGAAGACGTCGCGCAGGAAGCACTGCTCAAGTTGTGGCAGAGCGGCGCCAGCCTGGAGATCGGCGCGGGCGGGGCACGGCCCTGGTTGCGCCGGGTGGCCTCCAACCTGTGCATCGACCGGATCCGGTCGGGGCGCAGAACCGATGTGACGGACGAAGTGCCCGACCAACCGGTGTCTGCCAGCCAAATCGAAACGCTGGCGCAGAGCGAGACGGCGGCCCGGGTCGAGGTCGCACTGAAAACACTTCCGGAGCGGCAACGGCAGGCGCTGGTGCTGTTCCACTTCGAAGATATGAGCCAGTCCGAAGTCGGCGCAATTCTCGGGGTCTCGGACGAGGCCGTGGAATCGCTGCTCGCCCGGGCAAGGCGAACGATGCGCGGGCTGCTGCGGGATGAATGGCGGCAACTCCTGCCGGGCGAAGGCTGAGAACTTGGATTTGACAGAAGCAATGACCGCGACGAGACGCGACGCGAGGCGAGCATGAACCGCAAGAATGACATCACCGGACATTCGACCAGTGGGCCGCTGACCGAACTCACGAACATGCTGGATGCCTGGGGCGGCGCGCCTGCACGCTGGCCTGCCGATGTCGGCCGGCGCATCGGCGAGATCGTGGATGCCGAGCCAGGCGCGCAGACGCTGCTCACGCAGGCGCGTGCGCTCGACCGGTTGCTCGATCGTGGCCGTTCGGCGAGCGCACAGGTCCCGCGCGGATTGGCCGACAGAATCGTCGCAGCGGCAATGGCGGCCCCCCCCGCGGCCAGCACGACTGCCGAGCGCGCACACACCAACGTCATTGCCCTTCCCGTGCGTCCGCGCCCGCAGGCTGTACCGGCGATGCGTGGGCAGTGGCGTACAGCGGCGCTGCTCGCCGCAAGCCTGCTGGTGGGGATCTATCTGGGCGGGGCGGTCAATCTCGCACCCGGGTTGCAGGATCTGGCGGACGCTATCGGACTGCCGGCCCAAATCGAGCCGCTGCTCGTCGCCTCGGGCGAAGATTTGATCGACGAGGATGCGCTATGAGCGTGACACCAGCCCCTGTCGACGCCCCGGCGGCCGCGCCGGCGCCGCCCATGGGCGTCAGGCCCAGGTACTCGACGGCCATGATTTCGCCCATCGCGCTGGCGTCGTGCACCTCGGCGACCGACACGTCCTGCGGACCGATGCCCGCCTGTTCGTAGGCCATCTGCGCGGCACGCCGGCACACGGCCTTGTCGAACGCGTCGGCCGCCCGCGGCGTGGCCGTGGCGATCGCGGTGGCCGCCACCCGGATGGCCCGGCGTCGGTCGGCCCCGAGCTTCTTCAGGCCGGCTTCGTTGCACACCACGACGGCGGCCGCGCCGTCGGACAGCGGCGAGCACATCGGGATGGTCAAGGGGTAGGTGATCGGCTGCGCGGCCAGCACTTCGTCGATGGTGAAGGGCTGGCGGTACTGGGAAAGCATGTTGTGCACCGAGTGCATGTGGTTCTTCGCCGCCACGGCCGCGATCTGGCGCTGCGTGGTGCCGAAGGTCTTCATCCAGAACCGACACATGGAGGCGTAGATGGCCATGAAGCGGCTGTAGGGGCGCGGCGACTCGCTGCCCGGCGGCACCGCGACGCCCTCGCCCAGGGCCAGCAGACGCGCGGCGTTTTCATCCGGCGTGAGCACGTCCCACCCACCTTCGAACAGGGCCAGCGCGCGCCGCTTGTCCTCGATGTTCATCTTCTCGGCCCCGATGGCCAGTGCCACGTCGCAGGCTCCGGCGCGCAGCGATTGCACCGCCAGCTGGAAGGCGCTGGTGCCGGACGCGCAGGCGTTCTCGACGTTCCATACCGGCAGGCCAACGAGCCCCAGCTTGCTCAGCAACACCTCGCCGGGAATCGCGTTCTGGCCCTGCAGGGGCCCCTGCGTCACACCGGAGTAGAAACACTGCCCAATGGAGGCCACTGTGGCCCCGGCATCGCGCAGGGCGACGGCCAACGCTTCCTCGGCCAGTGATTGCAGGGAACGTTCGACATGCCGGCCGAACTGGGACATGCCGACGCCGATGATGTAGATCGCTGAGTTCATGGGGAGCTACGTTAGGGATTCGAGCCTCGCGTGGCCCCCCCAGGCGGGAGTGGGGCGGCTATGGGGCAAACCCTGCCCACAACAGCAGTCCCGCAACTCTGCCCATTCTTAAAATTCGCTGGCCGCCCGAGCCCATCTTGGGAGCGGCCACCACGCCCCCATGTCGACCCCTCTGCTCAACAGCGACCCCACGCTGACCCTCAAGTCGACCCCGCCGCGCGCGATCCGGGGTTTCCTGGACCGTGAGCGCCTGAAGCTCGACCGTGTCGAACTCAGCGGCAGCCGCATCACGTCGCTGCTGGCACCGACCGGCTTCGGCAGGACCTCGCAGCTCGGCCGTTGGTGCCGCGACGGGCTGGCGCGCGGGTCTCTGGCCTTCTGGTACAGCGTGGACGAGCGTGACGAGCCGCTGCGGCTGGTACAGGGGCTGGCCCACTGCGCCAGGTCGGCTTCCGGAAAGCGCGGCTTCTCCGAACCGTTCATGCAGTGGATCGCCCAGCGAACCGACCCGCAGGAGGCGCTGACGGGGTGGCTCGCCGAAGTGGCCGAGTTGTCGGTCGAGGCGCTGCTGCTGCTCGACGATGTCGAGTTGATGCCTGCAGCTTCGCGCACGCAGGTGCTGATCTACCTGCTGTGCAATGCCCCACCCAACCTGCATGTAGCCCTGACGGCACGCAGTTCGGGCGCCCTGCTCGCCAGCGGCGCCCTAACGCTGGCAACGGTGACGCGCGTGACCGCGTCGGACCTGCGATTCAGCCTCGACGAAACCATCTCCGTCCTGTCAGCCGCGCTGGGCGCGCGCTGCAATCCCGAGGCCGGTGTGCGGCTGCATGAGATCACCGAAGGCTGGCCGCTGGGCGTGCAGCTGGCCATCGGCGCCTTGAACCGCGGCGGCGACCTGGAGAGCCTGCTTGAAGCAGCCACCAGCGACATCCAGCGCTATTTCCTGGACGCCGTGATCGACCGCCAAAGCAGCGACGCCACGCAGTTGTTGGTGCGGCTTTCCCGATGCCCCCTGCTTCACCCACAGCTCGGCGCAGCCGTGTTGGGCGACGAACGGCTTGCCGGCGAACTGCTGCGATTGCAAGACGAGACGCCACTGTTGGTTCGGGCTGAGGGCGAAAGCTGGATGCGGTTGCACTCCCTGGCGCGCGAGGTCCTGCAACAGCGCTTCGCCCGTTTGCCGCAAGCCGAGCGCTCAAGACTGGCGGGAGCGGCGTCGGCCTGGTACGCCGAACACGAGTTGTTCGAAGAGGCGGCGGACCAGGCGTTTCTCGCTGGCGACGCAACGCAGGCCGTGGCACTCGTCGAACGATCAGCACAGCGCATGACCGTTCAGGGTCGCAGCACGGCGGTGCTCGCGTGGTACCGCCGGCTGTCGCCCAAGGATCTGAAAGAGCGACCTGGATTCTGGGGCCCAGCCGCCTGGGCGCTGGCCATGAGCGATCGGCATGACGAGGCCCTACCATTGGTCGACCTGATCCTCTCGCAACCGAATCTGGATCCCACCGTCGGTTTCGAAGCCGCATTGATCGGCAATACCGTGGGCGCCTTTGCGGACCGGCCCGAGCAGATGAGCCGGCTCCTGGAGCCTTGGCCGGAGCCGCCGGCGCTGGCGCGACAGGATATCGTGCCCATCTACTTGATCGCGCAGTCGACCCTGGCCTTGTTCCAGGGCAAGCCCGACCAGGCCCGGCTGCTGCTGGCACGCATCAGCAGGCTCGACACCCTTCAGGCGTACTCACCCGTCTCCTATGGCTTTGCCGCCTTCGACACGGCGTTGAGCTACCTTTGGGAAGGCCGGGTGGCACTCGCCGAGCAGGTCTTGCGGCCCGCGTTGACGCGCGCCGAAGACCGGCTGCAGCGCTACCACCCGGTGGCCTGCATGCTGGCCGCCTTGCTGGCTCAGGCCTGCTGGGAGATCGGCATCGACGATGAAGCGCCAGGCTTGCTGGCGGGCCGCCTGGACACGCTCGAACGCCACGGCCTGCCGGATGCGTGGATGGCGGCCTACCGAACCTTGGCACGCATGGCCGAGCGCGACGAGCGACAGGACCAGGCCCTGGACCTGCTGGAGACGCTGCGCGCCATCGGCCAGTCGCGCGGCATGATCCGCCCGCAGGCGCTGGCGATGTTCGAGATGGTTCGGCTCCATGCCCGCCATGGCCGCGCCGACATGGCATCGTCCTTCGCGGCGCAACTCGAGGCACTGGTGCGCGGCCGCCGCACGGCGATACCGGGCGCGTTTGCCCCCTGGCTCGAGCTGCACGCCGAATTGGCGCGCGCGCAGGCCGGCCTGGCGCATGAGGACGCTAGCTTGCTGCCGCAGGTGCTGCAGGCGGCCGAAGCCGCGGCCAGCCTAGCCACGATCATGAAGCGCAGCGGCGACCTGATAGAAGCCCGCCTGCTGCGCGCCGAGGTGCTGCGCCGCCGCGGCGCCGCGGATGCGCGCAGCGTGCTCAACGAGGCGCTCAGCCTGGCGCAGGCTGAAGGCCTGGTGCGGCTGCTGCGGGAACAGGGTGCACGGCGCGAGGCGCCCAGCGGCGCGGCGGCTGCCGCCAAGGAAGTGGCGCCCAGTACGGCGTCGGGGCCGGCGACAGGGTTGCTGACGGGCAAAGAGCGCGAAGTGCTGGCGCTGCTCAACCGCAACCTCAGCAACAAGGAAATCGCCTTGGCCATGACCGTCAGTGACCAAACCGTCAAGTGGCACGTGAAGAACGTTTTCAACAAGCTCAACGCGGCCAACCGCAAACACGCGGTGGCACGGGCCCGCCTGCTGGGTCTGGTAGACAGCTGAGGCCTCTGCTGGCATCGGCGCAGCGCGTCAGAACGCCGCTTCGTCCATGGCCAGCGCGGCTTCGCCGCCCGAGATGGAAACCTCTGCCAGTGCGCTGGCCTGCGGCAAGACATGCGCGGCATAGAAGCGCGCGCTGGCGATCTTGGCATCCAGGAACTGCGCGTGGCCGCGGCCTTGTTCGCGGTCGCGATGCGCCGCCAGCGCGGCGCGTGCCATTTGCCATCCGCCCAGCACCAGTCCAAACAGACGCAGCAGCGGCACCGAACCGACCAACACTTCGATCGGCCGCTGACGGTAGTTGGCGAAGATCGCGTCGCAGGTGGATTGCAGCGCCTGAGTGGCCGTGCGCAAGCGAACGCCCACGGCCACCAATTCAGGCACGCCGGTCTCGTCCAGCCGGTTCAGCGAGGCATGCACTTGCGACAGCCAGGTGCGTAGCGCTGCGCCGCCATCGCGTACGAGCTTGCGGTCGACCAGGTCGTGCGCCTGGATCGACGTGGTGCCCTCGTAGATGGCGGCCACCCGCACGTCACGCAGCGGCTGCGACACGCCGCTCTCTTCGATGTAGCCCAGGCCCCCGTGGATCTGGATGGACATCGAGGTGACTTCGATGGCGGTCTCGGTGGCCCAGCCCTTGAAGACGGGCGTCATCAGTTCCACGAACGTCTGGCGCTCGCGGCGAACCTCTGCGTCGGGATGGCTGGCGGCCAGGTCACGCGCACTGGCAATCAGGTAGGCCACCGCGCGCATCGCTTCGGTCTGGGTGCGCATCATCAGCAGCATGCGGCGAACGTCCGGGTGGCGAATGATCGGCACCGATTCGTTGCCACCGTCTGCCGGCTTGCCCTGCACGCGCTCGCGGGCATAGGCCAGCGCCTGCTGGTAGGCGCGTTCGCTCATCGCGGTGCCTTCCTGGCCCACCGTGAGCCGGGCCGAGTTCACCATCACGAACATGGTCTGCAGACCCTTGTTCTCGGTGCCGACGAGCCAGCCCTGGGCGCCCTCGCCTGCGCCGCCGTAGACCAACGTGCAGGTCGGGCTGGCGTGGTTTCCCATCTTGTGCTCGATGCCCGTGCAGCGCACATCGTTGCGCCGGCCGTCGGGCAGGATCTTGGGCACCAGGAAGAGCGAAATACCTCGCGTGCCTTCCGGCGCACCCGGCAGCCTGGCCAGCACTAGGTGAACAATGTTGTCGGTGAGATCGTGCTCGCCGTAGCTGATGAAGATCTTCTGCCCGAAGATGCGATAGCTGCCGTCGGGCCGGGGCTCGGCCCGTGTACGCAGCGCCCCGACATCGGAGCCCGCCTGCGACTCGGTGAGATTCATCGTGGCCGACCACTGCCCACTGACCAGCTTGGGCAGGTACACCGCCTTCAGTGATTCGCTGGCACCTGAGCTGAGTGCCTTGACTGCAAACTCCGTGAGTTCAGGGCAATAGCAGAACGCCTTGTTCGCCGAGGTGAAGATTTCTCGCACCACGGTGCACAGCAGCGTAGGCAGGCCCTGGCCGCCATAGGCCGACGGCAACGCGATGCCGCTCCATCCCGCGTCGACAAAGCGCCGGAAGGCGTCGGCAAAGCCCGGTGGGGTTTGCACGCGGCCCTCGGTCCAGCGCGAACCTTGCCGGTCGCCCACATGGTCGATAGGCGCCAGCACTTCCTTGGCGAAACGCGCCGCCTGGTCCAGGATGGCGTCCATTAGTTCCGGCTCGGCCAGCGCCTCGGCGTCCGGCAGTTGGGCGACACGATCGAGGTCGGCGAGTTCGTGTAGCGCAAAGCGCATGTCCTCCAGCGGTGCGGTGTAGGGGTTCACGGTTCGTGCATGGCGTTGGTGGTGTGAACGCAAGTCTGCGAAGCGCACGGCGGCTCGTCTTGGCGCGGCGCGCGAGATTCTTGTGAATGCGCGCAACGCAAGGGTTCACCTGAATCCGTGGCCCTGCGCAGAGGGGGTACCGGCCACCCGCAGAGAGGGGTACGGAGCTCCGTAACGACCCTCTCCCGTAGAAACCCGCAACGCGTGGATGCACCGCCTCAACAGACTCCAAGCCTCGACGGCGCGCGGTGGACGTACGCGCTGTTCGCAACCAGCGATGGAGCAAATCGGATGAAGGTTCTCGTGGCCGTGAAGCGCGTGGTCGACTACAACGTCAAGGTGCGCGTGAAGAGCGATGGCACCGGCGTGGACATCGCCAACGTCAAGATGAGCATGAACCCCTTCGACGAGATCGCCGTCGAAGAGGCGGTTCGGCTGAGGGAAGCCGGCGCCGTCACCGAGGTGATTGCCGTGTCCTGCGGCGTCGCCCAATGCCAGGAGGCGCTGCGCACCGCCATGGCCATCGGCGCCGACCGCGCGATCCTGGTCGAGTGCGCCGATGAGCTGCAGCCGCTGGCCGTGGCCAAACTGCTGAAGGCCCTGGTCGACAAGGAGCGGCCCGGCCTGGTGATCCTGGGCAAGCAGGCCGTCGACGACGACTGCAACCAGACTGGGCAGATGCTGGCCGCGCTCGCCAAGCTGCCACAGGGCACCTTCGCATCGAAGGTGGAAGTGGCGGGCGAGCACGTCAGCGTCACGCGCGAAGTCGACGGCGGCCTGGAGACCATCAAGCTCAAGCTGCCGGCTGTGGTCACCACCGACCTGCGTCTGAACGAGCCGCGCTACGTCACTCTGCCCAACATCATGAAGGCCAAGAAGAAGCCGCTCGACGTGCTCAAGCCCGGCGACCTCGGCGTCGATGTCACGGCGCGCATCAAGACCCTCAAGGTCAGCGAGCCGCCCAAGCGCGGCGCCGGCATCAAGGTGCCTGATGTTGCCACCCTCGTGGCCAAGTTGAAGAACGAAGCGAAGGTGATCTGATGTCTGTCCTCGTCATTGCCGAACACGACCACGGCACCTTGAAGGGTGCCACGCTCAACGCCGTCACCGCCGCGACCCAGTGCGGAGGCGACGTGCATGTACTGATCGCCGGTGCCGACGCGTCCGGCGCTGCGCAGGCCGCCGCGGCCATCGCCGATGTGACCAAGGTGCTGCATGCCGACGGCGCAAGCCTGAAGGAACAGCTCGCCGAGAACGTCGCGGCGCAGGTGCTCGCCGTCGTCGGCCAAGGAGCGAAGAACTACAGCCACCTGCTGTTCCCGGCGACCGCGCATGGCAAGAACCTGGCCCCGCGCGTGGCGGCGCTGCTCGACGTGGCGCAGGTCAGCGACGCGATCAAGATCATCAGTGCCGACACCTTCGAGCGCCCGATCTACGCCGGCAATGCCATCGCCACGGTGCAAAGCGGTGACGCCGTCAAGGTGATCACGGTGCGAACGACCGGCTTCGATGCCGCCGCATCCACCGGCGGCAGCGGTGCGATCGAGAAGATCGATGCGGTGGCCGACAGCGGCACGTCAGCCTTCGTCGGCGCCGAGATCGCCAAGCTCGACCGGCCCGAGCTCACCGCGGCCAAGATCATCGTCAGCGGCGGCCGCGCCCTGGGGACGAGCGACAAGTTCAACGAAGTGCTCACGCCGCTGGCTGACAAGCTGGGCGCGGCGCTCGGCGCCAGCCGCGCCGCCGTGGACGCAGGCTACGCACCCAACGACTGGCAGGTCGGGCAGACCGGCAAGATCGTCGCGCCGGGCCTGTACATCGCCTGCGGCATCTCGGGCGCGATCCAGCACCTGGCGGGCATGAAGGACTCCAAGGTCATCGTGGCGATCAACAAGGACCCGGAAGCGCCGATCTTCAGCATCGCCGACTACGGGCTGGAGGCCGACCTGTTCGCCGCCGTGCCTGAACTGGTGAGCGCGCTGTGAGCGTCGCCATGGACGCACAGGCCCTTCGCCCGTATCAAGTTGACGACGGCGTGGCGGTGATCACGCTGGATCACCCACCCGTCAATGCACTCGCACTCGCCTTGCGCCGCGGTCTGGCCGATGCGATACATGCGGCCTTGCAGAACACCGCCGTCCGGGCCATCGTCATCACCGGTGCCGGGCGCGGCTTCAGCGGCGGCGGCGACATCACTGAATTCGACCTGCCGGCCCTGCACCAGGAGCCGGTGCCCGGCAGCCTGCACACGCTGGTCGAGGGCAGCCCCAAGCCCGTGGTCGCGGCGCTACACGGCACGGCGCTGGGAGGCGGCCTCGAGCTGGCGCTGGCCTGCCATGCGCGCGTGGCGCAGGCCCAGACACTGGTGGGCCTGCCGGAAGTTCACCTGGGCCTGGTGCCTGGAGCCGGCGGCACCCAGCGTCTGCCCCGGCTGGTCGGGCTGGAGCTGGCGCTGAACCTGATCGTGCAGGGCCGCACCCAGGCGGCGGGCACCTTGCGCGACAGCGGCCTGTTCGACGAGGTCACCGACGACGCACCGCTGCCTGCGGCGCTGGCCCTGGCGCGCCGACTGGCGCTTCAGTCACCGGCTGAGGCTGCGCTGCGGCGAACCGGCGCGCGGGCCGTGGGCATGGACAACGCGCAGGCCTACCTGGCCTTTGCCCGCCAGACCGTCAAGGCCCGCTCCGCCGGCCGGCCGGCGCCGATGGCATGCGTGGACTGCGTCGAGCACGCGGTCACGTCGCCCTTTGAGCAGGGCCTGGCGTACGAGCGGGACAGCTTCGACCGCCTGCGCGGCACACCGGACTTCTTCGGCCTGCGACATGCCTTCCTGGCCGAGCGCCGAGCCGCCGATGTCGAAGGCCTGCCGGCCGATTGCAAGCCGCGCGCCGTCGAGCGCAGCGTCGTCATCGGCGGCGGCACGATGGGCACGGGCATCGCGCTGAGCATGGCCAATGCCGGCTTGCCCGTCACGCTGGTCGAACGGGACCCGGCCGCACTTGAACGCGCCCTGGCCTCGGTGCAGCGATACCACGACGCCGCGCTGAAGAAGGGCCGCATCACGGCCCAGCAGGCCGAGCAGCGCAACGCGCTCGTGCGGGGCTCGCTGAACCTCGAGCCCGCGCGTGAGGCCGAGCTGGTGATCGAGGCGGTGTTCGAGGACCTCGCGGTCAAGCGCCAGATCTTCGAACAGCTCGACCTCGTGGCAAAACCCGGGGCCGTGCTGGCGACCAACACCTCGATGCTCGACGTCAACCGGATTGCCGCCTTCACGCGACGCCCGCAAGACGTGCTGGGCTTGCACTTCTTCAGCCCGGCCAACGTCATGAAGCTGCTGGAGGTCGTGCGCGGTGAGCGCACCGCACCCGATGCACTGGCCACCGCAATGGCACTCGCGCGTCGCCTGGGCAAGACGGCGGTGGTGTCCGGCGTCTGCGAGGGCTTCATCGGCAACCGCATGTTCCAGCCCTACCTGATGCAGGCTGGCCTGCTGCTCGACGAAGGCGCCTTGCCGCAGCAGGTGGACCGAGCCATCGAGGCCTGGGGCATGGCGATGGGCCCGTTCCGCGTCTGCGATCTGGCCGGCATCGACCTGGGCGAGAAGATCCGCGAGCAACGCCAGGCCCTGAACCCCGGGCTCGTGTACTCGCGCACGGCGCAGGCTCTCGTGCAACTGGGGCGCCATGGCCAGAAGGTCGGCCGGGGCTGGTACGACCACCTGCCCGGCCAGCGGGCTCCGGTGCCCAGTGCCGAGGTCAACGAAGCCATCGTGGCCGAGTCGCGCCGGCTCGGGCTGCAACGGCGCGCGATCAGCGACGAAGAGATCGTCGACCGGCTGCTGCTGGCCCTGGTCAACGAGGGCGCCAAGATCCTGGAAGAAGGCATTGCACAACGGGCCTCCGACCTCGACGTGGTCTACACCGCCGGCTACGGATTCCCGCGCTGGCGCGGCGGCCCGATGTTCGCGGCCGAAAGGCGCGGGCCGGCCGATGTGCTGGCCACCCTGCAGCGCTTCGCGCAAGGGCCGGCCTACCAGCGCAGCGCCGAGTTCTGGCAACCCGCGCCCCTGCTCAATCAGCTCGCAGAGTGCGGCCTGGGCTTTGACGACATCACCCATCCGGCTCACCATGACTGACGCTGTCATCGTCTCCACCGCGCGCACGGCCCTTGCACGGTCGTTCAAGGGCGGTTTCAACATCACCCACCCCGTCACGCTGGGTGGCCATGCGGTGTCCCACGCCATTGCTCGGGCCGGCATCGAGGCGGCCGAAGTCGAGGACGTGATCTACGGCAGCTCCTTCCTGGAGGGCCCGGCCGGTGTCAACATGGCGCGCGTGGTGGCGTTGCGAGCAGGCTGCCCGGTCACCACCAGCGGCCTGACCATCAACCGCTTCTGCTCCACTGGGCTGCAGTCCATCGCACTGGCCGCGCAGCGTGTGATCAGCGGCGAGGGCGACGTTTACGTGGCCGGCGGCGTCGAGTCGATCACGCTGGTGCAGACGCATGCCAACAGCTTCAACCTGAAGGAAGCCTGGGTCGACGCGCAGCAGCCCGCCCTCTACTGGGGCATGTTGGAAACGGCCGAGGTCGTGGCCAAGCGCTACGGTGTTTCGCGCGACGCGCAGGACGACTACGGCGTGCGCAGCCAGCAGCGCGCCGCGCGGGCGCAGTCCGAAGGCCGCTTCGACGACGAGATCGTCGCCATGGACACGCGCATGGCCGTCGTCCAGGCCGATGGCGATATCGTCACGCAGCCGGTCACTGTGGCGCGCGACGAAGGCATCCGGCACGACACGACGATCGAAGCGGTGGCGAAGATCCGCCCGGTGCTGCGCAGCGGTGTGGTGACGGCCGGCAACGCCAGCCAGCTGTCCGACGGGGCTTCGGCCTGCGTGGTGATGAACGCCCGGCTGGCCGAACAACGCGGCCTCAAGCCGCTAGGCCTGTTCAGAGGCTTCCAGGTGGCTGGCTGCGAGGCCGACGAAATGGGCATCGGCCCGGTGTTTGCCGTGCCCAAGCTGCTGGCCAAAGCCGGACTCAGTGTCGACGACATCGGGCTGTGGGAACTGAACGAGGCGTTCGCGGTGCAGGTGCTGTACTGCCGCGACAAGCTCGGCATCCCGGACCAGCGCCTCAATGTCAACGGCGGCGCCATCGCCATGGGGCATCCCTACGGCGTCACCGGCTCGCGCCTGGTGGGCCACGCGCTCATCGAAGGCCGCCGCCGCGCCGTGCGCTACGTCGTGGTCACCATGTGCATCGGCGGTGGCATGGGCGCGGCGGGGTTGTTCGAAGTGCTCGCCTGAAACCGATCGCGAACCTGAACGGCCCCACCGCCTCGCCTCTCGCTGGGGCCGGTTGAACTTGTCCTGGCTTCAGGCGCTAAAGTCGTGGCCAATTTGTCTCGCGCGGTGCGGGTGGCGCGACTGGCGCCCGACGCATCCAGGTTGCTCCTTTGGTAGGCTTCTACTGCGCAACCCTTGCCCTCCACTCTTTGCGTTCGAATCGTCATGCCCGACTACAGCATCCGCGCGGCCACGACCGAAGACCTGCCTTCCATTCTGAACATCTTCAATGATGTGATCGCCCATTCAACGGCCGTGTACGCACTCGAACCCACTACGCTGCAGGAGCGCAGTGCGTGGTTCGAAGGGCGCGTGCGCGCAAGCTACCCGGTCATCTGCGCTGCGGACAGCACAGGACTGATCGGCTTCGCCTCGTTCGGGGATTTTCGCGGAACCTGGCCCGGCTATCGCTACACCGTCGAGCACAGTGTCCATGTGAGGGCCGACCGACGGGGTCAGGGTGTCGGCTCGGAACTCGTGCGCCGCCTGTTCCCGCTGGCGCTGTCCATGGACAAGCACGTGATGATCGGCGGCATCGATGCCGCCAACGAAGGCTCCAAATGCATGCACGCCAGGCTCGGCTTCGAGCCCGTGGCGCACTTCCGCGAGGTGGGGCACAAGTTCGGCCGCTGGCTCGATCTGGTGTTTGTTCAGCGGTTTCTCGATGGGCCCGGCGCCGCGCGTGGTGCCGATGACGCTCGCCGGCCGTAGCGTGCCAATACACGGCGATACGCGACGTGGTCACGCCGAGCCGGTCGGGGAAGCGACGGGCGCGCGGTGGCCCTTTCGAAAGTAGAGCGCGATTTGACCAAGCCTGCCTCGGCCCTGACCAAGCTACTCTTGGGCGACGGCCCGCGGCAGCAGTTGCGTCTGTCGCAGGCTCTCCTGGTTCTTGCGGTGTACCTTGTGTTTGCCGTGGTGCAGCACGCCGAGGTCATGCTCGGCATGATCGACGCCTCGCAGTCCTGGGCCCTGACGACTTGGAACCTGATCGGTGGAGTCGGCTTCTACTTGTGCATTCGCAGTGGCCTCAACCTGCGACTGAAGTCGGGCCGTTCGCTGGCCATTCCGCAGTCGGTGTGGGCGATGGTGGGCATCACCTGGTCGTACGCGATCACTGGCCCAGCGCGCGGTGCGGTCATTCTGATCATGATCCTCGTCGTCGTGTTCACCATGTTCGAGCTGACACCCGCCAAGGCTCGCGCCGTCGCAGGGCTCGCCTTCACGATGCTCGCCGTCACAATGGTGTGGAAGGCCTTGCGCGATCCGATACGCTACGACCCGCGCGTCGAGGCTATGCACCTGCTCTTTTCCGCCATCGTGTTGGCTGCGTCCTATGTCTTGGCGGTGCGCATCGGCAAATTGCGCACACGCCTGGTCGAGCAGCGCACGCATCTCGAACAACAGCGAGCCGAGTTGGCCGAGGCACTCGAGCGCATCAGCACGCTGGCCACGCGCGACGAATTGACCGGTCTGCCGAACCGCCGGGCCGCCATCGAGCGCATGCAGCACGAGCTGGCCGTGCGAGCGCGCCCGGAACCCCTGATGAGCCTGGCGGTCATCGACATCGATCACTTCAAGCGCATCAACGACAACCATGGTCACGCCGCGGGCGACGCGGTGTTGCGCCGCTTCAGCGAGCATGCGCAGTCCGTGATGCGGCGCGGCGACACCCTGGCGCGCTGGGGCGGCGAGGAATTCCTGCTCGTCATGCCCGCGACCGGTATTGCACAGGGGATGGCGGCGCTGAACCGGATCCGCCAGGCTTTGCGCGATGCATCCTTCGCCGATGTCGCGCCAGGCGCGGCGTTGACGTTTTCGGCCGGCGTTGCCGAGTGCGGGGGCGAGCAGGATCTTGAACCCGCAGTGGCCCGCGCCGACACGGCGATGTACGAAGCCAAACGCGCTGGCCGCGACCGAATTGTTGCTTCCGCGCAAGGAACGCCCTCCGTAGCAACCTAGGCTACACAATCGGCGATGGTCCAAAGTGCTCAGAGCGCGATCAGCGTCGTTGCGAGTCTGCCCAGTCCCTGCACACCATCCTCGACTCTTTGGTTCCATGCGGCTGCGGCGCTTAGGCGCATACGGTTCCGGAAGCGCCGGGCCACGGAAGAGACATTTACCGGCGCAAAGCAGAGCCGTGCTCGAGCGCCTGATCGAAAAACGCGCGCGAATCGAACCGCTTGGGCAGCTCGAGCCACAGCGCGAAGTCCCCATCTGGCGGCTCACCTTCGTCTCGTGCGGGAAGCTGTCCCCGACCGTGCGCGTCATGCGCACGACCTTCTCTTCGAGCGTGCGGCACATGCGGCGCAGATGCGCGTCGTAGTCGCCAGTGGCCAAGTGGTCCGCGAGCGCGACCTGAGGCAAGACAGGGCTACGAAGACTGTAAGCAAGCCTGTGGCCCACCTCGTGCTGCGATTAGGCGCCGGGCACGATCCGTCCGACGCGGTTGCCGGGTGCCAGGGTCTTTGAGAACGAGCTGCAGTGGATCGTGTTGGCGGCGGCGTCGAGCGCCATGAAGGGCGTCGGCCGGTCGCGGCCAAAGCAGAAGTCGGCGTAGACATCGGCTTCAATCAAGGCTCGACACGTATCGCCCACTTTGCGATCTGACGGCGCAACCGAGGATCGCCGCGCACCGCGCCGCAACGTTGTAGTGGCTGCTGTGTGTGCGGGCAGCGCACGCGAGCAGGGCCGCCACCACTGCGCCGACTGCGGGAGCGGCTACTGGCCCCACGGCGGCGATTGCTGGCTGCGAGGCTCGAGGAATAGATGGTCTGGGGCGTGTGCCCTTCCAGCTTCCTCCGGGAGCCGGGCGAAAACCACATGTCCATCAGCTAACCCGGAGTTCGATGTCCAGGTCTTCGTGCCGTCGAGAACAAAGCCAGCGCTGGTGGGGGTGATGGTCGTGGTGATTGCCGCGACATCGGATCGTGCTTCCGGCTCCGAAAGTGCAAATGCCAGCAACTCGCCACCTGAGAGGTAGCGTCGAACGTGCGCAGCAGATCGTAGCCAGTGGCGGGAGCGGACGGGTCAATCGTGTGCTCCAGCCAACCGTCCTGTCCAAGCTTCCGAAAAATGAGTCTAGCGTCCGATCCGTCGCGGGCCTCAGATTCCTCATAGGGACTGAGTTCGCGCGATGTCCACTCGCGAAACTCTGACCCGATTTCTCGGTGTGACGCGTCCAAGAAAGGGAGGGAGATTGAACGTCTGGGGCATGAGTGCGAGTGCGTGTGTGTGTTCTGCGGCCGAACTAACAAAAGGGACTTCCCTGTCCCGAGCCCGCGGCACTGTGGCCGCTGGCAGCGAAGCGCCACGATGGGAAGTGCGAACTCTCATCAACTCACTCGGAAGGGGAAGTCATGGGCATTCTCACAGTTGGAATCGACACTGCCAGGAACGCACTTGCCGTACGCGGCGTGGACGCTGCGGGCAAGGTGCGACTGCGCCAGCCCAAGGTAGCGCGCACTGGGCCTTTTGCACTCATTGCCTCGCCGAAACCATGCACCTTCGGTATCGAGGGGTGCACCGGTGCGCATCACGGTGCGCGTCAGTTCCAGGCCCTTGGGCACGCCTCTAGCTCATGGCGCCCAATCTGGTGACGCTCTACCGCATGAGCAGCAAGCGCGGCAAGAACGGCGCCGCTAAAGCCGCGGCCATTGGCGAGGCCGTCGGCCGCTCGAACATGCGACTCTGCGACCCGCGGTCTCGCGTCCTATTGATGTGCGCGATGTTCTTGCGCATGCGCGCAACCCCAGGGCTCGCCCGAGGCTGCACAAGTTGTCACCGAATTGGTTCGTACCACCCGCGACGAGGGTCACCTCCAAGACGCGCCTGAACGTCGCAACCATTGCGGAATGGTCGAAAGATGCGTAGACGCCGATCGCACGCATCTGGAACCCTTGCGCTTCTCAGGCCTGTTCATGTTCATTGCGCCGCGTACGCCCTGCTGAACTTCCGTGCGCGTACACCCCAACCCCCTCCTCGTGGGTGGGGTCGGCTGGCAGGCGCGCAGCGAGGGCTATCGGGTGTAACCCGGCATCTGCGCGCTTCCACAAGTTTCCTGCGTTGTCATCGAAGACGCCGATGAACTTAACTCGCAGACTTGCCGCCACTTCGACAACCACAACAGGAGACTGCGATTGAAGTGCGCAAGAACCATGTCGATGCGGCGTCCGGTCCCGGCGCCCAGCCGTCTGGGCGCGCCACATCCAACTTCCCGAGCTCGCCATCGGCGCGCTCTTCTTCCAACCCTCTTGGAGCCTTTAAATGCCCCCCCTCAACACTCTGAGTGCCGCCATTGCGGCTGCTGGCCTTCTGACCATTGCAGCCCCCTCCATTGCGCAGCAGTCCACGGAACTCCCGGAAGTGACGGTGACGGCGCAAAAGCGGTTGCAGTCATCGTCGAAGGTTCCGGTTGCGCTGTCCGTCGTTGACGGCGACGACTTGAAGTCCAAAGGCGTTGCAACGATCGCCAACGTCACGGACCTGGTGCCCAATGTCCAGATCGGGATGGGCAATGCCAATGGCATGGAGATCACCATTCGTGGCATCGGCAGCGCCGACAACACGGAGCGCGGCGATCCGCAAACTGCCTTCCACATCGACGGCATCTATATTGGCCGCCCGCAAGGTGCTGGCGCAACCTTCTTTGATATCGAGCGGGTGGAAGTACTGCGTGGACCGCAAGGCACGCTGTACGGTCGCAACGCCAACGCTGGCGCCATCAATGTCATCTCTCGCAAGCCAGGCAGCAAGTTTGAAGGGGCGGTGTCCGCAGAGGTGGGCGATTGGAGTGCCTTGAAGCTGGAAGGGATGGTGAATGTCCCAGTCACCCAAGACTTCGCACTGCGCGCTGTGGTCTCCAAGCAGAAGCACGACGGCTATTCAGACACGGCCAACGCCACGACGGGTTTCAGCCGGGATCGTGACGACCAGGACAACCTTTCCGGTCGCATCCAGGGTCTGCTGCGCTTTTCGCCAACGGCCTCGCTTCGGGTGGGCATTGATTCGAGCAGCGACAAGGGCGCTGGCCTTGCAATGTTCGACATCACCAGCGGTGTTCTGCCGACCACACGAACATTGAATACGGAAGTTGAGGGCAAGGTCGACAACGACACCAGCGGTGTGGTCGCCGAGTTCAGGTATGGGCTGGGCGCGATTGATCTGGTCTACCTGTATGGCCACCGCAGGGATACCCGCGACGAGGTCAATTCGCTGGGCGCTGCCCCGAACGTCTACGCTCTGTACAGCGAAGCCCACAAGCAGGACTCGCATGAAGTTCGCTTGTCGTCGGCGGACTCAGGGGCTCTTCAGTGGGTACTGGGCGCTTACACATTCAAGGAGGTCACTCGCCACATCGATCTGGACGTGCTGCTGCCCGCAGCCTTTGGCGGCGGCCGGGCGATTCACTTCGTCCAAGACCCAGCCGTCAGCAAGTCCACTGCGATCTTCGGCCAGGCCACCTACGCTCTGGCGCCCGCGCTTCGGGCCACGCTCGGCCTGCGCTCCACCCATGACGAAAAGTCCCGCGAAGGCGAGACCCGCGTCGGCCCGGCCGATACCCCGATTGGGGTTGTCGGCAACAGCGCCGCCGGCAAGTGGACCAGTTCGACCTACCGCATCGGGGCTGAATACGACTTGAGCCCAGCGCAAATGGCGTATGCCACCGTGTCCACAGGCTACAAGGCGGGCGGCTTCAATGACGGCAACGGCGTCGTCGGCGACCCGAACTACAACCCCAACCTCTACTACAAGCCCGAGACCATCACCTCGTACGAAGCAGGTATCAAAGGTCGCTTCCTCGAGAACAAGGTTCAGCTGGGCGCCTCGGCGTTCTTCTATGACTACGCCGACCTTCAAAAGTCAGCCGCAGTCAACAACTCGCTTGTAACCCTCAACGCGGGCAAGGCGAGCGTCAAGGGTGTTGAGCTGGAAGGTCGCGCAGCCATTGGCGCAGCGGGCCGAGTGAACTTCGCGCTTGGCTTGTTGTCCGCAAAGTACAAGCAATACACCTCGCCGAGCGGCCAAAGCCTGTCGGGACAGTCACTCGATCGCGCACCCAAAGCAACGCTCACTCTGGGATACACACACAACTGGGACCTTTCCACTGGAGCCAGCCTGACAGCCTATGCCGGGGTGCGCTACAGCACGGCGTATTACCTGAGCGACACCGGCACACCCACGCAAGCCCCCCTCTTCTTCGCACAGCCCTCGTTCACAAAGAGCGACCTCACACTGACCTACAGCTCGGCGGATGACCGTTGGAGCGTGCAGGCATTTGTCAAGAACATCGAGAACAAGGGACAACTGGCGAGTCTGTTCACCAATGGCGGATCGAGTTATGCCACGTTGACTGAGCCGCGCACCGCGGGCATCCGTGGATCATTCAAGTTCTAAGGACGGGTCGACTGAACTCCGATCCTGCGGTGCCTGATGAGTTGACTTTGGTGGGTACTGCTGACTACGCACCGATACGTTTGAAAGAACCGATCGCTGTCCACGGTTGACAGCCTCGGTGACGATCCACACCGACGCGACGATGCATGCCGGCCTGTTCGAAGGCGACGAACGCGCGGAACTTGCGCTCGATCCCGCGCGTCTGGCCCACGTGCACGTGGCGCGTGGCTCCGCCCATGTCAATGGGCCGCCGCAGGCCGGCGACGGTGCACGGCTCGAGCGCGAGCAGCGCCTCGTGCTCGATCATTGCCGCGACGCCGACGTGATCGTGTTCGATCTGGCCCGCTGAGTTGTTTCTCCCTCTTCCCTCTCTCCATCGCGCAACAAGGAGTCTTCACATGAACAACCAAGGTCTTCCGCTGTTGGTCGCGCGCATCCTGCTCGCGGCGATGTTCGTCCTTGCCGGCATCGGCAAGCTCACCGGCCTGGGCGGCACGGCGGGCTACATCGCCAGCGTCGGGCTGCCGGCGCCGCAACTGCTGGCGCTCGGCGCGGGCGTGCTCGAGCTGATCGCCGGTGTGCTTCTGGTGATCGGCTGGCAAGCACGTTGGGCGGCGCTCGCGCTGGCGGTCTTCACGCTGATCGCGACCGTGATCTTCCATAACTACTGGGCCAAGCCGGCCGAGCAGGTCATGGTTCAGCAGCTGATGTTCATGAAGAACCTCGCCGTCACCGGTGGCCTGCTGTTCGTGTGGGTCTTCGGCGCCGGCGCGCTGAGCATCGACGCGCGTCGCGGCGGTTCGGGGCATGGCGCTCGAACGTGAGTACGCGACCTTTCGTGATCGGGCTGGACCTGGGGACCTCCGGCGTCAAGGCTGTGCTGGTCTCGGCCGAGGGCGAACTGGTGGCTGAGGCTGTGGCACCGTTGGAAGTCTCTCGGCCACAGCCGCTGTGGTCTGAACAGGCCCCTGCCGACTGGTTGGCTGCTACTGACCAGGCCATGCAAGCCCTGCGCTCGCAGGCCAGCGTCGCCGATTGGCGAGGTGTGCGGGCGCTGGCGGCAGCCGGACAGATGCACGGCGCGGTCTTGTTGGACGCTGCAGGTGCGGTGTTGCGGCCGGCCATCCTGTGGAACGATGGCCGCAGCCAATTGCAGTGTGCCGAACTGGAAGCACGCGAGCCGGCCACACGGCGGATCACGGCCAACCGTGCCATGGCCGGGTTCACTGCGCCGAAGCTGATGTGGGTGGCGGCGCATGAACCCATCGTGTTCGCGCGCGTCGCGAAGGTGTTGCTGCCTAAGGACTGGCTCGTTTGGCAACTAGCGGGTGTGATGAGCAGCGACTGCTCCGATGCTGCCGGCACGCTGTGGCTGGACGTTGCCGGGCGCCGCTGGAGCGAAGCGATGCTGGCCGCCAGCGGTATGCGTGCCGGCCAGATGCCGGCTTTGCATGAAGGTCCGCAGTCGGTGGGCTCCTTGTTGCCACGGTGGGCGGCGCATTGGGACTTGCATGCAGATGTCCGGGTCGCAGCGGGAGCCGGCGACAATGCAGGTGGTGCCGTTGGCGTGGGCGTCGTGCGCGCGGGCGAAGGACTCCTGTCGCTGGGCACATCGGGCGTGATCTTCATAGCGACCGATGGCCCGCGCGCCAACCCCGAACGCGGCGTGCATACCTTCTGCCACGCGCTGCCGGGCACATGGCACCAGATGGCGGTACTGCTGTCTGCCAGCAGCGCGCTGAGTTGGTGGTGCAGCATCTGCGGACTGCCAACGGCAGAGCTTCTCGTCTCACTGCCAGCGGGCGTTGTGCGCGAAGCCGCGCCACTGTTCCTGCCATACCTGTCTGGCGAGCGCACACCGCACGCTGATTCCGGCGCCACTGGCAGCTTTCACGGCCTGACCCACTCGCACAGCCGCGACGACATGAGCTATGCCGTGCTGGAAGGCGTGGCCTTCGCATTTGCCGACGGCCTGGCGGCACTGCGTGAATCCGGCAGTGATCCGAAACGCTTGCTGGCGATTGGTGGCGGCGCGCGTTCGGACACCTGGCTGCAACTGTTGGCCGACACCCTCGGTCTCCAGGTTGATCGGCCTGCCGGTGCCGAAGTAGGCCCATCGCTCGGCGCCGCACGATTGGCGTTGATGAGCCTTGGCGCCTCGCGAGACGAAGTCATGCGCTCGCCCGCCTTGGCGCAGTCCTTTTCTGCAAATACAGCCCGCAGCGCCGCGCTGCAAAGCCGTCTGGCGCGCTACCGCGCCGCTTACGCGCCCTTGCGCGCACTGTCCTGAACCTGGAACCGAGTCCACCATGAAGACCGTCTACAGCACCGTTGAGCCAATCCGCTTCGAAGGCCCGGAAAGCGCCAACCGCCTGGCCTACCGTTGGTACGACGCGCAGCGGGTGGTGCTGGGCAAGCCCCTGATCGAGTGGCTGCGCCCCGCCGCCTGCTACTGGCACACCTTCTGCTGGGGTGGGCAAGATCCGTTCGCGCTGGGCGGCAACCTGTTCGAGAGGCCCTGGTTCAGCGGCGAGCCGCTTCCCGCGGCGCAGATGAAGCTGGACGCCGCTTTTGACTTCTTCCAGCGTCTGAACATGCCGTTCTGGTGCTTCCATGACCGTGACGTCGCGCCCGAAGGCTCGACGCTGCGCGAATCCAATGTGCACCTGGACGCGGTGCTGGAGCGCGCTGCGCGCAAGATGCAGGACAGTGGCGTGCAATTGCTGTGGGGCACAGCCAACTTGTTCTCTCACCGCCGCTACATGGGCGGCGCCGCCACCAACCCCGACCCGGAAGTCTTCGCCTACGCGGCGGCCCAGGTCAAGCACGTGCTGGAGTGGACGCAGCGCCTGAACGGCGCGAACTACGTGCTGTGGGGCGGGCGCGAAGGCTACGAAACCCTGCTCAACACGCGCTTGGCGGCAGAGCTTGACCACTACGGTCGCTTCCTGGCTGCTGTGGTCGAGCACAAGCACAAGATCGGCTTCAAGGGCACGCTGCTGATCGAGCCAAAGCCGCAGGAGCCCACGAAGCATCAGTACGACTACGACAGCGCCACGGTCTATGGCTTCCTCAAGCGCTACGGGCTGGAGGGCGAGGTCAAGGTCAACCTGGAAGTGAACCACGCCACGCTGGCGGGCCACAGCTTCGAGCACGAAGTGGCCACTGCTTCCGCGCTGGGCATCCTAGGGTCGATCGACGCCAACCGGGGCGACGAACAACTGGGTTGGGACACGGACCAGTTCCCCAACAACCACGTGGCCCTGGTCCCCGCCATGCTCGAAATCATCCGCCATGGCGGCCTGGGCACCGGTGGCATGAACTTCGACGCCAAAGTGCGTCGTCAAAGCATCGATCCGATCGATCAATTGGAGGGTCACATTGGTGGGCTGGACACGTTGGCTCGTGCGTTCCTTTGTGCGGCGGCCTTGCACGAGTCGGGGGAGCTCGATCGTGCAATCGGCGAGCGCTACGCAGATTGGAACAGTGAGCTGGGCCAACAAATCGAGGCCGGGGCGAGCCTTGAGGATTTGGCCACTCGCGTTCATCAGTTAGGCCTGTCGCCGCAACCCCGCTCGGGTCGCCAGGAACGGCTGGAAAATCTGGTCAACCGATACGTTTGAAGGGCCCTAGCGCCAGCCGAGGGCTGCGTCTAAGGTGCTCGCAGCGTTGGACAAGACGCTGGCGCCGAGATCGTGTCCAGTCGCTGCGAGCTGACTAGTGGACCCTCGTCGTGACTACCCGCGCCGCTCGCGCAGACCTTGGCCCAAGGGAGCCCTCAAGAGGACCCAGTATGAACCAACTCGATCAGCTCAAGCAGTTCAGCAGCGTCGTTGCCGACACCAGTGACTTCCGGCAACTGGCCCAGTTTGCGCCGCAGGACGCGACGACCAACCCCTCCCTGGTGCTGAAGGCCGTGCAGTCGCCCACCTACCGGCCGCTGCTCGAAAAAGTAGTCGCAGCCCACATCGAGGAGTCGACCGCCGACATCGCCGACCGCGTGCTCGTGGCCTTCGGCGTCGAGATCCTCAAGTTCGTGCCGGGCCGCGTCTCGACCGAAGCCGACGCCCGCCTGAGCTTCGACATCAAAGGCACGGTCGCGCGCGCGCACCGCATCCTGAAGGGCTATGACGACTCGGGCATTGACCGCGCGCGCATCCTCGTCAAGATTGCTGCCACCTGGGAAGGTATCCAGGCTGCACGGAAACTGGCCGAAGAAGGTGTCAAGTGCAACCTGACCCTGCTGTTCTCCATGCCGCAGGCCGTGGCCTGCGCAGATGCCAAGGTTCAGGTGATCTCCCCCTTCGTCGGGCGCATCTACGACTGGTACAAGAAGACCGCCGGCGGCGGCTGGAACGAAGCCGCCAACGCCGGTGCGAACGACCCCGGCGTCCAATCGGTCGTGCAGATCTACCGCTACTACAAGCAGCACGGCATCCAGACCGAAGTGATGGGGGCGAGCTTTCGCAACGTTGGCCAGATCGTCGCGCTGGCCGGATGCGACCTGTTGACGATCAGCCCCAGCCTGCTCGCCGAGCTCGCGGCGAGCGACGCCCCGGTGCAGCAAGCACTGGATGCCCGCGTTGCAGCACAGACATCGATGGCGCAGATGCGCCTGGACGAATCCGCGTTCCGGCTCGCGCTGAACCAGGACGCGATGGCGACCGAGAAGTTGGCCGAAGGCATTCGCCAGTTCGTCATCGACGCGATCACACTCGAGCGCCTGATCGACGAGATTAAGGCCGGAGGCCGGTGACCGGAGGCCGGTGACCGGAACGCTGTCATGGACACCCACGGCGCCAACGCCATTCGCATGCTATTTCCCTTCTGAAGGCCGGATCGGGAAGACAACGGGTGGCGTCAGCCGGGCTTCTTGCTCTGAACGGCTCGGCACTTGCGCTGCAGCGACCGCTGCATAGGCCCTATGGCGCTGTAGGCATTCGATGAGACAGGGAATGCGCGGCACTTCGAACCGGCAGTAGAGGGGCCCTGCCTCGCCGCAACCTCCTTGCACTTCAATCAACAGTGGCCGTTCAGCCGTTGGGGAGAAATGGAGTTACGGCTGAGCAGCGAAAATTGCCCAGAGCCGTGCAAGGTCACCCACACCATCGGAGCCCTTGATTGCCTTAAACGCCTCAACAGCCTTGGGCTTCTTGCCACTAGCCAGCAGGGCTTCGCCAAGATGCAAACGAGCCTCCTCGGGTCGCTTTAGCCCTCCCTTGGCGATGCCGTGCTCGATCAACTCGATACCTTTGTCCGAGCGACCCGCGGATACCAGTGCCAGCCCGATATTCACCAAGGCTTCGGCACTTCGGCCGACCACCTCGGCCGTGAGCGTCTTGTCGTCTTCGACAGCCTGCTTGTTGGCCAAATCGCGCAGTCGCTTGTGACGCTCCGCATCGACGCCGGTGCCGAGCTTGCCGGCGGCGTATCCGGCGTCAACGACCCTCTTCGCCTCGGAAGGCAGACTCGCCTGCAGCGCGAGCTGAGCCATCTCCAGGTACTGATCGGTGTCATCCAGGGCGCCAGTGACCAGCTTCAAGCGATACACGTCGAGGGCGAGCCGCTCGGAGAAGCCGGGCTTGTTCGGAAGACGCGACAACATGTCGGCCCAATATTCCTTCTTGGGGTGGTAGACCAGCAGCTTCTCGAGCGTGTTCATGTAGCCTGCGTCGTCTCCCAACTTGGCGTAGCTGGCAGCAAGCATTCGCAGCGTGGTCTCATCGACCACGGGTACGGACCGCTCGACGGCTTGGACTTTCCGCTGCATGTCGCGGACCACACCGGCGTAGTCTCCGCTCAAATAGTGGGCACTGGTCTGCAGATTGCTCATCTGCGCGCTTGATCCGCCTTCCTTGAAGTAGCGCTGCGTCCACTCGAGTGCCTTGGCGTAGTCCTTGGCCCGATAGGCGGACCCGGCCAGTGCTTCGAGCACCGTCATGCGCTCGGCTCCTTGCAGCCGTCCACTGGCCAGCGCTGATTCGAACGACTTGATGGCCGTAGCCTCATCGCCGGCGCCAGCCGCTGCGCTGCCGCGCATGCGGTCGAGAATGAAGCTCTCGTACGGTGTGCGATTCCCGACGGCATCGGCTTCGCGCACCTTGGCCAGCGCCTCCTTGTACTTGCCCGACCTTAAGAGATCCTGCGCAGCCTGCAGCGGTTTTCCGACCTCGGGACGAATGGTCTCCTGTGCCAGCGCCAGGGCAGATGCAAGCATCAGCACGGCTGCGAAAAGTCGTTTGATATTGGTCATGTCATTTACTTGATGAACTGCTCGTTGCCCACCATGCCCAATTTCTTCAGGCCCAGGCGCTGAGCCGAGGCCATGACGGCCGCGACACGCTCGTACTTGACCAGTTTGTTGGGGCGCAGATGCACTTCGGGCTGTACCGCCTGCGCGGCCTTTTCCTTCATGCGCGCTTCCAGCGTTGCGCGATCGGGCACCACTTCACCGTTCCAGAGCACGGTGCCGTCGAAGTCGATGTCAAGCCGCACGATCTCGGGTTCACTCGTTGCCGGAGGCGCCTTGCCCGAGGGCAGATTCAGGTCCACTGAATGGAGCTGGATAGGGATCGTGATGATCAGCATGACCAGCAGCACCAACATCACGTCGATCAGCGGCGTGGTGTTCATCTCGCCCATCGCCTGGGGGCGAACCTTCTTCTTGCCGGCCTTGGATCCTGCGCTCATACCCACTCCTGTCTCCTCAATTGCGGGGCGGCGGCTCGGTCACGAACGCGACCTTGCTGATCCCCGCCTGCTGGCACGCGAAGATGATTCGACCCACGGATTCGTATCGCGCTGCACCGTCGCCGCGGATGTGAACTTCGGGCTGCGGCAGCTTGACGGACTCCTTCTTCAATCGATCCAGCAGAGCCGCTGCACTGGGCACGTGCAGATCGTTCCAGTAGATGTCGCCTTCTCGATCGACCGACACGACGACGTTCTCGGGCTTGCTGGTGCGCGGTTGGTTCGACTCTTTGGGCAACGTCACCTTAATGGAGGTCACCACCACGGGGATGGTGATGAGGAAGATGATCAGGAGCACCAGCATCACGTCGACCAGCGGCGTGGTGTTGATTTCGGAGTTGATCTTGCCGCGCCCGCCGGCACCGCCCACGCTCATGCTCATGCTCATCGCGGACTCCCTACACGTGCGCCGGGGCGACCACGAGCAGCGTCGCGCGCAGCTTGTTGCCGAATGTCGTCACGTAGTGCAACGCGGCGGTGTTGCGGCCAACGAGCCAGTTGTAGCCCAGCACCGCCGGAACGGCAACGGCCAGGCCGATGGCAGTCATGATCAGAGCTTCGCCGACGGGTCCAGCGACCTTGTCGATGCTCGCCTGGCCCGCGACGCCAATGGCGGTGAGCGCGTTGAGAATGCCCCACACAGTGCCAAACAGCCCGATGAAAGGACTGGTCGAACCGACCGTTGCCAGGAAGCCGAGGCCTTTTTGCATGCGGTGCTCGACTTCTTCGCCAGCTTCTTCGAGCGAGGTCGAGATCCACGACCCCAGGTCCACCCCCGCCAGCACGCCGTCGTGACGCTTGCTCGCCTCCAGCGCCGTGTCCGCGATGAATCGGAACGCACCCTCTTTGTCGAGTGACTCCGCTCCTTTTTGCAGCGATCCGGCGGTCCAGAATGCCGAGCCGGCGCCGACACCCTTGGCTTCCCGGAGCAGCTTGCGCTGCTCAAGCACCTTCATCGCCAGGACGATCCAGGTACCCATCGACATGATCATCAACAGGCCGAGTACGCCTTTGGAAACCAGATCGCCGTGCTCGATGATGGCTTTGAGCCCGTATGGGTTGTCTAGCGCTACGGGCGCCGGCTTGGCGGCATCGGTCGCGATCGCAACCGGCGCAGCGGGCTTGGCCGTTTCAGCCTGCGCGTGGGCGGCGCTGACCACGCCGAAACTCAGGCCAGCAACCAGCAAGAGGGTTGCCGGGATCTTGATCAGTCTTTCAATGAAGGACATGTCTGCTCCTGTCGTCACATCGGGTGGGTGAAAGGGAAATCCGGGAAGCGGGTGGAAAGTGGGCTGCGGTGCGCCCTAGTTGGACCTGAATTTGAAGGGCACCTGGACGATGACGTCACGCCCCTGGCCGGTGCACTTGTATTCGTCGACGATGCGCATTGCGCCCCTGGCGAAGCTTGCGTGCGAGGCCTCTACGGCCTTGATGTCTTTGATCTCACCGTTGGTCGTCAAGGTGAACTGGATGAGGGCGCTGCCCTCTTCAAGCCCGGCGCGCTGTGCCTCGCGCGGAAACCCGGCGTCGCCCATGACCTTGCCGTAGTTGGAGCACGCGACCGATGCAGATACTGGCACGGGCACGGGCACGGGCACGGGCACGGGCACGGGCGCTGGTGCAGGTGCAGGCTCAACGTTCGGCATCACCGGAGGCGCTGGCGGCGCTTCGGCCACGGTCGCCGTGATCGTCGGCTGCGGCGCCGCCGGCGCCTGCACCTTCACTTCCACCGGGGGCACATATGCAGGCGGCGGCGGCGCGAACTTGGGTGGCGGCGGCAACTCAATGACCTTGGGCGGTGGCGGCGGCGGCTTGACCTCTTCGATGATCCTGGTTTCGATGGGGGCGTTGATGACTTGCATCACTTTGCGTCCCAGGCCGTTCATGAGCGCCCACAGCAGGACGATGTGAAACACGACGGCGACACCGATGACGGCCGTACGTCTGGCCGCTGATTTCTGTGGCTGTACGAAACTCATAGGTAGTACCAGTCCTTCTGGCAAGTCACAGATACACGACGATCGATGTCGCATCGGGGTCGCCGACGAATCTGCTGACGATGATCGTGTGTCGTCCGGTCGGCGACCGCCACGCCGCGCTGGCGCGCTGACGTGTGGCGAGTTTTTCTCGGGTCACGACGATCTCGAATGTTGCCCGCTCACCGGCAGCGACCACGCAGCGCGAGAACCCCACGAGCCGAGCCGGCGCGTCGGGGTCCGGGAGCTCGGCATAGACCTGGACGACGTCGGCGCCGTCGCGCTCGCCGGTGTTGCGAACGATGCCGCGCACGAAGAGTACTGAGTCGTCGACCGAAGTCTCAACGTCGAGGACGGCGAACGTCGTGTACGACAGACCGAAACCGAATGGATAGGCGGGAACGATGTCCTTCCGGTCGGCGCGCCACCAACCGTGCCACCGGTCGTAGACGAAGGCCGTCGCGTCGCGGTCGAAAGCAGGCAGGTCCGCTTCGTCGACGGGGACAGTGAACGGGAGGCGAGCGGACGGGTTGACGTCGCCAACAAGCACATCGACAAGCCCCGGTCCAGCCTCGGCGCCGCCGTACCAGACCTGGACGATTGCAGGCACCCCTTCTGCCCACTCGGTTGTGATCACCGCACTGCCAGCCTGGATGACCACAACGGTACGACGATTGGCGGTCGCAACAGCTCGGATCAGTTCGACGTCGGATGGTGACAGCCGGAGTGAGGCGCGATCTCCGCCCATGCTGAAGCCCCTGGCCCGATCTCTCAGGTGCTCAGGCTTGGTGGTGATAGGAAGCCCGGTCACCATCGCCTCGTACCGGGCGACAACGTCCGGTTCGTCAGCCTTGGGCAGCAGCGCGTCGAGCACGGGGTCGTTCAAGCCGACGAATTCGCCTTCGTCGAGATAGGTGTAGCCAACGACCACGACGGCAACATCGGCACGGCCTGCGACGTCAGCTGCGGCTGTCGGATCCAACCCGTCGTGGTGGACGATGTTGGCAAAGCGGCCGCGGATGCCGTCGAGCACCGTGTGGCACTCGAGGTCCCAGACGTCGCTCGAGCCGCCGTCGCCGACGTTGACGGTGTCGGCGAGTCGGCCGATCACGGCAACACGAGCACTGATGTCGGTGATCGGCAGGACGGGCACGCCCTCGACTTCTCCGTTTCGGAGCAGCACGATCGACTTGGCGGCGGCCTCACGAGCGAGGCTGCGATGCTCGGCTGAGCCAAGGACATCGATCGAGGGCGGCTGGGCGGACAGGATGTGGTCGAAGCGCAGCAGCGTCGCCACGACGCGTTCCACCGAGCGGTCGACGTCAGCCCATGAAGCCTCGCCGCGTTCGAGTGCGCCGGCCAGGTGTTCTGCTCTGATCATGCGGTGTGGCATTTCGACATCGAGCCCGGCGGCCAGCGACGGTGCTGCGTCGCGTAGACCGAAGACCCAGTCGCTGATCACGAAGCCTTCGAAACACCATTCGTCGCGAAGGATGCTGGTCAGGAGCTCGTGGTTTTGGCCACACCACTGGCCATTGACGCTGTTGTACGCCGACATGACCGAGGCGACACCTTCGTCGACGACCCGCTTGAAGTGCGGCAGGTAGATCTCGTGGAGCGCGACGTCATCGACTTTGATGTCCACGGAGAAGCGGGCGTTCTCCATCGAGTTGCAGGCCAGGTGTTTGACGCAGGCCATCACGTGGCGTTGCAGGCCGCGCGTGAACGCAGCGCCGAACTCACCGACGTGATGTGGGTCCTCGCCGTAGGTTTCTTGTGCACGTCCCCAGGCGGGGTGGCGGAGCAGGTTCACGCATACCGCCCCGGTCAGGTTTGCGCCGAGCGCACGCAGTTCGGCGCCAATCGCATCGCCGATGCGCTCTTCGAGCTCAATGTCCCATGTCGCGCCGCGCGCCATCGAGACAGGGAAGCAGGTCGCGTTGCCGATCACGGCGCCGCGAGGCCCGTCGCTGAATCGAATGCCTGGAAACGAGACCCGGTCGATTTGGCCCGCTATGAAGGGGGCCTTGTGGTAACCATCCTGCCCGATCATGAACCCGAGTCCGGCCAACGTTGGTGCGTCTCCGTCGAGGCACCACAGACGCTCTTGTGGCGTCAAGCCGGCAACGAACGCGTGAGCAACGTCTGCGACAGACGCGCCGGACGCAATTGCGCGACGGGCTTCGTCGAAGCTGGTGATGAGCACTGTTGTCTCCTGTGTCAGTTCGTTCGGGCGCTCCATGAGGCGCGGCGCACCAGCCCAGACGGCATGCGCCTTAGAGCATCACTGCCTTGTTGCGGCGCGATTCAAGACTCGGGAGTTGCGTGAAGCAAACCAGAGCCAATGCCCCCATCACGACCGCAGCCACGCCCAGCGCCTGGTAGCTTGAAAACTTGACCAGCGTGCCGCCCAACACGGGGCCGATGGCGCCGCCCGACATCATGATTGCGGGCGTAGCAGCCAGCACCCGGCCGGTGGTTTCCAGTCGAGCCAGCAGGCCGAAACCGAACACGTGGGTGAACAGCATGACCGCCACAAACAGGGATCCGGCGATTGAATACGGCACATAGGTTGTGGTGCCAAAGATGGTCAAAACCAGAAGCGCCTGAAGCGCCGCTCCGCCTATCAACGCTGTCTTGGGATTCAAGCGCTTTTCCAACAGTGCCGCCAACACCGTCGGGAAGAGATTGATGAAGCCCAAGGCCACCAGTACGGCAGTCACCTTCTCGACGCCGAAGCCGCGGTCAGCGCCTGCGCGCTCAAGAAAGCTGAAAGCCATTGACTGGACAACGCTCATGCAGCACAAGCCCAGGATTCCGGCCCACACAGCGAAGTTCGCCGCGCCAGAAGTCTGGATGGACTGCGGCAAGACGGGTTCAGCAGCGTCGACCACCGGAAACGCGACCAATGCCGTCAGTGCGCCCACGAACATGATGGTGCCCAGGATCTGAAACAGTAACGGCCCACCCATCTTGGCCAGGATGGGGGGAACAGCGCCAAGGAAGACCAGCGCAAAGGCGCCCAGCGCCGCACCGCAGATGGCAAACAGGCGGTGCGGGTTGGCACTGCGTGCGATGGTTCCATCCTTCACGCTGAGCACGGCACCGATGGCAAGGCCACCCATTACATGCAAGGCCACCATGGCGCCGAAACCAGCCGTTTGCGAAAGCGCAAGGAAGATCCCACCGGCCAAGGCGAAACCCACCACCGCAACACCGCGCCCGGAGGTGAACCGGTGGAACAGCCGCGCCACTGCAATGCTGGACAACACCGCACCAATGAGGAACAAGGTGACCAACAGCCCCGCCTGTTGCGGATCGAACTTGTAGAACTCAACCAGCAGGCCGACCCATATGGGCATTGCCACCAAGTCCACCATGCCAGCGCATTGCACCACTGCCAGCGCGGTGCGACCACGCAACGAGTTGGTTGTTGTCATGTTCATGTCTCCAAAGTTGTTGAGTTGGCTCTCAGACGCCCAGCTTTCGACGCATCAGGGCGACGTAGCCGTCGGGGAACAAGCGCGAAATCCAGTGCAGGGTCTTGGCCCCGTTGCCGACCAGCAGGCGCTTGTCGCCGCGCTTGAGGCCTTCTACGATCTGCCTTGCGCAGTCAGCCGGTGCGGTGGTCATCTGCCGAAGGTTGCCTTCCGCGACGCGACGTTCGAACTCACCGGCGAATTTGGCTTCCGGCGTTTTGCTGATGTTGGTGTTGATGCCGCCCGGGTGCACCAGCACGGCCCGGACGCCGGTGCCTTCCAGCTCATACCACAGCGTCTCGGTGAGGCCGCGAACACCGAATTTCGAGATGGTGTATGCCACCGAACATGGCGTGGCCACCAAGCCGAACACGCTGGAGATGTTGACGATGCAGCCCTCTCGCTGCAACTGCATGATCGGCAGGAATGCCTTGGTGCCGTAGATCACGCCCCAGAGATTGATCGCGAGTACTTTTTCGATCTCCTCCAGCGTGACATGGTCAAACGCGGCCAGCGTGGCCGTGCCCGCGTTGTTGACGATGAAATGGGCAGCGCCGAAGTCGCGCTGCACGCTGTCGGCAAAACCAAAGACCGCGTCACGTGATGACACGTCAAGCTCGTAGGCGCGCACAGAAGTGCCAGGCACCAGCAGCGACACGGTCTCCTGCAGCGCGCGCAAGTTCAGGTCCGCCAGCGCCAACCGCGCAGCCTGGGCAGCCGTCTCCACGGCCAGTGCCCGTCCTATGCCAGACGCGGCCCCGGTGATGGCCACCACCTTATCTTTGAACATTCTCTTGCTCCTGCCTGCAAGCCAGTGCGCAAAGCGCCGAGGACGGTCCGAGCCGCCCTCGCGCTTCGCCGCACACTCAACGCGGCCGGGCCCTGGCCATGGCGCCAGGGGTGAACACTTCATCCTTCAACCTGGTCACCGCTTGGGTGCCGATGACGTCCCGCGCGTTGTTGTCGAAGGGATCGGCAAACCATGCACCGCTGAGCAGGTCGTAGAAGCCATACAGTGCGTGGTCGGTCAGCGGGATTTCCGGGTAGGTGGCCGTCATGCCGGAGACCGTCTTCCGCAGCTGGCCCTTTGCAGTGGCCAAAGTCGAGTGCGCAGCGTCGCGACAACGGGCAGGGGTCTCCTCTTGACGTGCTTCACCGATCGCCTCCTGGGGTTAGGTTGTGCAGGCGAGAAGTCTGGAAGCCGAGCGCCGTTCGCTCTTGGGCGAAGGCGCACGGTTCTTGTGAATGCACGCAGACTTCGGGTTGCTACTGATGTGGCCTGAGAAGGTGGGGGATGGGCACCCCACCCGCGAAGAGGGGGCGCCCGCGCCAACAGACTCCCCACCCTGGAAATCCCGCCCGGGCTGCATGCAACCGCACCAATACAGTCGTTCGCATACCGGCTCTGGCGCAACATGATCATGACCCCGATATCAAGCTCTGCTCGGACAAGCTTCGCGACGTCCGTCATCCAGCATGCCGACCTGCGGGCGGCCTGGCATGTCAAGCTGGAGGGCGGGCGGCCGCCGAAATCACTGCTCGAGCCGCAGCCGGCAGGTTCGATGCTGTTGGTCTCCATGCAGTCGGCTGCGGCAACCGGGTGCGTCAGCACGGAAGATCACGGCGGCGAGGACTTCTACGGCGTGCTGTTCAACATCACCGGCCGCCAGCGAATAAGGGGCGATCATCCGGACCGCATTCTTCAACCCGGCGACGTGCTTGTCTGGAACAGCCGGATGTCTTGCGACTTCGAGCTGCCGGCCGCCATACAGGAGTTTCAGATCCTCGTGCCGCTTGAACGCTTCGAGCAAATGTGGCCCAGCCTTGCCATCGAGGACGCGCCTCGGCATCTGACCGCTGGTTCTTCCATGCTCGCGCTGGCGCATGGGGGTGTGCAGACGTTGTGGAGGCAGCAGCAGCAGTTCGCTCAGGAGGAGCTGCGCACCGGGCTGGAAGCCATCGTCGACTTGCTCGGCAAGGCCAATAGGCCGACGTGGACACCGTCGCGCAGCAAGGCAAAACTGTTCGACGACATTGTGCGGTACATCGACCGCGAACTCGACGATCCCGAACTCGACTCGACGTCAATTGCTCAACGCCACGGTTGTTCGGTCAGATCGCTGCAGGTCCTGTTCGCCGAGCGACAGCTGACGGTGGCCGGTTTCATACGCCAGCGTCGCCTTGAGCGCTGCCGACAGGCCCTGTGTACGGATGACAACTCAAGCAATATCGGCAACCTGGCGCTGCATTGGGGTTTCAGCGACGCCGCTCATTTCAGCAAGCTGTTTAGAGCAACCTATGGGGTGAGTCCGCGGCAGTATCGCCAGCGGAGTGCAGTGCGCTAGCGCGTCTTATCTCGCCTGCGGCGGTGACCTCACTCAGCAGCAGCCGACGTGCACGTCGACGCGGCCAGCGAAATTGCCGCGCCAAGTGACGTCCTGATAAGAACTGCGTATTTGCCGGCCTTTGCTGGCGCACTTCTCATTGAATTCAGCCCTGTCGTGAGTGGCGAGCGAAAGGGCGCGAATCGAACTCGTCTGCAGCTCGTGACACTCGGCGACCTTGCTCAATGCAACGACGTACCGTCGCGGCATACCTCCCGCAGAAGCACCTCGAGCGCCTTGCGCTTCTCGGGCACGTAGTCGTGGCCATCGTAGTGTCGAGCCTGGACGCCGGTCGGGACCTATCCAACGTGGACTTGGTTCTGCTTCCAGTTTCGATCGACCAGATCCCAGGACAGTGGCGGCAGGTGGCGTAGGTCGTGGCCACCTGCAAAGTGCCTCCGCAAACTGGAAGTTCGGTTTGGGCATTGCCTATCGCCCCTGCGCCAACATCGCGCGGACCACGACAACTTTCATTGCCGATGGCTTCGCCCTACAAGTTCATGCCTTCTGCGTCGTGCGCAGCCGCATCGATCTTCGCCTTGCCCCGGACGATGACCTCCCTGGCCGTTGCACCACGCATCCAGCAGTCCAGCATTTCCGCCCACGCTTGCATGAGAGCTCGCCGCGGCCCGGACAAGCGCGCATGGTTGTAGGCGGCGGCGACCTGGTCCCGCATCTGGTGCGCGAGGCAGGCTTCGATCAAGGCCTCCGGAAAAAGGGCGTCGTTGAGCCGTGACGAAAACGTTCGGCGAAGATCGTGGACAGAGACCGGCAGAAACTGCTCCTGGTCCGGTGTTCGATCCTCGTTGATTCGGACCACCGCCGCTGCGACCGTCCGGTTCAGCGTGGCCTGGCTGATAGGCTCCGAGGAGTCGTAGCGGCTGGGGTGGACGAACCTGCTCGATGGGAAGCAGGTTCGAAGCGTCGTCAGGATGTCCAGGGCCTGTTCGGACAGGTACACCGTGTGCGCCTTGCCTGCCTTCATCCGCTCGGCGGGGATCAGCCACCGCGCCCTTTCCCAGTCCACTTCCGCCCAGGTGGCCCCGATGAACTCGCCCTTACGAACACCCGTCAACAGCATGAACCGAACTGCCAGCCGAAGTGTGGGACCGGTTCCGGTCTCCTCCAGAGCGTCCAGCAGGACCTTGATTTCATGGCGGCTAAGATTGCGCTCACGGGGGACGAAGGTCGCATAGGCCTTGCGTGCGAGCGCTTCAGCCGGATTGGCGACATCCACGCCCTTGCCAGCGGCGAATCGGTACACCTGCAACACCATTTCCCTGGCGTGCACTGCCGGACCCGGCCCTCGTTCAGTCTTGACACGGTCGAGCAACTCACCCAGTGCGACCGGCTTGATTTCGTCGAGGTTCAGGTTTCCGAACGGGCCCGCAAGGATGCGGTTGTAGATCGAACGTCTCAACGCCAGCGTGCTGTCGGCCAGGCGCTCGGCACCGCTCTTGGCGTCGGACTTGAACTCGAAGTATCGAGTCGCCCACCGCCCAAAGGTCTTGGCATCGGCAACTTCGCCGCGCTGCTCGACCTTGGCCCGAGCCGGCGACCGCCCGGAACTAACGTCGACACGTGCCCGCGCCAGAAGCAGACGCGCCTCCTCCAGCGTCACGTCCATGCCATAGGCCAGATGAGAGCGCTGGACAAGACGCGCAACCGGCTCATGGCGTCCGATGGTCAGCGTCTCGCGCCGGCCGCCGAGCCGGTAGTCGTAGCGGAAGGACCTGCTGCCGCTGGGGGAGACGAGGACGTAGAGACCATTGCCTCCATCGCTGACCTTGTACGCCCGCTCGCCAGGCTGCAGCTCTCGCAGTTTCGCTTCCGTCAATCCTTGGCGCGACTTCGCGCTGGACTGCTTTGTGCGAGCCCGTTCCAAAGAGGTGTCCATAGCTTCCCGATCACGTCCATCGTCGTAGGACCGGATACCGTCATCGGCTCTGACGGCATCGCTGAAGGCTTGCCAGCCTAGGCGCTCGGCTACCGTCAGGTCAACCGACAGGACGCCTGGGGCGTCCTTGGATCAGCTGGGACGTTGGGAGACGCTAAGTCGTTGTCCCTACACCGGAATCAGGTTGTCCTGGGATGCGCCGAGACACCCTGGGACGATCTTGACTCATTCCCACTCGATCGTCGCCGGCGGCTTGGACGACACGTCGTAGGTGACGCGATTGATGCCGCGCACCTCGTTGATGATGCGGCTGGACACCTTCTTGAGCAGCGCATACGGCAGCTCGGCCCAGTCGGCGGTCATGAAGTCGCTCGTCTGCACCGCGCGCAATGCCACCACGTAGTCGTAGGTACGGCCGTCGCCCATCACGCCCACGCTCTTGACCGGCAGAAACACGGCAAAGGCCTGGCTCACCAGCTCGTACCAGGTCTTGCCGGTCTTCTCATCGACGGTCTTGCGCAGTTCCTCGATGAAGATGTGATCGGCGCGACGCAGCAGGTCGGCGTATTCGGCGCGCACCTCGCCGAGGATGCGCACCCCCAGGCCCGGCCCCGGGAACGGATGGCGATACACCATGTCGTGCGGCAGGCCGAGCGCGACACCGAGTTCGCGCACCTCGTCCTTGAACAGGTCGCGCAAGGGCTCCAGCAGCTTCAACCCCAGCGTCTCGGGCAGGCCGCCCACGTTGTGGTGGCTCTTGATCGTGGTGGCCTTCTTCGTGCGCGCGGCGCCCGACTCGATGACGTCGGGGTAGATCGTGCCCTGCGCCAGCCACTTCGCGCCCTTGAGCTTGCTCGCCTCGGCCTGGAATACCTCGACGAACTCGCGGCCGATGATCTTGCGCTTGGCCTCCGGGTCGGCCACGCCCTTGAGATGGCCGAGGAACTGCTCGCTCGCATCGACCCGGATCACCCTGGCGTGCAGGCGGCCGGCGAACATCTCCATCACCCCGTCGCCTTCGTGCAGGCGCAGCAGGCCATGGTCGACGAACACGCAGGTCAGCTGCTCGCCGATGGCGCGGTGGATCAACGCCGCGGCCACGCTCGAATCAACGCCGCCCGACAGACCGAGAATCACCTGCTCGTTGCCGACCTGGTCGCGAATGCGCGCCACCGCCTCGCCGATATGGTCGCGCATCACCCAGTCGGGCCCGGCGCCGCAGATGTCGAGCACGAAGCGCTCGAGCATCGCGCGACCCTGCCGCGTGTGCGTGACCTCGGGGTGGAACTGCACCGCGTAGAAGCGGCGCTGCTCGTCGGCCATGCCGGCGATCGGACAACTCGGCGTGCTGGCCATCAGCTTGAAGCCCGGCGGCAGCGCGGTGACCTTGTCGCCGTGGCTCATCCACACCTCGAGCATGCCGTGGCCCTCGGCGGTGCGGAAGTCCTCGATGCCGTCGAGCAACCGCGTGTGGCCACGCGCGCGCACCTCGGCATAACCGAACTCGCGGTGCGACGACGCCTCGACCTGGCCGCCGAGCTGTACGGTCATCGTGAACATGCCGTAGCAGATGCCGAGCACCGGCACACCGAGCTCGTATACCGCCTGCGGCGCGCGCAGGTCCTGCTCCTCGTAGGTGCTGGCGTGGCTGCCCGACAGGATGATGCCCTTCGGCGCGAACTCCCTGACGAACGCATCGCTCACGTCGTTGGGGTGGATCTCGCAATACACGTGCGCCTCGCGCACGCGCCGCGCGATCAGCTGCGTGACCTGGGAGCCGAAGTCGAGGATCAGGATCTTGTCGTGCATGGTGGTGATTCTTCAGGCAATGGGTGCGTTCGCCGTCCGGGCGCGCTGCAGGCGCATGGCCCGGAAGTGGCGTGCCGCGATCAGGAGCGACGCCAGCTGCAGCAGCGCGCAGAAGTAGAACGGTGCGCCGATGCGCCAGTCGCCCTGCGGCAGATGCGACACCACGCCCAGCAGCGGCGCGCCGATCACCGGCGCCACCACGGCCATCAGGCTGTTCAGCGAGCTGACGGCGCCCATCGTCTGGCCCTGTGTCCTCGCGTCGGCCGCCGACGAGATGATGCTCTGGATCGAGGCCGCCACGGTGCCGCCGAGCAGATTGAGCGCGATGACGGCGTACATCATCCAGCCTTCCGTGGCCGCACCCCAGAGCGTGAAGGCCACCGACGACGACAGCAAGCCCGCCACCGCCAGGCGCTGCGGACTGAAGCGCTTGAGCAAGCGACCCAGCAGCACGCCCTGCGACAGCGCCATCGCCACACCGACCGCGAACAGCGACCAGCCGTTTTCCATCGGGCCCCAGCCGAACTTGAAGGTCGTGTAGAGCACCCAGCTGGTGTGCAGCACGAACTGCGCCAGCGCGCTGCAAGCCACCACCGCCACCAGCGGGCCGACGCCGTGCAGGTCGGTCAGCGCCCGCAGGGCCGTCACCGGGTTGGCGCGCTTCCACTCGAACGGGCGGCGCTGCGAGGGCTGCAGCGACTCCGGCAGCACGAAGTAGCCGTACAGGAAGTTCAGCCCCGCCATCGCGCCGGCGACGAAGAACGGCAGCTGCAGGTTGATCGAACCGAGCAGGCCGCCCATCACCGGGCCGAGGATGAAGCCGATGCCGAACATCGCCCCCAGCAGCCCGAAGCTGCGCGCGCGCGCCTCCGGCGGTGTGATGTCGGCCACGTAGGCGTTGGCCACCGCTGCATTGGACTGCATCGCGCCGCTGAACATGCGCACGACGATCAGCATCCACAACGCCGTGGCCAGGCCGGTGACAACGAAGCTCAAGCCGAGCGCGAAGAAGCCCAGCAGCAGCACCGGCCGGCGGCCGAAGCGGTCCGACAGCGCGCCGAGGATCGGCGAACCGAAGAAGTTGGCCAGACTGAACGTGAAGGTCACGGCGCCATACCAGAGCGCCTGCTCGGCCGGCTCGCTGGTGAAGGTGCCCACCAGCGGGGCCAGCACCGGGATGATCAGCCCGATCGACACCATGTCGATCAGCACCGTGATCATGATGAACGCCATCGCCGCGGGCCGCCGGCCCGGCGACTCGGCGGCGGCCGAAGCGATGTCCGCCGCCATCATTCCATCCGGTAGTTCGGCGCTTCCTTGGTGATCTGCACGTCGTGGACGTGGCTCTCGCGCACGCCGGCCGTGGTGATCTCGACGAACTCGGCGCGGGTGTGCATCTCCTCGATGCTGCTGCAGCCGCAATAGTGCATCGAGGCGCGCAGGCCGCCGGCCAGCTGGAAGATGACCGTGACCACCGACCCCTTGTAGGGCACCTGGCCCTCGATGCCCTCGGGTACCAGCTTGGCGGTGTTCGGATTGTTCGCGTTGTCTTCCTGGAAATAGCGGTCGGCGCTGCCCTGCTGCATGGCACCGAGCGAGCCCATGCCGCGGTAGCTCTTGTAGGTGCGGCCCTGGTAGAGGATGGTCTCGCCGGGCGCCTCCTCAGTGCCGGCGAACATGCCGCCCATCATCACGCAATCGGCGCCGGCGGCGATCGCCTTGGCCAGATCGCCCGAGTAGCGGATGCCGCCGTCGGCGATCAGCGGTACGCCGCTGCCCTTCAGCGCGCTGGACACCGACTCGATCGCATAGATCTGCGGTACACCGACGCCGGTGACGATGCGGGTGGTGCAGATCGAGCCCGGGCCGATGCCGACCTTGACCGCATCGGCCCCCGCCTCGACCAGCGCCTTGGCCGCGGTGCCGGTGGCGATGTTGCCGCCGATCACCTCGAGCTTCGGGTAGTGGCGCTTGACCCACCGCACGCGGTCGATCACGCCGGCGCTGTGGCCGTGCGCGGTGTCGACGACGATCGCGTCGACACCGGCCTTGACCAGCAACTCGACTCGCTCCTCGGTGCCCTCGCCGACGCCCACCGCCGCACCGACGCGCAGCTGGCCCTGGGCATCACGCGCGGCATTGGGAAACGTGGTCTGCTTGGTGATGTCCTTCACCGTCATCAGACCGCGCAGCTCGAAGGCCTCGTTGACGACCAGCACACGCTCCAGCTTGTGCTTGTGCATCAGCGCCTTGCCGTCGTCGATGGAGGCGCCCTCGCGCACGGTGATCAGGCGCTCGCGCGGCGTCATGATCTCGCGCACCGGCACGTCCATGCGCGTCTCGAAGCGCAGGTCGCGGTTGGTCACGATGCCGACCACCTGCTTGCCCTGCAGCACCGGGAATCCGGAGATGCCGTGCGCTCTAGACAGCGCCATCACCTCGCGCACCGGCATGTCCGGAGTGACGGTGATCGGGTCGCGCAGCACGCCCGATTCGTAGCGCTTGACGCGTGCCACCTCGGCCGCCTGCGCCTTGGGCTGCAGATTCTTGTGCACGATGCCGATGCCGCCCTCCTGCGCGATGGCGATCGCCAGGCGTGCCTCGGTCACCGTGTCCATCGCGGCGGACACCAGCGGCAGGTTGAGGGCGATGTGGCGGGACAGCCGGGTGGCCAGGCGCGTGTCGCGCGGCAGCACCTGCGAAAACGCCGGCACCAACAACACGTCGTCGAAGGTGAGCGCTTTGCCGAGTAGGCGCATGGGGAATGCTCCAGACGCAAAAGAAGATTATACGGATCGCTGTCGTGCGGTATTGCCGGCACCTGCCTCCAACACCGCCTGCCAGCAGGGAGCCACCGCTACACTTGGCGCCGTCTGCGGCCTTTCGATGGTCGCCTGGCGGAGTTCAACGATGCGTCTGCGCGGCTTCATGCTCCTTCTGATATCGCTGCTGTTCGCGGCAACGCCCTCGCTCGCGCAGTGGAAGTGGAAGGACAGCCGCGGTCAGGTCGTCGTCAGCGACATTCCGCCGCCGCGCGACATTCCCGAGCGCGACGTGCTGCAAAAGCCCGACGTCGCCGCCCGCAGGCCCGCTGCGGCGCCATCGGCAGCCTCTGGCGCCGTCGTGGCCGAGGTGGCCGCCAAGCCCAAGGTCGACGCCGAGCTCGAGTCGCGCCGCAAGAAGGCCGAGCAGGAGCAGGCCGACAAGCAGAAGGCCGAGGAAGAAAAGGTCGCCGCCCAGCGTGCCGACAACTGCAAGCGTGCCCGTGCCCATCTGGCGTCGCTCGACTCCGGCATCCGCCTGGCGCGCACCAACGACAAGGGCGAGCGGGAGATCCTCGACGACAAGGGCCGCGCCGAGGAGATGGCGCGTACCCGCCAGGTCATCGCGAGCGAGTGCCGCTGACCGCAGGCGCGCGTTTGCCCTTCTTGCCGGCGCCGTCGCGCCGATAGCGCAGACGGCGCGCCTCCTTCGGGTCGACCGTCAACGGCCGCCACAGCTCGACGCGATCGCCTGCACGCAGCAAAGTGCCTCCCGGCGCGACCCGGCCCCAGATGCCGGCCTTGAGCTGCTCGACCATCTCTGCCGCCACACCGTCGAGCACGCCGCTGGCGCGCACCGCGTCGGTCAGCGTCGACCCGTCCGGCAGGCGCAGCGCGACGCGCAGTACCCGGTGCGGCCCCGCGGCGTAGACCAGTTCCACGTCGAGCGCTTCATCGGTTGCCATACACCTGCTCGGCGCGGATGACGAAACGGTCGACGAAGGTGTCGGCCACCTTGTCGAACACCGGACTCAGCACCGACTCGAGCGGCCGGCTGGTGAACGCATAACTCAGGTCGAATTCGATGCGACAGGCCTGGGTGTCGCCGCCGGGCCGGCCGATCGGCACGAACTGCCACAAACCGTCGAGCAACGAGAACGGCCCGTCCACCAGCTTGACCATCACCGAGCGCGCGTCCTCGTGCGTGTTGCGCGTCGTGAAGGCGTGGCGCACGCCGGCATAGGCCAGGTGCAGGCGCGCCAGCATCGAGTCGGCACTCGACTCCAGCACCTCGGTGCGCTCGCACCAGGGCAGGAACTGTGGGTACTGCTCGACGCCGACGACCAGGTCGTACATCTCGCGCGGCGAATACCAGAGCAGAACGGACTTGTGGACACGCTTCATACTATCGGGTTCATTCTAGGTGGCACCCACGCATGACCGCGCCCATCGCCGAGAACCGGCGAGCCCGATACGACTACCTGATCGAAGAGCGGTTCGAGGCCGGCATGGTGCTCGAGGGCTGGGAGATCAAGGCCATCCGCGCCGGACAGGTGCAGCTGACCGACGGCTACGTGGTCATTCGCGACGGCGAGCTGTACCTGATCGGCTGCCGCATCAACGCGCTGCGCTCGGCGTCGACCCATGTGCACCCCGAAGCCGACCGCACGAAGAAGTTGCTGATGCACAAGGCCGAGATCCGCCGCCTGATCGGCAAGGTGGAGCAGAAGGGCTACACGCTGGTGCCGCTGAACCTGCACTACAAGGGCGGCCGCGTGAAGGCCGAGATCGCGCTGGCCAAAGGCAAGGCGCAGCACGACAAGCGCGAGACCGAGAAGGCCCGCGACTGGGAGCGCGAGCGCGGACGGCTGATGCGGCACAAGGTGTCGTCGCCGTCGAAGGCGTGAACCGTCGCCGGCTGCCGTCAGCGGCGCCGACTCCAGAGCCCGCGACTCACCAATCCGGCTTGCGCTTGTCGATGAAGGCCTGCACGCCCTCGAGCGCCGAGGCGTCCATCATGTTGCAGGCCATGGTCTTGCCGGCATCGTCGTAGGCGGCGGCGATGCCGGTCTCGAGTTGGCGGTAGAACAGCTGCTTGCCCAGGGCAATGGGCGTGCGCGGTTTGGCGCAGATGCTGGCACACAGACGCTCGACTTCGGCCTCCAGCTCGTCGGCCGGCACCACGCGATTGACCAGGCCGCGGGCCCTGGCTTCGACGGCATCGATGAAGTCGCCGGTCACCAGCATCTCGAAGGCGAGCTTGCGCGGCAGGTTGCGCGACAGCGCCACGCTCGGCGTCGAGCAGAAGAGGCCCAGGTTCACGCCGCTGACGGCAAAGCGGGCGCCGCTGGCGGCCACCGCGAGGTCGCACATCGCCACCAGCTGGCATCCCGCCGCGGTGGCGACGCCTTGCACCTTGGCGACCACCGGCACCGGCAAGCGCTGGATCGACAGCATCATGCGCGCGCACTGCGCGAACAGACGCTCGTAGTAGTCGAGCGCCGGCTCGGCGCGCATCTCCTTCAGATCGTGGCCGGCGCAGAAGGCCTTCCCCGATGCGCCGATCACCAGCACGCGCACGCCGTCGTCGGCGGCCAGCAGATCGAGCTCGGTCTGCAGCGCGTCGAGCATCGCCTCGGACAGTGCGTTGAAGGCCTGCGGCCGGTTCAGCGTGAGCGTCACCACGCCGCGAACATCGCGCTCGCGCAGCAGCAATGGGTCGTCGATGGTCAGCATGCCGGGCGTCCTTCCTATTCGGGCGCGCTCGACGAGCGAGCCCGTTCGCGCAGCTGAAACTTCTGGATCTTGCCCGTCGAGGTCTTCGGAATCTCCTCGAAGCGGATCTCGCGCGGCACCTTGTAGCTCGCCAGCAGCGACTTGCAGTGCGCCACCAGTTCGTCGGCGGTGGTGCTCGCGCCCGGCTTGAGCTCCACGTAGGCCAGCGGCGTCTCGCCCCACTTGGGGTCCGGCTTGGCGACCACGGCACAGGCCATCACCGCGGCATGCCGATACAGCGCATCCTCGACCTCGATCGAGCTGATGTTCTCGCCGCCGGAGATGATGATGTCCTTGCTGCGGTCCTTGATCTTCACGTAGCGGTCGGCCTCCATCACCGCCAGGTCGCCGGTGTGGAACCAGCCGCCGGCAAAGGACTTGCCCGTGGCCGAAGGGTTCTTGAGGTAGCCCTTCATCACGATGTTGCCGCGGAACATGATCTCGCCCATCGTCTGGCCGTCGGCGGGCACCTCGACCATCGTGTCGGGATCCCGCACCGTCATGCCCTCCTGCAGCATGTAGCGCACGCCCTGGCGGCCGTTCAGGCGCGTCTGCTCCGACAGGCTCTGTTCGGCCCAGACGCCGCGCTTCACGGCCACTGCCGCCGGACCGTAGACCTCGGTCAGCCCGTAGACATGCGTGATGTCGAAGCCGATTCTCGCCATGCCTTCGATCATGGACGCGGGCGGCGCCGCACCGGCGACCATGCCGCGAACCTTGTGCGTGATGCCGGCGCGCTGCGCAGCCGGCGCATTGACGAGCAGGTTGTGCACGATCGGCGCCGCGCAATAGTGGTCGGCGCCGTGGTCGCGCATCGCGTCCAGGATCGCCTTGGCCTCCACCCGGCGCAGGCACACGTGGGTGCCGCCGAGCATGGCCACCGTCCACGGGAAGCACCAGCCGTTGCAGTGGAACATCGGCAAGGTCCACAGGTACTTCGGAAAGTGCGGCATCGTCCAGGTCGCCGCGTTGCACACCGCGTTGAGGTACGCGCCGCGATGATGCGTCACCACACCCTTGGGGTCGCCGGTGGTGCCGCTGGTGTAACTCACCGCGATGGCGTCCCACTCGTCGGCCGGGCCGTCCAGCCGCGGCAGCGGCGCGTGCGAGGCCAGCAGCGCCTCGTACTCGTGCTCGCCCAGGCGCTCGCCGGCGCCGGCGTACTCGCTGTCGGCCACGTCGATCACCACCACGTGGCGACCGTGCTGCTCGCGCAGCAGCCGCAGCGCCTCGCGCATCACCGGCGCGAACTCGCGGTCGGTGATCAGGACCGCGGCTTCGCAGTGGTTCATCTGCCAGGCCAGCAGCGGCGCATCGAGCCGCGTGTTCAACGTGTTGAGCACCGCATTGAGCGCCGGCACGGCGTAGTGCGCCTCCACCATCTCAGGGGTGTTGGCAAGCATCGTGCTGACCGTCGTGTGGCGCTCCACGCCGAGAGCGCGCAAAGCGGCCGCCAGGCGGGCGGAGCGCTCGCGGACCTGCGCCCAGGTGTAGCGCCGGGCGCCGTGCACAGTGGCCGGCAGGTCGCCGAAGACCTCGGCGCTGCGTTCGACGAAGCTCACCGGCGTCAGCGCCGCGAAGTTGGCTGCCTGGCGCGGCAAGTGCAGATCGTAGATGCTGGTCATCGTCCATGTCTCCAGATGGCAGGACCGGTCAGGTCCGCCGGCGCCCACGGTGTCGCCAAGGTGATAGTGCAAGCTCCCATTGCCAGGATCGGCTGTCGCCACCTATAACCCGGCTGCCTGCCGCACGCTGCATGCTTCACCCGGCCGGCTTTCGCGTCGTCAACCCCAGCGAGACGGGATGCCAGGCCATGGCGGAGAGTTCGGACGCGTTGCTCAGTGTGCGCAAGGTGACCGTGCGATTCGGCGGCATTGTCGCACTCGACGACGTGAGCTTCGACGTTGCCCGCGGCGACATCTGCGGTCTGATCGGCCCCAACGGTGCCGGCAAGACGACGCTGCTCAAGTTGATCCTCGGCGAGCTGCAGCCCGACATAGTAGTTGCCGGTTCCGGTGACGCCGATAACGCGCGCCAGCACAAAGGCGTCAAGTTTGTTGTTGAGCGCCGCCATGAAGCTGACCCCGGTGAGCCAGCCGGAAAAATTCAGAACCTTGCGCAGGGATCGAAAGGTCGGGCGCGGAAGATAGGGGCGCATCAGATAAGAGAGCGCGAGCTGGACGACGGCGCCGGCGAGAAGTCCCAAAATGATCGCCAGATAGCTTCGAAAGGGGATCGCAATCGCGATCGAAACGGAGACGCCCGCAAGCTTGGCGACCGCGCTCGAGATGAACTCTTTCGAAAAATCGAAACTGCGCTCGAACTCGAAAAACTTCGGATTAATAAATCCGGTGATTAGGGGGTAGGCGGCGACCCCGGCGAACACCCAGAACATGCGGGGGTCGCCGTAAAAATCCGCGGCGAACGGCGCGGCCGCGAGGAGAAGCGCGGCGATCGCCGCGCCGATCGGCGAACAGGTTGTAGACGGGCGGCGACGGGAGGCCGAGTTCCTCGCCCACCAGCTCCCAGCGGCCTCCGCGGAAGCG